>CANJXY010000208.1 GCA_947478925.1 Hyphomonadaceae bacterium | reverse complement strand
GGCGGACATGAGCACGATTGCTGGACCGGGCTCAACAGCACGCAACGCGAGAACGACATCCTCGCCGCTTGCATCCAGCAGCATGAGATCGACGAAAGCGACGTCAAAGCGTTTGTCATGCGCAGCCGCGAGTCCGCTCGCGCCGGAACCGCAGACAATGACGTCGTGACCCATCGCGCGCAGCATCTCTCGGAGAAGGACCCGGAACGCAGGATTGTCGTCAATCACTAGAACCGATTTGGCCGGAAGTGCTGCGTTGGCATCGGACAAAGTGATGAAGGACTCGGGCAGCGGAATTTCAAACCAGAACTTACTCCCCAGCCCCTCGGTATTCGGCGACCAACCAATGTCACCGCCGAGCTCGCCAATGATGTCCTTGCAGATAGCGAGGCCGAGACCATGCCCCCGACGATCAGGGAGCATCGGCTCCACGGGCGACATGAACCGCTCGAACAGCCGCGGTATCATGGCTTCGGAGAGACCAGGACCATCGTCTGTCACGCTGAAGCGGATCCAGCCCGTTTGCTCACACGGCCGCACTTCGATCGTCACCTCTCCGACGTCCGCAAACTTGATCGCATTTCCGGCGAGATTCATGAGGACACGACGTGTGCGCCCCTTGTCGCCAGTGACCACGCGTGGTGCGTCAGGGTGCATAACCATCTCAAGCGTCAGCGTCTTGTCACCGATGGCAGGCGCGAGCGCGTCGATGACGGAGGCCACAAGGGAGCTTAGGCTGAACGCCTCTTCCCGAACGTACAACTTGCCAGCGTCCAACGCAGCGCGGTCGAGGAGATCGCCGACCATCGCCAGCAACTCCTCCGCCTGAAAAGCGATTTTGCCCCCAACGGCTGCCATGTCTGGCGACTCGTCCGCCTTCAAGCGCGCGGCGTATGCCAGTATGGCGCCCAGGGGCGCCTTGAAATCGTGTGTGAGGTTGGTGACCAGTTCCTGCTTCTGCTGTAGTGCCGCGTCCGCACGGCCAATGGCCGCTCCAAGGCGATCAATAAGTCCTTTGCGTTCCGTGACATCACGAAATGCCGTGACAAACTCCACCGGCGATCCGCTTTCGTCGCGCAGAACACTGGGCCGGCCCTCCAGCCAGAACTCGCGTCCATCGGTGCCCCTTACCCTGAACTCGCGATCCAGTGTCGGGTCCGGCTCTTCGCCGCTGAACAATTGCTGGAGAGTGGCGGACACACGTTCGCGATCTTCACTGGCCACGAAATCGAGAGTGGAGCGGCCAATAGCCTGCTCCGGTTCGAAACCAAGAAGCCGGCATGAGGGAGAAGCGTACGATATGATCCCCTGAGGCCCCGCACGCATAATGATGTCGCGGGCATTCTCCGCCAGCAATCGGTACTTCGCTTCGCTATCGGCAATCCGAATGCGAGCGTTTTCGTCGTCGGTGATGTCCTGAAAGACGCCGAAGAGTTCAACGGTACGTCCCTCGCTGTCACGCCTGGCCTCAGCGACTGCGCGAACGATCCGCTGCTCGCCATCCGAGGGGCGCTTCAGCCGCAGCTTGAAAGCGTAACCCTCTCCGCTCGCTATGGCTCTCGACACATACCCGACCAGAGCCGATTGGTCGTCGGCATGATAAGCGGCAATGACGGTCGGGAAGTCCGGAGCGATCGAGCGCGGTACGAGACCGTGTATCCGGTAGACTTCGTCCGACCAGAACACCTGTTCCGTTGCAAGATCGTACCGCCAATGGCCAATACCCGCGAGCGCCTCAACCAGGCGCAGCGTGGCCGCGGAGCGCTCGCGATCTGCTTGAACCATTGCGATGCTCCAGTCGCGCCCCTTCCCCAATTAACCCCCACCTATGATGGGGGCATTTGATAGATTTGAATAGAGTCCGACGAGTTCGTAGACGAATGCGCCGATCGTTTCATCGACGGCCGAGCGCGCTAGGGCAACGCGCGAGTCGCTTGCGCACCTTCCTGGTCCCGGTAGAGCGCGATTTACCGTTCGAACGGGCGTGCGGCTCGCAAAGAGCAAGCAGATCAAGAGCCAGCTGAGCGAAGCGCCGCGGCATAGGCTTCGAACAATTCTCTCCGGAGTTCAGCCCACACATAGCTTGCTAGCAATTCGGCGCGTCAAGATATCCGTCCATCGCCTTGCATCTCGCGCGCGATCGTGTGGGATTGTGATGCAGGTTTTTCGGACCACAGCCGCGCACGATCCAACAAATCTCTCGCATACGATCAGTTCTGCGCCCAGAGCGCTGAGGTGACTGGCTGGATTGGGCCCCGAGTTCGTCGGAGTGGTGATTGTGGCCAAATGGCTGAGCCGATCCAAAGCCGCCAGTCATCCTGCCTTGGCGAACCCGGCTGTTCCTCGCCCAATCCCGGTCGTTCGTAACATATGGCATCCTCCGGCATGAATCGACCTTTGCCCTAGGCTCCTGTAGTCCTGCTGGTCATTCCAGCGGGGTTGGGCGTGCCGGACGTTTTCCTCTCGTATAACCGCGAAGATCAGGCCGTTGCGCGCAGGTTCGCAGAAGCGTTCCAGGCGCAGGGCCTTGATGTCTGGTGGGATACGACCCTGCGGGCGGGCGAGGCCTATGACGAAGTGACTGAGACCGCGCTGCGGATGGCGAAGGCTGTGGTTGTGCTGTGGTCTAAGAAGTCCGTCGTTTCTCGCTGGGTGCGCGCCGAGGCGACGCTGGCGGATCGCAACAAGACGCTAGTGCCCTGCATGATCGAGCCCTGCGAACGCCCGATCATGTTCGAGCTGACGCAGACCGCGGAGCTGAGCCATTGGGGCGGAGACGCGCAGGACCGCGCGTGGAAGGCATTCCTCTCAGACGTCCATAGGTTCGTTGGCCGAGAGGCCGCGCCCGTGGCCATCAAGGAGACACTGCGCGAGATCGCGGCCGAACCCGCGAAACCGTCGGAAACGCTTCTGGCTGTACTGCCCTTCGACAACCTCTCCAGCGATGCGGAGATGCAGTTCTTCTCCGACGGCGTTAGCGAGGACATTCTTGGCCGTATTCAGCGCGGCTCGAAGCTGAAAGTCATCGGCCGCACCTCCAGTTTCCAGTTCCGCGGCGCCGATAAGCCGAAGGCTGCGCAGTCGCTGAAGGCAACGCATGTGCTCGACGGCTCGATCCGCCGCGGCGGCAGCAAGGTGCGGATCGCTGCGCACCTGACTGAGGCGGCGACGCAGACAACACTGTGGTCGGACAAGTATGATCGCGACCTCGACGACATCTTTGCCGTTCAGGACGAGATTTCGGAGGCGATTGCGGCTGCGCTGGATACGGCGTTCTTTCCGCCAAAGTCCGTACCGATCAATCCCGAAGCCTACGATTTGTATCTCCGGTGCCGGGGCGTTTTGTTCACAAACCCCGACACGCTTCGGCGGTGCATTCCGCTGCTTGAGTCAGCGAGGCAGGAGGCGCCAAACTTTGCCGACGCCTGGGGCCTGTTGGCGTTGATGCGTTCATGGCTGCTGATGTTCCTGCCCTTTGAGGAGCGTAAGCCGGTCGCGCGGGTGATTGGCGAGGAAGTCGCGCGCTGCCGCGCGCTCGATGCGGACAATGCAATGGCTGCGGCCGCCGAGTGGGGGCTAGTCGCTCCATTCGGTGATTTTCTCACAGCAGACAAAATCATGCAGCGCATGGCGGAGACAGGCGTCAGAACACCGGAAGTTCTGGGTTTGCTTGCCCACGGGACTGAGTGTTTAGGGCGTATGCGCGAAGCCGCCGATCATGCATTGCGCCTGCAGGAATTGGATCGCCTGAACCCGATGACTGATGTGGCGCGCGGGCAGACCCTGTGGCGTTCAGGGCGCTTCGCCGAAGGCCGCGCCGTGATGGAGCGTGCTGTGGCAAACTTTCCGGATGACCACCACACCGCGATTTTACTCATCATCGCGTGCGCCCATCAGGACGACTGGGCGGCGGTGGACGCGCTGACCGATCCGGCGCGGTTGGCGAAGTATCCGCTGCGCGAACACACCGGCGTACTGCGATTGATCGAGGTGATGCGTGATCCGACGGCTGAGAACCGGCAGCGGCTACTCGGCGCTGTGCGCAAGCGGGTCGAGACTACCGGCCACGCTGATGCGGCTCCGGCGCTTTATCTCGCCCATCTCGGCTATATCGATGAGACCTATGACCTTCTGGACAGGGCGAAGCTCGGCCCCGCCGGTAGCCCGCGAGACCAGCTGGGACCCAACGCCTACCGCACTCACCTTCTGTTTCCAGCCGCCTTCCCGGAACTGCGGGCCGATCCCCGTTTCGTGAAGCTGTGCGCCCGGCTCGGTCTGGTCGAGTATTGGCTCGCGACGCAGAAATGGCCGGATTGCGCGGATGTCGTCCCCTACGATTTCCGCTCCGAATGCGAACGATTCCGCGACCATCCGAAGGACGTGTTCTTCGCATGACCACGCAGCCGGACATCTTTCTCTCCTACAATCGCGAGGACCAGGCGCGCGCGAAGCTGTTCGCGGAGGCGTTCGAGGCGCAGGGCTTCAACGTCTGGTGGGATGTCGGCCTGCGGACGGGCGAAGCCTACGATGAAGTGACCGAAACGGCACTGCGCACGGCCAAGGCTGTCGTAGTGCTGTGGTCGAAGAGGTCGGTCGCCTCCCGCTGGGTGCGTGCCGAGGCGACGCTGGCGGATCGCAACAAGACGCTAGTGCCCTGCATGATCGAGCCCTGCGAACGCCCGATCATGTTCGAGCTGACGCAGACCGCGGAGCTTGCGCATTGGCGAGGGGAGACGACCGACCGGGTTTGGCTGGGGTTTCGCGCGGATGTCGCCCGGTTTGTCGGGCGCGAGCGGGCGGCTGCGCCCGGGCCACTCCCGGCGCCTCAGCCTTCCGCCGCCATCGTGCAAGCTACGCCCGGCGCCCGAGGCTCCAAGCCATCCATCGCCATCCTGCCCTTCACCAACCGCTCAACCGAGCGGGCGGACGAGGTGTTCGCCGGCGGCATGGGCGAGGATATAGCGGCGGC
This sequence comes from Hyphomonadaceae bacterium, assembly GCA_947478925.1. GTDB lineage: Bacteria > Pseudomonadota > Alphaproteobacteria > Caulobacterales > Hyphomonadaceae > UBA7672. Next base: position 1,536 of record CANJXY010000208.1, on the reverse strand, counting down.
CTTGTCGCTGGGCCGCGGCCTCAAGGTGATCTCGCAAAGCTCGACGATGGCTTACCGCAAGAACACGTCGGACCTGCGCACGATCGGCCTGGAGCTGGGCGCGAAATACATCCTGGAAGGCAACACCCGCCGCGTCGGACAAAGCTTGCGCGTCACCGCGCAATTGGTGGAGGCGGAGACCAGCGCGATCCTGTGGACACAAAAGTTCGATCGTCCGCTCTCGGAGCTTGCTGAATTGCAGGAGGAGCTGGTCGAGGAACTCGCTGCCCATCTTGGCGTGCAGATCCAAAAGCAGGAGATGGAACGCGCGCTGAAGAAGCCCGGCGACATCACTGCCTGGGAGGCGGTGATGCGGTCGTGGGCGGCCTATGCGCGCTTTACGTCAGAAAACCTGGCGCTGGCTGTCGCGGAAGCGCGGCGCGCTGTGTCCCTCGCGCCCGACTACGCCGTAGCACGGGCGACGTTGGCGATGGCCCTTGCGCTCCAATACAATCAGAGGGGTTTTCGTGATCGGGCGCTCATCGAAGAAGCGGAGCAACAGGCCGACGCCGCTCTATCGCTCAATCCAAACCATGCAACTGTGCTGTTCCAGGTGACTCATGTCCTCATCAACGCACAGCGCGCGCACGAAGCCCTGTCCTTCGGCGAACGTGCGGTTGCCTTGAACCCAAGCTCGATCGATTCCCGGCAAGTTCTGGCGGCCAGTCTCATTCATTCTGAACGGTACCAAGAAGCGCTTGAGCAGTTGGCGGAAGGTGATCGTGTGGCGCCGCGCGCCTTCCAGACCGTGATGACGCTGGGGCATCGGTGCTGGGCGCTCTACGGCCTTGGCCGACTGGAACAGGCGCTTGCGGCCTGCACGGAGTATGCACGCCTCGATCCGGCATTTGCCTACCCACAAATGTCCCGCGTGGTGTGCCTCCAGGCGCTCGGGCGCACTGCCGAAGCGCAGGAGGCCGTGCGCAAAGCGCGAAAGGTCGCGCCCGGTGAGGGCCTCGACTATTGGCTTGGCCTCGTCATGAACAGCTACTTCTCCGAAACCGACAAGCAATCTTTCGCCCAGCACTTCACCGACGCCTGGAACGCGACGCCGGAGTAGCCGGGCGCATGACCACGCCGCCGTAGGGATCTCGTCTCCCAAAACGTCGAGGATCAGGCGCGGATGACCGGCAGAATTGGGCAAAAAAGGATTGTCGGCCCGCTTACCTGAGCCCGAACATACGCGCCTTGGGAGGGCCGTTCATGCGCCGTTTGCTTTCGATTTGCTTCATCGCCTTCGCGACGGCCTGTTCCACAACGCCCGCCGTACCGAGCATTCCGCCGGCGCAAGCCTATCGCCAGGCGGTGGATGAGCTTATCGCAACCACGAAGGTGAGCGACGGCTATCACACCACGTCCATGAATGAGGATTCGCCCTGCAAGTTTTCGTTTCAAATCCAGCCGGGAAGACAGTCCACGCTGTCCATCGCTTTTGACGTGCGGACACTGAATCTCAACGCCGTTTCCGATCCAAGTTATGGGCAAGCCAGGCAGATT
>CANJXY010000207.1 GCA_947478925.1 Hyphomonadaceae bacterium | reverse complement strand
ATCGCGCTCAACGCTGCGTGCGGAGACAGGCTTGTCGGAGCCTACCAGCCGCACCTGAAGCCGTGAGGCGTCAGCCGGAGCGCCGAGTTCAACCCCATAATCCTTGGTTCCCGGCTTTCGCACGACGACTCGGCCATCCTTTGCCCACGCAGTCTCCATGCCTTCCCGTATCTCATAGCCGAGAGCTGAAAGCCCTTTCAGAACCGCCTCGCGGCGAGCCCGTGCGGCAAATGATTTGGCTTCGCGATCGACGAGCGCAGCTGCCTCGTCGCAGAGGGCTGCGCCTTCGTCCCCATCGACGCTTGCAATCGCGACGTTGATTCGCGCGGCAAGCGTCTTGGTCTCCTCGGTAGTCAGCGGCGAAAGAGATGCAAGCGCCAATTGTAGCCGGAAAGCCGCCTGCTCCGATGCCCGGCGCTGGGCTGCCAATCGACTGGCTTCCAGGATCAAAGAGTCCATGAGCAGGTCGCGTTGATCGTCTTCCCTTCTTGCAATTTCGAACGCTCGTCGTTCAAACGCGTGGACAGTGTCCGGATCGGCCCTCACCCTCAACTCAGCAATTACTGCGTCGAGGCGCGTTTCGCGCGAGTTCGGGGGAACAACGCTGGCCAACCAACTCCCAAGGGACTGGCTCACGAGGCCGGCCCCGAGTCGGTCCGCCATGCCCAGCGCGGCGCTGCCCTCGCCGCTGGTGCTCGCGCTCGCCGTCGCAAGCTGGCGCATACCTTCGCTGAGCTGAGCTTCGATTGTAACGAGTTCATCAGGATCAGCGGTCGTCGCAATTTGGACCGCGGCGCGAAGCTGAGGGGCAACGGCTTGTCCGGCCTTTTCGAGCGCAGCGACCAGTGTTCGGGCGCCTTCCGCGAGACGACGGCCTTTCGCACGGTCGGCCGCTGCGGCAGCGACAGCATCGGCCCGTATCTGATCTGTATATGCTTGGAGACGGGCGACGATTGCGGGTCCGCGCTTTTGGATTTCCATCCAGTTTTCGGCCTTTAACAGCGAAACAACTACCTCCTTCTGACGCGCGAGCTCCTCTTGCACTCCTTCGCTCAACCGATCGAGCCGCTCCGCTACCTGCAAAACAGCTGCAATCGCCGTTTCCACGTCACGAAAATGTCCACGGCAGATTGCTTCAATCTCTTCACGAGTAACGACGCGGACGACTTTCGGGCCACTCATGCTGCTTCGTCCCCAATTAGCGCCGCCTGCACGGCAGCGCGTAGCCGCGCCCGTTCTTCCTCCCCGCGATTGTACCAGCCGCTTGACGACACGCGGTGCAGGCGGGGGACAGACCGTTTCAGCACGTTCGGCCTCCAGATCTCGCGGGCGCGGGCGCGCGACAACAGCGGATGGCGCGGCGCATCGCATTCGATCCCAATCGCAAAAAGTCCGGTCCTGGGATTTTCGATCGCGAAATCGAGCCGGAAGGCATCGCTATTCCGCGTCGAGACCGGTTCGTAGCCGAGCTCACGGATGAACGCGGCGATGGAGGCAGTGAAACCGTCTTCCGTTACTTCTTCATCCCATGCGCGACGTACTTCTTGACCGAGACGCGCCTGCCCCGTGCGTGCGGTCTCGAGATCGCCGTTGGATACTTTCGACGCATAATCGAGATAGGCCTGAAGATAGTCGCGCGGTTTGTCGGGAAGGCGCCCAGCCGCAAGCCAGTCGGAGATATCCTTAACCGGCATAGAAGTCAGCAAGATGACTTTAGTACGTGCGCGCGTAACGGCAACGTTGAGGCGCCGTTCCCCACCCGATTGGCCGAGGACACCAAAAAAGCGCTTGAACGTACCATGGGCATCGCGTCCGAATGTGGTCGAGAAGATGATCACGTCGCGTTCGTCGCCCTGAACGTTTTCGACGTTCTTCACGAAGAAGCCCATGTCTTCGCCCGCCTGCTGCCGCTCTCGCTCGCGCTGTAGGGCACTCAGGAAGGCCGGATCGTCGGCAGCGCGCTTTTCGATAGAATCCTCGATCAGGTCGGCCTGCTTGCGATTGAAAGAGACGACCCCGATGCTCGGCCGCACTTCGTACGGCGCGGCCCATAGGCGTGCGAGCGTCTCCACGACGGAAGCGGCTTCCGCGGCGTTCGTCTGGCCCTGGTAGACGCCATCGACCCGAATCACTTCGATCGGCTGCGCGCGCCTGACCTTCTCATCGGGATGCTGGGCGGGCACATTCAGGCTATTTTTGTAGAAGGCGCTATTCGAATAGCCGATGAGCTCGCGGTAGGCTGAGCGGTAGTGGATTTGCAACATAGCGGTCGGTAGCACGCTGCGCCCAAGTTGCAGCAAATCCGGACAGCTTTGCACCTCCCGTCGGTTCCACATATCTTCGTTCACTGCGCGTTCGGCATCGGTGATGTCTTCCAAATTTTCCGGATCGGAATCGTCGTCCTCGTCGCCGTCCAACCGGCTTGCAAAAAAGCTAGAAGGGGGCATTTGTTTTTCGTCACCAGAGATCACGGCCCGTCTCGCGCGGAAGAGCGTGGGAATGGCGTGCTCCACTGGCATCTGCGAGGCCTCGTCGAATACGACGAGATCGAACAGGCCCGCCTTGAGAGGCAGCACACGGCTCGCTACGTCGGGACTCATTAGCCAGATCGGGCGGAGCCCCATTAGGCCGAGTTCGGTTCCCTGATCGAGGATTTCGCGCAGGCGCAGAGCCCTCGCGCCGGAGAGACGCGTAATCGCATCCCACTTGCTTTGCGATCCAAGCCCACTGCTGTTCATGTCTATGCCGAGCAATTGCCGGTTCAATGTGCGCTGCTCTTTGTCGAGTTGCTCAAGCACAACAATCTTGCGCTCCAGTTCCTCGCGCTCCAAGGAGAGTTCCGGCCATGCCGCCTCGATGCGGGACTTCCACGCGCGAAGCGCCTCCCGCCGCATCGTTCGCTGTAGAATGCCTTCCCATTCGACAGGCTTATGCTGCTTCAGCCTGGCGGCCAAGGGGCGGAATTGCGCTAAAATCGTCAGGGCCTCAGGCTCCAGCGAGGCTGCGCGACCGCGGAAGCGCTGATAGGGCGCAAGGCTTCCAAGGCCGCTCACGAGAGTTGCAAGCAAATTTGCTAGCGGTCTCTCCTGCTGAAGCAGCGCCGATGCCTCAAGCTGCCACGACTCATTAAACCAGCGGTGCAGTCGTGTGAGCGCGGCCGAACTCACTATCCGCGCGTCGCTGCGCGCAATGGCCTGCTGATAATTGCTCAGAAATGCTTCAATGGCTTCCAACGTCCCCGCCCGAACAGCGGTCAAGCATTCGCCGTGCATGGGGCAGGTCCGCACGATTTCCGCTGCAGTTATCACGCTGCGCAATGCTCGCAGCAAATGACCTACATTGCGCTGCAGTTCGTGGTACGGCATGCTTTTGAAATCCACATCGATCTCAAGCGTGCGGCAGATGTTCGCCAAGCGCTCACGAAAAGGACGAAGCGCTAGCTCAAGTTCGGCCGCTAGGCGAAGCTGTGCCAAGATGCCGTCGTTGAAAGACTGTCCCCAGCCGGCGAGTGTCGTGCGGATGATCCGGCGGCGGCGCCAGCGCGACGGGCTGAGACGCCGAAACGAGGTCGTCGGAGTCAGGACTGCCTGCGCGGTTTCTGCATGGCGTTTCAGCTCAAATTCGGGGAGGTCGACGAGGTGCTCGAATAGCGCGGGGCTATGATGTTTGGAGTTTAATTTTGCATTCTCTTGCTGAATTTGTTCCAGCTCCGCGATGAATTCCGCGCTCGTGGCTAAACCAGTTTCGGGCGAACAGAGAAGCGATGCCCACTTCGCAAGCCGAACTCGCTCGCCATCTGGCATACGCATGATAGACGAGGAAGCGGTGTCGAGCCATGTCTTGTGCACGCCCGTCTCTGCGACCACGAAGGACGGCGCTGCAGCACCGATGACGACAGATCGGGCGCGCTCCGCCGCAAACAGCTGGCTGAGATCCTGATGAAATTCGTCCGCGACGGTGTCGTCCACCGCAAATGGACGCAAAACGTGAAGTGGACTGTTTTCAAACTCCGACTCTAGCCAGAGCCGCGCCAGCGGCGAACAGGCTTGTTCGAACCGCGCCAACGCCCCGCGATCTAGACGGCCCAGGATCGGTCGAAGCGGAGGTAACTCCAACACCACGCCTTCGGACTCCAGCCCTATTAGCTCGCCGATTAGATCGCGGTAGCTAAGCCCGGTGAGATCGTCAATCGCGTGTAGGGCGTGATGATAGCGATCGATCTCCTGCTCAAGGATCTCAATACGTCCTGCCTTCTCGGCCCTGGTGCGGCGGACGCCCGCCACTCGTCCCGGCGACTGGGCGCGTACCGCGGGCACTTGGTCGCGAAGAGCATTGATGATTCTAGTTCTGTCTCGGTTGATATCCGCGACGCGGAACAGTCGGTTGTCCAAGCCCTCGGCCTGCAGTCGCTTTTCGACAACCCGCAGCGCCGCCTGTTTCTGGCAGACTACGAGGACTGTCTCCCCGCGGCCGAGCGCGTCGGCGATGATATTGACGATGGTTTGCGACTTGCCCGTTCCCGGTGGACCCTCGATCAGCAAACCTGGCGCGTTACGTGCCCGAAGCACTGCAAGATCCTGGGATGGGTCACTCTCGACGGTAATGTACCGTTCCAGCTCCGGCGCGCCGAGCGTGGGTGCCAAATCTTGTGGTGCCGACGTAACGCGCAACGCAGCTTCGAGTGCAGTTCCACTGGGCTGTCGATGCCGCATCTGGCGCAAATCTTCCGCGACGGACTGTCCAGTGAACTCCGCGTTGAAGAGTGCGGCGGAGGGCAGAAGCTTCTGAATGCCATTCGGCGCGCTCGCATCCTTGCCCGGTAAGGGAACGAGAGACCGGCCCAATGGCGTTGCGAGCGCGCCGAAGACGTCGATTGCATCGCCAAGCCGAAACGAGGCCCGGGCCAAGAGCTCATCGCGTGCCGTGCGCCAGTGACCGAAGGCTTCCGTACCGAGGATGCCTTCTAGAGCGGGATTGAGGCGAACCTCCTCGCGCTGGGGATCGAACATCAGCGTGGCAGTGCGCGCGCTTCCGCTCTGCATTTCAACGGTGACAGGCCACAGCAGTACCGGTGCGAGCCGTGGCTTGGTAGTTTCGCTCGTCCGGACCAGCAAGAATGGGAAGCCGAGATAGCGCCCGTCGATGCCGGTGTCGCGGCGGAAGGTCTGGGCATGGCTAACCAGGCGCCGCAGCCGGCTTTCGCGCGCGGGATCGTCGAGATAGGCGGCTGCGTCAATATCGGTAGGAAGCTCTACCCTCGACAGAACGTGATTGAGTAACGCATCGGCGGGACGCAGCGCTGTTCCAAGTTCCGTGAGGTCGAGACGTGGGGTCGTCTTGCCGAGTGTGAAGCGGACCAACACGCCGCGCCCGACGGCACCAGCCACGCGCTTTTCGAAGTGTTCGAGCAGGTTTGCGACATATTCCTGGTGTGGCGGCTCCCGCCAGTCAGTTGCGGGCACGGCGAGCAGCGCAGCTGCTCGATCAAGCGGCAGCCGACGCTCCAGACGGAACGTATCCGCCCAGCCATTCACGAGCTCATTCTGGCAACGTGCGAAGTTAGCCGTCCTCTGCTCCACGACCTGAAAGATCTCGCGTCGCGATTTCATCAGCAGCTCGACCAGCGCATCCAGATCGACCTGGACGCCTGCGGATGCGGCCGTTTGCAGAGCGGCGTCGGTCAGAGACGCCAGAGGAACGAACTGGTGGAATGCCGCCGATATCAGAATGATAAGATCTTCGTCTGTCAGCCGCTGGCGTTCCATAAGCGCAGAGAGACCGGGTTGGTCGGTGTCCGGATAGAGCCTGCGCACGAGGCTCCTTTCCGCATCAAGGTTGGCGCGCGACGTGGTGAGCAGCGCGACCCGCAGCCGTTCTTCATTAAGTTCGATTTCAAGAAGTTTTGCCCTTTCGCGTACCGCGCTCGCGCGAGTTGCGAGCCGCACCAGCCAATGCTCGCGGCCCATCCGTTCTAGATGCCGCGCAGTCTCGCCGGTCACCATGATGTATCCGGCACTCGGATTGGCGAAGAGCCAGGCGGGTGTAATAATTTCCCCAGCGACGCTAAGCGGCAGCGACGGGTTCATTGCGAGGAGCGCCAGTGCGAGTCTCTGATCCTCAGGCAGGCTTTCGTCGCTCGTGAGTCTACGGACTTCCGCCTGCATTCGGTGATCCTCGGCACGCGTCGCAAGCCATGTCGCAACGCTGCCACGGAGCACCAGTTGGCGCGCTTCCTCCCAATTGCCCTTCTCGGCCGCTGCAAGCGCAAACAGGTCTGGACGCGTGAAGGCCCGCGGTCCGAGGGATAGGGCAGCACCGCTCGGCTTCTCTGCCGACACGGGTTCCTCGGGAGCGGACACGGCTTCACCGGCCAACCACCGTTGAACCTCCTCCGCGCCCCAGCGCCGAAGCGGATCGCGAGCAAGCAATCCACGGAGCAACACCCGTACGTCGTCGTCGATTGTGGCAGGTAGGTTAACTCCCCGCGTCACGACGTGCAGGCGAAACGCGAGATCATCTACACCGGTGAAGCACT
>CANJXY010000206.1 GCA_947478925.1 Hyphomonadaceae bacterium | reverse complement strand
TCCAGACCGTCGGCCATGGGGAGCTCCTGTGCTTTGCGCCATATGGCGCCATTGGCGGGAGTTCGCCAGAGGGCAACTGGAATGATTCCAGAAACACAGCGACGCGGGGGGCCGCCGGCGTCAGTGCTGGCGCCAGGCGGCCGTGGCCATACGCGTCGCCGGCATGGACGCGGCCAAAACACCCGAACCGCGATGGCGATTGACCGTGATATCCGGCATGCCGACGCCGAGGATCCCGTCCCCGATCTCCCCTGCTTCGATTCCCGCGCGAGCGATGGCCTGACGCATCACGTGCGCGGCCATCGGGATACCGTGGATCGAGTTGAGCGCGCCGCGGGTCGCCCTGGCGATCCCCGCGCGGCAGTCGGCGACGACGGCAACGGCTTTCAATGGAGACGCTAGGGAGCTGACCCGGTCGGTCCTTACTCCCGATCAAGCGCGGCCAGCACGCCGTCGACCGCCTCTTTGACCAGGTCGTCGTTCTCGGCCTGCGCCATGACGCGGATCAGCGGTTCGGTGCCCGACTTGCGCACCAGCAGCCGGCCACGTGCACCGAGCATCTTCTCGGCTGAAGCAATGGCGTCCTGGACATGCTTGCGGCTCAAGGGATCGGCGCCGGTGTATTTGCGGTTGACCAACTTCTGCGGCGCAGGATCGAACACGTGCGCGATTTCGGAGAGCTTCTTTCCGGTCTCCTGCATCACGGCCAGTACCTGCAGTGCCGCCAGCAGGCCATCGCCGGTGGTTGAGAAATCCGACATGACGACGTGGCCGGACTGTTCGCCGCCGATATTGATGCCCTTCTCGAGCATGCGGGAGACGACATAGCGGTCGCCCACCTGCGTGCGTTCGAGCGCAATACCGAGGCCCTTGAGATGCATTTCGAGGCCAAGGTTCGACATGACCGTCGCCACGACGGCTTTCTTGCTGAGACGGCCCTGACTTTTCCACGAGGTCGCGATCATGCCGAGCAGCTGGTCGCCATCGATTATCTTGCCGTGCTCGTCGCACATGACCACACGGTCCGCATCGCCATCGAGCGCGATGCCGATATCTGCGCGATACTTGTGCACCGCATCCACCATGGCGCGCGTATCAGTCGAGCCGATCTCGCGGTTGATGTTGAAGCCATTGGGCTCGTCGCCAATCGGGAAAATCTCTGCGCCAAGCTCGTAGAGCGCCTTGGGCGCAACCTTGTAGGCGGCGCCATTGGCGCAATCGATGACGACGCGCAGGCCCGTGAGACGCAGTTTGCGCGGGAAGGTCGATTTGACGATCTCAATGTAGCGGGATTGCGCGTCGTCCACGCGTTCTGCCCTGCCCAGGTCTGGCGAGGCGGCGAGATTATCATCGAGTGAGCGCCCCATCAGGCCCTCAATGGCGAGTTCGGCTTCATCGGACAACTTGTAGCCATCCGGTCCGAACAGCTTGATGCCGTTGTCCTGATAGGAATTGTGCGAAGCCGAAATCATCACGCCGAGGTCGGCGCGCAGGGAGCGCGTCAACATGGCGACGCCCGGGGTCGGCAGCGGGCCAAACAGGCGCACATCCATCCCCATGGCGGTAAAGCCAGTCGTCAGCGCGGGTTCCAGCATGTAGCCGGACAGGCGGGTGTCCTTTCCGATGACAACCAGGTGCCGGCGCGGATCCGACTTGCGGAAATAGGTCGCAGCCGCCATCCCCAGCCGCATCGCCATCTCGGGCGTCACTGGCCAGGCATTGGCCGTGCCGCGAATACCGTCAGTTCCGAATATCTTGCGGCTCGTCATAGACCCTCACTCACGCACGGCCCTCACTCAAACATGCTTCAAAAGGCCCGAAGCGGGCGGATGAAGCGCACGGGGCCGACAGAAACACCAGAAGCCGCCATGAAACCGTGAATTTCATGACGGACCGTGCCCATCTTTTGCAATACCTTAAGCGAACCAATCCCGTAGATCACGGCCTTTGGTGAGTTCGGCCAAGATCAGTGCAGAGAGTTTGTTCGAATGTGCGGCATTATCGGAATCCTCAGCGACCAACCAGCGGCGTCCCGCCTGGTGGAGGCGCTGAAGCGGCTGGAATACCGCGGCTATGATTCGGCTGGCATCGCCCTGCTTGAAGCTGGCCAGCTGAAACGCCTGCGTGCACCGGGCAAGCTTTCGAACCTCGACGCCAAGGTCCGGGAACTGCCTCTTACAGCAGGGGTTGGCATCGGTCACACCCGCTGGGCGACCCACGGCCAGCCAAACGAGACCAACGCACATCCCCACGCCGCCGGCAGGGTCGCAATCGTCCACAATGGCATTATCGAGAACTTCCGCGAGCTCCGCGAGGCGATGGAGGCCCGCGGCCGCAAGTTCGAGACCGAAACGGATTCGGAGACCATCGCCCACCTGATCGACGAAGCGCTGGCCAAGGGCATGAAGCCGAAGGCCGCATTCAAGGCGGCACTCGACCAGCTGCGCGGCGCGTTCGCCATCGCCGCCATCATCGAGGGCGAGGACAATCTCATCCTCGGCGGCCGACGCGGCTCGCCGCTGGTGATCGGTGTGGCCGACAAGGAGATGTTCCTCGGCTCAGACGCGCTCGCTGTCGGCCCGTTCACGCAGCGCGTCATCTACCTTGAGGAAGGCGACTGGTGCGCCCTCACCCGCACGTCGTTCGAAATTTTCGACGCGGCGGGAAAACCCGTCGCGCGCGCCGAGATTCACGTGCCGGCCGCCGGGGCTGCTGCTGAGAAAGGCAATTACCGTCACTTCATGCAGAAGGAAATCTACGAGCAGCCCGACTTCGTGGGCCGCACTGTCTCCGGCTATATCGACGCTTACGAACTGAAGGCCGTCCTCCCCACGCGCGAGGGCAAGAAGACGCTCGACTTCACGCGCTTCGATCGGATCCAGATCGTGGCTTGCGGTACCGCCTATTATGCAGGCTTCGTCGCGAAATACTGGTTCGAGCAACTCGCCGGCGTCGTCACCGATGTCGATGTCGCCTCTGAGTTCCGCTATCGCGAGCCGGTGCTGGGGTCGCGCACGCTGGCGATCGTCGTGACCCAGTCGGGCGAGACGGCCGATACCAAAGCGGCGATGGAATACGCCAAATCCAAGGGCGTGATGACGGCTGCTGTCGTCAACGTACCCACCTCCTCCATCGCGCGTGAGTGCGATGCCATCCTGCCGACACTGGCGGGCGTCGAAATCGGGGTTGCGTCCACCAAGGCGTTCACCGCGCAGCTTTGCGCGCTTCTGGCGACGGCGGTCGTGGCGGGTCGTCAGCGCAACTTCATCACGCGCGAGCGCGAGAAGGAAATCGTGAGCGCGATGATCGAACTGCCGCGCCTGATTGCCGAAGCGCTGAAGACGGAACCGCAGATCATGGCGCTCGCGCCGGAGATCGCGAAAGCACGCGACGTGCTCTATCTCGGTCGTGGCCCGCACTATCCCATCGCACTCGAAGGCGCGCTGAAGCTCAAGGAAATCTCCTACATCCATGCGGAGGGTTATGCCTCTGGCGAACTCAAGCATGGCCCCATCGCGCTGATCGACGAGCGCACGCCCGTGATCATGGCCGCGCCGCATGACCACCTTTTGGAAAAATCGCTGTCGAACCTGCAGGAGGTCGCCGCGCGTCGCGGCAAGGTGCTTTTGGTGTCGGACAAGGCCGGCATCAGCCAGGCCGGCAACGCGCCCTGGGGCACGATCGAACTGCCCGACTGCGAGCGCGTGATCCAGCCGATTGTAACCGTCGTCCCGTTGCAACTGCTCGCCTATCACGTGGCCGTCGAGAAGGGCACGGACGTCGATCAGCCGCGCAACCTCGCGAAGTCCGTAACGGTGGAATGACTGGCCTCCGCGTTGCAACGCCTCGCAAGAATCATCGCGTGTGCTACTTTCCGTGGTGCGCCCTGACCCAGACTGAGGATTTACCATGAAGCCTGTCCGCAAGGCCGTCCTCCCCGTTGCCGGATTTGGCACGCGGGTGCTGCCGGCAACCAAGGCGGTGCCGAAGGAAATGCTGACAGTCTTCGACCGTCCGGCCCTGCAATACGTAGTAGACGAGGCGCGCGAGGCGGGCATCGAACATTTCGTGTTCATCACCGGCCGCGGCAAGCAAGCAATCGAGGACTATTTCGACAAGGCGTTCGAACTCGAAGCCACGCTGGAAGCCAAAAAGAAGGACGCGATCCTGGCCGAGGTACGCGCCGCCGCCCTTCCCCCCGGCGCCTCCAGCTTCACGCGCCAGCAGGCAGCGCTGGGCCTTGGCCACGCCGTGCTCTGCGCGCGTGATATCATTGGTGATGAACCTTTCGCCGTTCTGCTTCCTGACGTGATCGTGAAGGGCAAGGGCGGCTCATGCCTCAAACAGATGATGGACGCCTACAATGAAGTTGGCGGCAACATCATCGCGGTGGACGAAGTCCCGCTCGAACGCGTCAACCAGTATGGCGTCATCGATCCGGTGAAGGCGGGCGACGAAGGCCCGCTCGTGAAGATGAAAGGCATGGTCGAGAAGCCCCCGATCGACAAGGCGCCCTCGCGCCTCAAGATCACCGGCCGCTATATCCTGCAGCCGGAAGTGTTCGACCTGCTCGCGACCCAGACCCCCGGCGCCGGCGGTGAGATCCAGCTCACCGACGCGATGCAGCGCCTGATGTCGGCTCAGGATTTCCACGCCTTCAAGTATGCCGGTCAGGATTATGACTGCGGCGACAAGCTTCTCTATCTCGAGGCCTTCGCAGCCATGGCGCTTGCCCATCCGGAACTTGGCGCGAAGGCGCGGGCCGTTCTGGAAGCGACGCTGAAAAAAGTCTGAGGCATCACCCGCTGCAGTGCGCGACGTAGTCGATCGTAGGCGCAACCCCTGCGCGCCAGCTGCGCACGATGCCGTCCTGGATTTCGTAGACGAACTTCGCGCCGCCCTCGGTGATACTGAGGTCGGTGATATCGGGCTCGAGATCGTTGACATCAACGCCGAGCGCGTCGCCGAAATGCGTGCGGATTGAGGAGGCCTGCGTGCCCACGCCGAAGCCTTCGGGCGAGCGGACGATCTCGGTGATAACGTCAACGCGGCCAATTACGCGGGCTTCGGCAAGAAAGCTGACGCCACGCACCGGCTGCACCGCGAAGAGTTCCGTACAGACATCAGGCGACTGTTCCGCGCCCGCGAGCGCCTCATAGCCTTCGAGCTTCACCGGAAAGACCTTCATCGCCTCCGCCACCGGCATCCCGAACTTCACGCCGCAATAGCCAGTCGTCGTCACCTCACCGCATCGCGATAGCGCCGCGCGCTCCGCATCATCGGCTTCGTCAGGCGTGAAGTTGGAGGTGTCGACGGCCTCGGCTGGCGCGGGCGCAGGGCCACCGCATCCGCCGAGAGACAGGAGGATGACCAGTGCCGTGATGCCCCGCCCCATCATACTTTTCCCAGACGACATTCTCGCCTCAGAAGGGTTCAAAACAGTCGTAGTTGCGCTGTCGGATGATCAGCCCGTCTTCGTACTCGATCACCTGGCAAATACGCGCGCGCATCGCCTCGCCCACCCGCACCGTCCCCACCGGCGTACGCGGATAGCCCGTCCAAGTGTATTCGAGCACAATCCGGTCTCCCAGCTCCGTCACCGTGTGGATATCATAGATCTGGCGTTCCATCAGCTGTGACCCGCGTTCAGCCCCCTGCAGGATGGCATGGAGGTCTCTGGCGGCGCCGTGCGGCACCAGGCGGTTCGGGAACTCGTGCTGGATCGCGTCGGGATGATAGAAAGCCGCAAGGTCGTCGCCAACCGCCCCGCCCTCAACCGCCGCGACATAGGCGCGGGCCTTCCGCTCGAGAGACATCGCAACCTCCGTGTCGTGGACGCAGATTAGAGCACCATCTGGGCCTACGTCACCAGTGTGGCAGTCTTGCCTGCCTCCTTGGTGATGTTCGTCTGTCAGATCAACGTCCGGCGACCAATATCGAGGGGGCCGCAGCTCGCTTGGACCGCGCTACCCATCTACGCCGCGCCAATAAAATCCACCTTGCTTTCAAACATCATGACGCCGGGCGCCTATTTACGCAGCGGATGAAAGCGACGCTGATAAGCTATCGCGGCAGCGCGTGATCTGAAGGTCTCTGGCGGTTCGGCGCCCTGACAGGCAGCGTCCAGGATCTGCCTCCCCAGCGGCCAATCGTCTGTTGTGCGCACAGGCCACGTCGTTCCATCCGGAAAGCCCGGTTCGAGATACTTGGTGAAGCTTATGAAGCCCGTTTGCGTCAGCAGGCGAGCCCCGCACTCGAGCGACAGCGTGCGCAGCGCGATCACCGAATAGTTCCACTGCGGCTCTGGCGGGGGCGGCGTATCGTCGCCCAGCACGTCGAGCGTCTGCACCGTAATCTTGTCTCCCGCACGCGTGAGGCGCGACCAGTCGAGGAATGACATGCTGCCGGTGCTTTTTTCTTCGCGGATCAGACCGAAGCGCGCGGGCGCACTCTCATCCGGCGGAGCGTCGGAGCGAACGGGATCAGGCCTGGCTGGCGTTTTCGACGCAAAGGTTGCTTTCGCATCCGCCATCGTT
>CANJXY010000205.1 GCA_947478925.1 Hyphomonadaceae bacterium | reverse complement strand
TTCGTCCATGCCGTGATTGTGCTGCCCGGCTTCCAGCACGAAGGACAGCAGCATCGTGTCGTCGATCGGCGCGACCTCGATGCCATGGCCACGGAAGATCGAGATGTCATACTTGATATTCTGTCCGATCTTCAGGACCGACTTGTCTTCCAGCAGCGGCTTCAACAGCTCGATCGCGACGCCCATATCGATCTGCTTGGGGCGCTCCTCCGACAGAAGATCGATCTTGTTCGCGCCGTGCGCCAGCGGGATGTAGCACGCCTTGCCCGGCGCCAGAGCCATCGACACGCCCACCAGATGCGCTGCCATCGGATCGAGCCCATCCGTTTCCGTGTCGACCGCAACGAAGCCCTGCTCCTTCGCAGCGATGATCCACTGAACCAGCTGGGCCACTTCGTTCACCGTCTCATACGCATCGAGATTGAATGGCAGCGCCTCCGGCGCCACCGGTTCAAAGCTCTCATTCGGGGCGCCATTCGTGGCGGCCACGGCTGCTGGCGCCTTCGCCCCGCCATTGGCCGCTAGTGCTTTCGATAGCGCCTGTCCGCCAGCCGAGGAGGAGGGTGGCGGCGCTCCTTCGACGCCCAGCGTCTGCGCCACGCGCGTGGTCAGCGTGCGGAATTCCATCTCCGTCAGGAAGGCGAGCAGAGCGGTGGGGTCCGGATCGGATACGCCCAGCGCTTCGAGCGGCACTTCGACGGGCACGTCGTCCTTCAGCGTCACCAGTATTTTCGACAGCCGCGCCATCTCGGCGTGCTCGATCAGAGACTCGCGCCGCTTGGGCTGCTTGATTTCGCCCGCACGCGCCAGCAGCGTTTCAAGATCGCCGTACTCCTGAATCAGCAGGGCGGCCGTCTTGACGCCGATGCCTGGCACGCCTGGTACGTTGTCGACACTGTCGCCGCAAAGCGCCTGCACGTCGATGACCTTGTCCGGCGTGACGCCGAACTTCTCGAATACTTCCGGCGCCCAGATTTTCCGATCCTTCACCGTGTCGAGCATGCAGATTCGGTCGTCGACCAGCTGCATCAGATCCTTGTCCGCCGACACGATCGAAACCCGGGCGCCCTTCGCCGCCGCCTGGCGCGAATAGGTCGCGATCAGATCGTCTGCCTCGAAACCTTTCATCTCCAGCGCCGGCTGTCCGAACGCGATCGCGGCGCGACGCACCAGCGGAAACTGCGGGATCAGGTCTTCAGGCGGATCGGGCCGATGCGCCTTGTACTGATCATAAAGTTCGTTCCGGAATGTGATTGCGCCTGCGTCGAAGATGCAGGCGAAGTGTGTCGGCTGGTCGCCCGCCTTGAGGTCCTCCAGCACCTTCCACAACATGTTGCAGAAGCCGGAGATCGCGCCCACCGGCAGCCCGTCCGACTTCCGCGTCAGCTGGGGCAGGGCGTGATAGGCGCGAAAGATGAACCCCGACGCATCGATCAGGTAGACATGGCTGGTCGCGTCGACAGGGCGTTGGACGGGCATGGGGGTCTCCTGAAGCCGCTTCCTAGCAGCCCCACGCGCCTGCGACCAGATTTGCACAGGGTGAGACGCGCGACCGTTCACAAAGGATGTTAGGCGGATACCGAATTGCGTGCCCAGCGAAGGGTTGCCGCAGTGTGTGCGATATTTGCCCCGCTTAATCAGGTGTGAAGGTCGCCGCGCTTGCCGCATGCATGACGGGCTCTGTACCGGAATTTAATCAATCCCTGCCAGTCTCGATCGAATTACGTGTTGGGGGTTACTCTTATGTCCGCCACAGCTGCAGAGAACGCGCCCGCGCCGGCCAGCGCACCGTTCCGATTTGATATCGCGTATATCAACAACAGCACCACGATCAGCGGCGCCATCCTGGCCCTCGCCAACAGCGCAGTTGTTGCTCACTATTTCGGTTTTGTGTGGGCAGCCCTGTGGCTCGTCCCGGCCGTCGCGCTCCTTTTGACCATCGTGGTGTTTGGCTTCCGCCGGAATGCCGGCGACGAGACTGCGCGCACCCCATTCGAAATTGGACACCTTGTGCTCGTCAGCCTCTGGATGCTGAGCGCGGCAGCGCTGTGGTTGACCGGCGACAAGGGCGCCTGGGTTATTGCCATCCTGATACCGGCTTCGTGGGCGATCCACATCATCTTCAACGCCGATGGGCATCTCTCCCAGACGCTGCGGGCGCTCGCGATCTGCACGGCGCCAATGATGGTTTTCATGTTCCATTCCGCCTGGACGCAGTTTCCGGCTTGGGTCGCTATCGCCTGCAGCGTGTCCGCGGTTGCGATGATCGTCAGCATCGCCGCTTCCGCTCAGCTGTCGCATAAGACGTTCGTTGCCCTCCAGCAGGCATTGGCGAACGCGGATGCCACGAAGGCACGCCTCGAATTCGCAATCCGCGGCGCGGGCGATGGCTATTTCGAGATCGATTTCGAAAACATGGAAGCGACCGTCAACGGCTCACTGGCCGAAATCTTAGGTGCGCCAAGTCCAACAGGGCCGCTGGAAGGCTTCCACGCCAGCGTCCACCCGGACGATCGCGACCTGGTCTTCTCGACCATCGACACGGCGCGCGAAGGGTTCGTTGACGGCTGGAAACAGGAACTTCGTGTGCGCCGTGCGAATGGCGAGTACTGCTCGATGCAGCTGCGCGCCCAGGTCATCGCGGCCAACGCCGCCCACGGTCGCAAGCTTATCGGCACGGTGATGGACCTCACCGCGTGGAAGAAGATCGAGGACGAACTGCGTGCTGCGAAAGAGGCCGCCGAAGCCTCGTCGAACTCGAAGTCGCAATTCCTTGCAAACATGAGCCACGAGATCCGCACGCCGCTCAATGGCGTGCTCGGCATGGCGCAGGCTCTGGAATCCGATTCGCTGTCGTCGGAGCAGAAAGAAAAGGTCGGGGTGATCCTCGACAGCGGCAAATCGCTCATGGCGTTGCTCAACGATGTGCTCGATCTCACCAAGATCGAAGCGGGAAAAATGGAGATTTCTGCAGTGCCCGGGGATTTCCTGCATACGATGAAGCGCACCCGCCAGCTGTTCCAGGCGACGGCGGAAGAAAAAGGTCTCGACCTGCTGGTCCGCTACGACTCGAATTTCCCGCAGCGCCTCAGCTACGATCCAACCCGCGTCCGCCAGTGCGTCTCGAACCTCATCTCGAACGCCATCAAGTTCACCGCGCAGGGCCGCGTCGAAGTCGCCCTCAGCGCCAAGCGGCTGGAGGGAACCACATTCATGGTGGTGGTCGAAGTGTCGGACACCGGCATTGGCATGACCGACGAGACGACGGCAAAACTGTTCACTGTGTTCACGCAAGCCGACGGCGCCACCACGCGCAAGTTCGGCGGCTCGGGCCTTGGCCTTGCAATCTCACGCCAGCTTGCGCGCATGATGGGCGGCGATATCACGGTGACGAGCGAAGTTGGCAAGGGCTCGACCTTCCGGCTTACCTTCAAGGCGCGGGAAGCCCTGCCGGCGATCAATGCCGGCCCAGCTCCCTCACGCAACGCCGAGCAGTCCAAGCGCAGCCTGCGGGGCTTGCGCGTACTGCTCACCGACGACAATGCGATCAACCGTCAGGTCATCAAACTGTTCCTCGCGCCGCAGGGCTGCGATATCTCCGAAGCCACCAACGGCAAGGAGGCGCTCGACCTGATCGCCCGGCACGAATTCGACATCGTGCTGCTAGACGTCCACATGCCGGTGATGGACGGGAAGGAAGCCATCCAGCGCCTCCGCGCCGAGCCGCGCTGGAAATCTCTCCCCGTTGTCGCCCTGACAGCCGACGCCATGAGCGGGGATCGCGAGAAATACATCGCCCTCGGGATGACCGATTACCTCTCCAAGCCGGTCGACCAGCGCGAGCTGATCGCCAAACTCCATCAGGTCATGGGTCTTGAGATACCCGCTGCCCCCGCCGCGCCTGCCGCCACCCGCACCGCCTGATACTGGCGCGGGACCTACATGCGGCCGTGATCCCGGAGGCTTCAGCCGCGCGGCCATCATTGTTCCGCAATTTTGGGGCGGAATAGCCGCTTCCGGTACTGATCCTGACGGGCGCCTCGCCTTGCGAACCGCCGGCTTTAAGGCCAGTGTTCGCGGCGAAACCGGCCCGGATCGAGGCCGTTGTGCGGAGTCCTGTCCTTATGCCGGCCAAGTCGTCGAAGCGTTCGCTTGTGATCAAGCTCGCCATTCCGGTGCTGGGAATTGCGGCTATCGCAGGCGCATTCTTCGCCCCCGCGCTGATGAAGGTGCAGGCCCCCGAATTCGCCATCGCCCAGCCGAGCGGGGCGCCGAGCGTGGTTGGCCGGGCCACAATTGGCGAGGATTTCTCTGCCCTGGCCAAGAGCCTGATGCCCGCCGTCGTCAATATCGCCACCCGTCAGACCGTTGCGCGCGGCGATGGCCTGCCGGCCTTCGGACCCAATTCACCCCTCAATGAATTCAACGACCTTCTGGGGCGCGGGCAGGGCGGCGTGCGCCGCCAGTCCTCGCTAGGCTCGGGCTTCATCATTGATGCCGCCGGCTACGTCGTCACAAACAACCACGTCATCGAGGGCGCCGACGAGATCGACATCATTCTGTCGGATGGCGGCGTATTCCCGGCCAAGGTGGTGGGCGCGGATGAAGACGTCGACCTCGCCCTGCTCAAATTCACATCGCCGAACCCGCTGACGGCCGTTCCGTGGGCCAATTCGGATGCTGCCGAAGTCGGACAGTGGGTTGTCGCCATCGGGAACCCGTTCGGCCTTGGCGGCACTGTGACGGCGGGGATCATCTCCGCCCGCAATCGCGACATCAGCGCCGGCTCCTACGACGACTTCATTCAGACCGACGCCGCCATCAACAAGGGCAATTCGGGTGGACCGCTATTCAACCTGCGCGGCGAAGTTGTTGGCATCAACACGGCAATCATCTCGCCGGGCGAAGCGGGCGGATCCGTCGGCGTCGGCTTTTCTGTTCCGGCCAACTTCGCCAAGGTGGTGATCCAGCAGCTGCGCGAATTCGGCGCCACGCGTCGGGGCACGATGGGCCTTACCGCGCGCTCGGTCGATCAGACCATTGCAGAAGCTTACGGCCTCAAGACGTCCCAAGGCGCGATCGTGACCTCCGTGACCAAGGGCGGTGCGGCTGAGGCCGCTGGCCTGAAGCAGGGCGACCTGATCACAACGCTGAACAATCAGCAGATCAAGGAAAGCCGCGATCTCTTCCGCATCATGGGCGTGACGCAGGTCGGCGCGCAGGTATCGGTGCGCTATCTCCGCAATGGTAAGCAGGGCACGGCCACCGTGAAGCTGACATCGGCCTCGAAGGCTGCAGCCACCGAGACCAACGACAAGGACGTGGCGACGGCCCTCAGTAATATCCTGGGCATCAAGTTCAAGGTGATCGAAGACGGCGACCGCCGCCGCCGTGGCATCCCGAACTCCGTCCGCGGCGTACTGGTCGAAAGCATCGAGACCGGCTCGGACGCCCTCGGCAAGATCCCGCTCGGCGCTGTCGTCACCGAAGTGCACTTCCAGCCGGTATCGTCGCCCGAACAGGCCATCGCCGCCGCAGAAGCCGCCAAAGCCGCCGGCAAACCTGTCCTGCTTCAGCTCTGGGGCGAGGACGAGGTCAGCTACGTCGCCGTGCGTCCGCGCTAGGCGACGATCTCGCCGACCGCGTACCCCTGGAAGAACAGCGCCGCACGCAGATCCGTATGCGCAATGCGCGCCCGTGTCCCGGCGGCAACGATCGGCTTGGCCTTGTAGGCCACGCCCAGACCCGCCGCTCGGATCATGTCGAGATCATTGGCGCCATCGCCCATCGCGATCGCATCGTCCGCCGTACCGCCAAACGCCGCGGTCTCTTCCAGCAGCGCCACAAGCTTCGCCTCGCGCCCGAGGATCGGTAGGCCCACTTCACCCGTCAGCGCCACGCCGTCATCGCTCAGTGTATTGGCGCGATCAGCCTGGAACCCCGCCATCTGCGCCACGCGCGAGGTGAAATAGCGGAACCCGCCCGAGACCAGCACGCATCGCGCGCCGTGCGCCTTCATCGTCGCCACCAGCTCCCGCGCGCCGGGATTGAGCCGAACCCGTTCGCGATGACACGCTTCGAGCGCGCTCAGGTTCAACCCCTTAAGCATCGCCACGCGCTGGGTGAGGGCGCCCGCGAAATCCAGTTCACCCCGCATCGCGCGCTCGGTGATGGCTGAAACCTCTGCCTTGAGGCCGGCAAAGTCCGCAAGTTCATCAAGGCATTCCTGGCCGATAATGGTCGAATCCATGTCCGAGATCAGCAGCCGTTTGCGACGGTTTCTGACCGTCGTGATGGCCCAATCCGTCCCTGCCGCCGGCGTTTCCGCATCGAGCCAGCCCACGAGGTCCGCGCCGCCGGCCACGCTGCATTCAACAACGCTCCACCCCGCGCCGGAACGGTCGGAGACGGCGCCCATTGCCCCGGGAGCGCGCGTTGCAAGCGAGGCTGCATCGCTGTTGCGCGAGACGAGTGTCAGGAGGTGGACTGGCGTCTGGGTCATGGACGTGGCTTGCAGCTCGCGTTAGGGCCAGCCACGCGCTCTATCAGGCCCTAC
>CANJXY010000204.1 GCA_947478925.1 Hyphomonadaceae bacterium | reverse complement strand
GGATCCCTCTTAGGAAGCCACGTTAGATTTTGAGGGGTCCTGACACCCGGAATATCGATATTCGATATCGCGTTTCAGTGCAAGTCCGCCACCAACTCCTACGCGAAGTAATCGCGTGCAGATGCAGAGATCACGTAAAAGAGAAACCGGGCGGTTTCCGGGCGAGGGTCAAAGTATCTGGCTCTCGCTAGACTGGTGTGAAGCCCAGCCAGCGCCGTGCGAATGGCAAACGGCGAAGCGCGCCCCATTCGACGATCCCGATCACAACCAGGCTGATGCCAAGCACTGGCAGGAGGACCGCGCTGACCACGATCAGCACGGCCAGGCCCGAGCCAATCCGCGCATCCGGAATCGGCGGGGGAGCGCCCAGCACGCCTTCTGGCGCACGGCGTCGCCACATGACGAAGGCGCTGACGCACAGCATGACGAGACCAAGCGCAACAAGGACGCCGAGCACCTGGTTGAGGGGGGCGAAAAGCTGGCCCTCGTGCGCCGCCGTGCCGACGCCCACGATCTGGTCGATGATGTGCTTCTCGCCGAACGTCTTGCGCGCCAGCACCTCACCCGTCATCGCCGACAGCACGACGTCCGCGCGCGCCGGTCGGTTCTGCGCATCCGACTTGGCCCACCAGTTCGGGTCCTTCTTGCTGGGTGGCGTGATCAGCACGGGCGGCGCAAGGTTCTGCGCCGTCGCATTAGCGATGATCGTATCGAGCGACACGCCATGGTTCATGTGCTCCATGGCGCTCATGTCGTGGCCGCTCATATCTTTACCCATGTGTTCTGCGTGTTCGCTTTCTCCTGCGAGCTTCCAGTCCTGCGTGATGGCGGCCGTGCCTGTCATCGCGCGTACAGACTTGAGGGCGCTGCCCCATACGGTTGCCCATGGCAGGCCGCTGACCAACAGGAACAGTGCGAAGGCCGACACCCACACGCCGACGACAGCATGCAGGTCACGCCAGAAGCGTTTCGGGCCCTGCCCGAACCTTGGATACAGTACGCCGGCCAGGCCCTTCGCGCTGCGCGGCCACCAGAGATAGAGGCCGGTCAGGATCATCACGATCGCCCAGCACGCGGCCAGCTCGACCAGATAAGATCCCCATGGCCCCATCATCAACTCGCCATGCAGGCGGAAGATCGCGCGCTCGAGCGTGTTGCTGTCATCGCGCGTCTTCAGCACGTGAAGTGTATCGGGATGCAGATAGACCCGCGTGCGCGCGCCGTGATCGGAGATCACCACACGCGCCGCATCGTTGACGTGTTCCGGCAGCACGATGGCGGCCAGCGTCGATCCCGGATGCGTTGCAAGCGCCGCGTCCACAATCTGCTGCTGGCTGGCCGGATGGCCCGTGCGTTCCAGTGAAGAGAAGTCGCGGTCGAACCAAGCTTCAAGCTGCGGGCGGAACAGGTAGGCGGATCCCGTCACCGCCAGCCAGATCACGAACGGAATGCAGATCACCCCGGCATAGAAATGCCAGCGCCAGAGCGTTCTGTAGAGAGTGCCCTTGCCTTCTGTATCCCGTGTTTCGACCGCGTTCGTCATGTGCGCTCCCGCTAGAAACGATAGGTCAGCTCGGCGCTGGCCGTGCGTTGTGGGAACGGGTGGAAGAGGAAGTAATCATTGCCGCCGAAGTTTTCGAGGCTGATCGCCGCAGTCCAATTAGGATCGATGTTGTAGGCGACACGCGCATCCCACGTCATGAAGGACTCGAAGCCCTGATAGGTATGGCTGACCGTGTCGATGTTATCGATCGTGGCATAGACACGATCGAAATAGCGGCCAGCGAGTGTGAATGCCCACTTGTCGTCCGGACGATACGTGCCGACCAGCGTGGCACGCCATTCGGGAACGCCGGGCGTGTTCTTGCCAACCGCGGCGGGGAATGCAGTGTCTTCCGCAGTCTTCGAATCGACCCATGTGGCGCTGCCTGTGAGCGACAGTCCCTGGATCAGCAGATTGTCTCTCGTCGCAACGAGTTCCACGCCGCGGCTTTCCACCTTGTCGACGTTCTGGACGAAGTTGAACAGCGTCGGCGAGCCGATCACGAGCGGCGCGGATTGAGAGATCAGTGCGTCGTCGATGTCCTCAATGAAGTAAGTCAGGCGAACAGTGCCGTCCTCGATGGAATGCTCGATCGACCATTCGGTCGACAGCGCATCTTCCGGACGCAGGTTCGGGTTCGGTACACTCAGTGTCGCGCCGGTGGTGATGGCCTGATAGAGCTCGCTCACCGTCGGGAAGCGATACGCCTGGCCGATTGACGCCTTGGCTGACCATTCGGGCGCAAACGCCCAGCGCACGGACGCCTTGGGCGAGAATTTGTCAGCCGTGATCTCCGGCTGGTTCACGTTGAGCGCGGGCGTCGCCGAGAAGTTGAGGCCGTCATGGGCTTTCCACGATTCGTAGCGGCCACCCGCAACGAGCGTCACCGCGTCATTGATGTCCCAGGCGTCCTGAACCCAGATGCCGGTCGTCTCGGTCTTGCCGCGGGAAGCGTTGACCAGCGTGCCGGCGGCGCCGTTGATCCAGTTGGTGGTCGAGAAGCGCTCGTTCTTCAGCTCGTATCGGTCGCCGTGTACGCCAAACGACAATTCGTGGCCCGGCGCGAGGCGCCATATTCCTTTGGCGTCGAGCGTCTCCCAGCCCGTGCCATCTCCCCGCACGATCGCGCCTGCCCCGCCCGCATCAGCGGCCGGAAGTGCAGTCGTCGGCAGGCGTTGCTCGCTCTGGGCATAGTCGTACGTCGTCCCGACGACGCGCCAGTCAAAGTCGGCACCGGCCTTCCCCGTCAGCGACAGCGACTGGTTCCACTGTTCTTCGTTGGTATTGTAAACATTGTTCGAGAAGGCGCTGGCCGCGATGGTGTAGCGGCGTCCATCGATGTTGAACGGACCGCCTGCGAAAACCGGATTGCCCGAGGCGTCGCGAAGATAGGTCTGCACATCCGACGACGTGTCGTTGGCAAAGCGGCCAACCGTGTAGGCCAGCCGCGTATTGCCGTCGATATCCCAGGCAGCCTTCAGCTTGATGTTGTCCTGCACCTGGTCCTCGAGCGCGCCTGCTCCCAGCACCATGATCGGCGCCGCCAGGCGGTTGGCGTCGGCGAAAGCGCCTGTCAGCACAGGATCCGTCGATTGAGCCAGCGTCGCGGATCGCGCGGCGGTGACATAAGCAAGCGGATGGCTGGCGCTGTCGGTGTGCGTCGCCGCAAGCCAGAAGGACAGCGGGCCAAAGCGATTGCCGACGGTCGCGCTGGCCTGCCAGGCGTTGAATGTGTCGTTGGTCGCGTATTGCTCGAACTTGTGCGTCGAACCCGTCACGCCGACCGAACCTTCGAACTTCTCGGGCATGCGGGTGTTGATTTCGACCACGGCGCCGATCGAGTTGCCGGCATAAGCCGCCGAGAACGGGCCGTAATAGACGTCAACTGAGCTGATCTCTGCGGGCGAGACCATGCCCCACTTCGGCGAGCCATTGCCATTATTGTTGCCGATCAATGCCGAAATGATCGCGCCGTCGACATAGATCAGGCTACGCGCGCTGGCGCCAACGCCCGATGTGCGCGTCGTGATCGGCGCGAACGTGTCGCCGATATGCCGCTTGCGAACCACGATGTTCGGCAGGTAGCGCAGCGCATCTTCCGCATTGGTTACCGCCGTCGTGGTGGCGATCTCTTCGGCGGTGATGGTTGCGACGGTTGTCGGATTCTGTTGCTGGGCGGTTTTCTCGCCCGTGATGACGACTGTGTCCTTGCCGGCGTCGGTGTCGTCATAGGGACCTGACTGGGCCAAGGCTGGAGCGGCGAACGCTCCGGCAAGTGTCATCGCAAGTCCGGAAGCGGCACAGGCGGAGAGAAAACGGTATCTGGGATTCATGTTAATTACTTTCTGGAACCGGGTAACAAGCAAGGACGGGGCCTCAGCCCGCGATCGCCCTCGCGCGTGCGTTGAAGCCGCCAAGCATGCCCTGCATGGCGCTTGTGATGGCCGGGGCAGTCGTCTCAGGCCGCCCACCTGGAAAAGGCGGAACCGGCGCGTACTCTGCCTGAAGCATCTGTGCCTCTGCGTAGGAGCGGCCACGAAGCGCCGCGACGATGGTCAAACCGGCATCGAGGCCCGCAGAAATTCCCGCGCCCGTGATGAATTTGCCGTCGCTGACGACCCGCTCGTCTATCGGCATTGCGCCAAAAGCTGCGAGCGACTCCCGCGCCGCCCAGTGCGACGTGGCGCGTCGGCCCTTTAGAAGCCCAGCAGCAGCCAGGATGAAGGAGCCGGTGCACACGCTCGTCACAAAACGCGCTTCCACCGACGCCGACTTCAGGAACTCAAGCGTAGGCGCATGCGTCATGGCAGCGAGCGTTCCCTGAAACCCTCCCGGAACGAAAATGACGTCCAGACGGGCGGGCATGTCCTGCAGCCGCGCCGTGGGCGTGACTGCCAGACCTGCATCGCTGACGACCGGCGCCAAGGTTGGCTGATTGGTGACGAGGTGCACCTTGGCCCCCATCAGGCCCGAAAGAAAGAAGTGAGGCCCCACAAGATCGAGTGCGGTGAAACCGGGATAGACCAGCATCGCGATCTGTTCGGACCCCATCATGTTCGGGATCGCTTCGCCATGAGCCTGCTCCGGCGTAGGCACCGGCTGATCGTCAACGCTGATCGCCGCGGAAGCTGGGGCGGCATAGAGCGCGGCAGCCGCGATGGGAATTGAATGCAGGAATGTACGTCTGTCGAGGCAACCGGCGGAGCCGTTTGCCTTCCGGTGGAAAGAGGACACGTGTGATCTCGCTATCTGAAATGATTGAAAGCGCTTCTTGCTGCGTGCAGCAGGACGAGCGTCGACAGTCTTCAGATGTGAGCGGGAGGGCCGGTGGAGGGCGGCGGCGGCGCGGCGATACCACGGCCGGGACGCAGGTCGCGAATTTCAAGGAAATCCACGCCATGCTGGACGACGAACATGACCAGTTCGGCGACCGGTTCGGGCGACGCCATCGCAACGACGCTGGCGCAGAAAACACAAGGCGGTTGCTTCTCGGACGTCTGCCCTTTTACGGGCGCGTCCATGATCTTGCCGGTGTCGAGATCGACGACCTTCGGCGCAGCGCCATGGGCATCGCAGAGTGCGAGCGTGAGATAACGGCCAGAGCCGGTATCGGCCTGGGCTAGCATGAAGCCAGCCGGAACGAACGCGCGCACGAGCAGAGCGAGCAGCGCGATTGCGCCGAACCTCCAACCCTTGCGTTGCATCCAGGTGATCACGTCAAACTCCCCTACGCCGCGAGACTACGCCTGATTTGCTAACGCGTGAAGCGCGAGCCGCCGGACCAGAGAGTCACGAAAGCGGGAGATATCGTTCCTGGCGAAAGATGAATCGCCGCGGCGCGCGGTTAGCCCGCAATCGCGCCCATGCGCCCCGACTGATAGTCAGCCATCGCCTGCCGGATCTCCTCGGCCGTGTTCATCACGAACGGACCGTAGGATGCGACCGGTTCTCCGATTGGCTCGCCATGGCCGAACACGACGCGCGCATCGCTGGTCGCTTCGATCGCAACGGAGTCTCCTGCGAGGTCCATTTCGATCAGGGTGTGCTGGGCCACATCGCGGCCGCTGATCCGCACATCGCCCGAGATGATGTAGAGAAACACATTGCGGCCCGTCAGCGTGTCGAACGCGATGCGCGCGCCGGCGCTGAGCGATGCGGTCGACATGAAGTTGCCGGTGACCGATTCGATTGGCCCCATCGCCCCGCCCCATTCGCCCGCGATCAGCTGCACCTGTGCCTTGCCGTCATCCGCCGCGACACCGGGAAGCTCGGCGCGTTGCAACCCCTGGTAGCGCGGCCTTGTCATCTTGAGGCGCGAAGGCAAATTCACCCACAACTGAAGGAGCTCGAGCGGACCACCAGAAGCCTTGAATGCGGCTGGCGACAGCTCGGCATGCACCAACCCAGATCCCGCGGTCATCCACTGCACGCCACCGGCGCCGATCACGCTCTCATGCCCGCCGGAATCTTTGTGCATGAGTTCACCCGCGAGGATGAACGTCACCGTCTCGAAGCCGCGATGCGGATGCGGCCCGAACGGCAGGCCACAATTGTTCGGCGGATATACCTGCGGCCCGTGGTGATTCAGGAACAGGAATGGGTCGACCTGCGGCACGTGCGGCCCCGGCAGGGGCCGGCGCGTAACGAGATCCACGATGTCATCGCGATGCGACGGATGGAGGCCGATAACGGTCTTCTGGGACATGAGCCTCAGATAGAGGCTCGCGCGCGCCACCACAAATGTCCAAATCCATCGGCGCTCAGCACAAAAGCAAACGGCCCCGCGATAGCCTGCGGGGCCGTTCTCTTTTTGGGTGCGGGGCTAGGATTTGAACCTAGGACCTTCAGGTTATGAGCCTGACGAGCTACCGGACTGCTCCACCCCGCGTCACCGCTTTACGATCAGCGTCCGATACACCGATCATACCCCTGATCATCACCGGAACGAAGTCCCGAAGGACCCAATCCAGACACGACTTCGAGGCCCACTCCGGCCGATGCGGACGAGGTCCACAACAACCGGCCGAGCCGCGTC
>CANJXY010000203.1 GCA_947478925.1 Hyphomonadaceae bacterium | reverse complement strand
TGGGCCGCCGCGTCGGGAATGCCGAGGTCCTGTTCATTCTTTTTGCC
Organism: Hyphomonadaceae bacterium; assembly: GCA_947478925.1. Classification (GTDB taxonomy): domain Bacteria; phylum Pseudomonadota; class Alphaproteobacteria; order Caulobacterales; family Hyphomonadaceae; genus UBA7672. Next base: position 6,561 of record CANJXY010000203.1, on the reverse strand, counting down.
GTCAACGTATGCAGCGTCCTCGACCGAACAGTGTTTTCGATCACGGCGCCAGCAATTGCGAAGGAGCTGAAACTATCCGACGGTGAGATCGGGGCTCTAGCTGGCCTTCTGTTTTCCGCCTTCTACGCGACGCTCGGGATTCCGATCGCGCGCCTCGCTGACAGAGGCAATCGTGGCGTCATCATATCTGTCTCGCTTGCCGCCTGGAGCGTCATCACCATGGCGACGGGCTTCGCGTCGAACTTCTTCCAGATGGCGCTGGCCCGGATCGGTGTCGCTGTGGGCGAAGCTGGCGCAACGCCTGCTTCGCATTCTGTTCTGTCAGAGCGGTACAAGCTCAGCGAATTGCCGATCGCCATGGCGATTCACAGTGCGGGCGCTCCGGTAGGCGCGGCCATTGCTCTCGCAGCAGGGGGATTCCTCGTCGCCGAGGTGGGGTGGCGATCAACATTTGTCGTCCTGGGGGCGCCGGCGGTATTTCTAGCCGCATGGGTCTTGTGGAGGCTTCGCCACGAAACGCGCGCCCTTCCTGCGAAGGCCGACCAACCCCAACGCCGCCTACTTCCCGACCTGGCAATCCTGTTTGGCATCCCTTCCTTTCGCTGGTTGATTGTCGGCTTCGCGTTTGGCGCGTTTGTCGTGACTGCACTGGTTCAGTGGCTGCCCGCGTATTTTGTCAGAACTTTCGAGTCATCGACCAGGGAGGTGGGATTAGCCTTCGGAATTGCCTATGGCGGCGGATCACTCGTCGGCATGCTGCTGGGTGGTTGGCTCGGCAGCCGCATGGTTCGTCGGGACCCGCGATGGACAATGTGGCTGGCTAGTGCGTCCTACGTGGTCGCGGCGCCGCTGGCCGTCGCGGTGCTGCTGGTGAACGATCCAATGCTCTCCTATTTTCTGGCTTTCGGGATGAGCGCTGCCTCGACCGTTGCCTATGGACCTGCATTCGCGATGATCCAGGAACTTGCCGAAGTTCGCCTTCGAGCTTTGGCATCTGCCGTGGCCCTCTTCTTCTCGGCCTTCCTTGGCGCCGGTTTAGGCCCGTTTGCCGTCGGTCTTGTGAGCGATCAGATACATGCCAGTCCGGCGGAGAGTCTCAGGACTGCCCTGATGCTGGCGCTGTGTTTTATGCCGGTTCCGGTTCTTGCTTACCTCATGTCCGCAAGAGGGATGAGGCGTGCGGGCATGGCGGAGGCGTCAAGTCCCGCTGTCTGAGAAGGTGGTGAGCGCCGCTCGTCGATGGACGTATTGGGCCAATTCCGCGGAATTCCCATGCTACGCCGCTGATTCTTGTGCTCGACTTCGAGATGGGCGCCGGAATCAGAATGCATACACAAGCGTGGCCCGCCCCACGATCTCCGCCTTCGCCGTCACGCCAAAATACCGCCCATCATACGAGCCGGGCGTATCTCCCAGCAGAAACGACTGACCCCCATCGAGCGTGATGCATCCCTGCCAGGACGGAAGTGGTATGCCATGCGAATCAACCTTCCGCGCCTTCGCCGCGGTCTCGCCATTCACGCTGATGCTGAGGCCCTGCCTGCAGACGCGATCGCCAGCCTCGGCCACGACCCGTTTGAGTAAGAGCTTGCCCTTGCCCAGCACACCGCGCCGATCAAGGTCAGCACCCAACGCCTCCCCTGGCAGGACCGCAACGCGATCACCTCTGATCCAGGGCTCACGCGTGATCCGGTAAAGTCCTGCCGGCGCGCTTGCCGTCACGTTCCACACAAACCCGGCCGAACCAGCGGCTACCGGAACAGCCAACATAAATATGGCGGCGAGAGCAACATACCCCATCACGATCAACTGGAACCGACGCAGCGGGTGACGCCTCCCCAGCGCTGCATCCTCACTACCGATTCTCTCTGGAGCCGCCAAGTATCACTCCATGCAGTTAGAGCATCGCCCTGGGCGATCCCGCCGGCAGGCACAGTTTCGGCTCAGGCGGCACATAGAGCTCCCGGAAACACGCGTGATGGCGCGGATCAAAGCAGGACCTGATCCAGTGCAAGATCGGCTGGCTGGCTTCGAGGTTGCGAACGCGCTCGGTGTAGGTGAGCCAGAATTTGACCGACGCAAGCGGCTTGATGCCGAGGAGCGGTACAACACGGTCTTCGAATTCGGAGACATAGCTGGGCAGGACAGCAATACCCGCCCCGGAGGCGCATGCCTCCATGAGGACTGTACCAGTGTCAGTCTCCATCGCGTTGGGCAGGATCTCGCCCCAGGCAACCGCTCCAGGCCGCCAGCTTGCAGGCTGGTATTCCTTGCCGGACAGCCGCAGGCATCGGTGCGACTGAAGATCCGACATCGTCTTAGGTTCACCGAAACGCTTCAGATAGTCCGGTGTTGCGTAGAGGATGTAATGCAGCCAGCCGAGCTGACGGGAGACGATGTTGCTGGCGCTAGGCTCCTCGAACTGGATTGCGATATCGCCATCGCCTTCGAGCAGGTTCGGGACCGTCGGCAGTACCTTCAGAAAGACCCGCATGTCTGGTTCGAGCGCCAGAAGTTCGGACATACGGCGTGCGAGCCAGTAGGTTGCGATGCCCTCGCGCGCGCAGATGACGAGATGGTCTGGCGCGGATTCATTCGCGCGTTCGATGATGGACTGCACCGAGTCCGCCATGTTGCGGGCTGAGCGCAGGATGTCTTCGCCAACGGCTGTTAGCTCAAGTCCCCGGCGCGAGCGTTCGAACAGCTGGTGACCCAGCGCCAGCTCAAGCTCATCGAGATCATTCGTCACCTTGGTATAGCTCCGGCACAACGCCTTCGCTGCGGCGTTGATGCTGCCTGTGTCAGCCACAGTCTGGAAGACCTTAAGCCTCTCCCAGTCGAGTTTCGAGCCACCCACGTTCGCTCCTTTTCAGCGACCCCATAGCTAAAAAACGTTGAAGCGAACCCGCGCCGTTTGCGCCTAAGCCCATGCTCGTCAACCGATGAGTGGTGCGATGAACTGGTCCGTCCCCCCGTTAACACCTGTTTCGTGCAACCCACGGACCACGCAGGCTTTTTCGGCTTTGCTCCGTACTCGGACGGCCTTCAAAGCCGCTGGCGGTGGCGAACGGGATGGCGTCCTGCTCCCGCAGAGGGCGACTGCTTCAGAAGCGGCTTCGCCGCGCACATCCCGTACCGCCACGACAGCTTCGTGCGCCGCGCGGCATATCGCTCTTAACGCTCGCCGTTCGACCGGAGTCGTAAACGCATGAGCGCCGGACGCGTCTACTGGGGGCAAATCCTCTGCGTGCTTGCGGCCTTCGCGGCAAGTCTTGTCATTACGACACAATGGACTGCGGACGCACTCGGCTAACCGGATGCGCAGCGGCTATTTGCTGCGCGATGTCGTCAACAAGGTCGCCGGCATCCACTTCACGTCTACTGACGAGCTGCACACACTAGGCGCCCTTTACGAATCCATGCTGCGCGAGATGCGTGACGCAGCGGGCGACAGTGGGGAGTTCTACACTCCACGAGCGGTCGTGCGCTTCATGGTGCAGGTGACGGACCCGCGGCTGGGCGAAACCGTGCTTGATCCGGCGAGCGGCACGGGAGGCTTTCTTGTGGAAGCGTTCAGCCATCTTGCCGGACAGGTAAAGACGGTCGCGGACCGCAAGGTGCTTCAGACGGCCAGCCTAGTCGGCTGCGAACCTAAGTCGCTGCCCTATCTGCTGTGCCAGATGAACCTACTGCTGCATGGGCTAGACGCACCGCAGATCGATCCTGGCAACGCACTGCGCTTCAAGCTCTCCGAGATTGGGGAGCGTGAACGAGTGGACGTGATCCTCACTAACCCGCCGTTCGGCGGCGAAGAGGAGAAGGGTATTCAGGGTAACTTCCCAGAAGACCGGCAGAGCTCCGAAACCGCCCTCCTCTTCCTTCAGCTCATCATGCGCAAGCTGAAGCGGCAGCCCACCTCCGCGGAGCGTCCGGCGCGAGCGGCTGTCGTCGTACCCAACGGCACCCTTTTTGGCGATGGGATGTGTGCGCGCATCAAGGAAGAGCTGCTGAAGGAATTCAACCTTCACACCATCGTGCGCCTGCCCAATGGGGTATTCGCGCCTTACACTGGCATTCCCACCAATATTCTATTCTTCGACCGATCCGGCCCTACGAAGGATGTCTGGTACTACGAGCAGCCCTTGCCCGAGGGGCGCAAGAACTACACCAAGACCCAGCCCATGCAGTTCCAGGAATTCCGCGCGTGCATGGATTGGTGGCGAGCACGCAAGGAGAACGATGACGCTTGGGCCGTGCCCGCTTCCGAGCTGCTGGAGTCCAATTGTAACTTCGACCGCAAAAATCCGCGCGGCAAGATCGAGTTCGAGCACCTGCCGCCCGAATACCTCGCCGATGACATTATGCAAAATGAGTTGCGCATCGCCGAGCTTATCCGCGAGATCAAGGCGACGCTTGCGGTGCGGGCGTGAAAATTTTGCAGTGGTCGAAAGCTCGCATGGGCGACATTGCACCGCTCGTACGTCGGCCGGTTGAGGCACTTGCAAACGAGACTTATCGGGAGATTGGCATCCGCTCGTTCGGCAAAGGAATCTTCCATAAGCCGCCAACTACCGGCCTTGAAATCGGATCAAAGCGCGTCTTCGCGATTGAGCCCGGTGACTTGCTCTTCAATATAGTCTTCGCTTGGGAGGGTGCCGTTGCTGTCGCCGCCGACACCGAGCGCGGGATGATTGGCTCACACCGTTTCCTGACTTGTGTTGTGGATCGGCAGCGCGCAGACGCAAAGTTTCTTAGCTACTGGTTTCAACGGGGAGAAGGACGCTCTGCTCTGCAACAGGCATCCCCCGGCGGCGCTGGACGCAATCGCACGCTCGGCGTGGAGAAACTTGCGGAACTCGCGATCCCTTTGCCGCCAGTCGACGAGCAGCGCCGTATCGTCGCGCGCATTGAGACTCTTGCCGCGAAGGTTAAGGAGGCACGTGGATTGCGAGCGAACGCGTCTGCCCAAATCGAAGCTCTTCAATCAGCCTCGCAAGCCCGCGCCTTTGCCGTGCCAAGAGGCGAAAAAGTAGGTGACTACGTTCGTTTCCAGACCGGATATGCGTTCAGGAGCGAGTGGTTCGTTCCATGTGGCATACGCCTCGCGCGAAACGTGAACGTCGCACACGGCAAGCTGGAGTGGTCGGATACTCAGTATGTGCCCGACAGTTTTCGTCAGGAGTTTTCTCGCTTCGATTTGAAAAGTGGCGACTTGCTGGTCTCTCTTGATCGTCCCGTTATTTCCACCGGGGTCAAGGTTGCTCGCGTTCGGGAACAAGACTTACCAAGCCTGCTCCTCCAACGGGTCGCGCGCGCAATATTCGTTTCGGATGAGCTCGACCCGGATTATTTCTTTATCTGGTTGCGCTCGCCTGCGTTCACTTCTGCAATCGACCCAGGCCGGAGCAATGGAGTACCTCACATATCCCACAAGGACATCGAGGCCATACCGTTCTCCGCCCCAACGCGGAAGGAACAACGTCGCATCGTCGCCGAACTGGACGCCTTGCAGACGAAAATAGACTCCGTAAAGCGGCTCCAGACCGCAACTTCAGCAGGGATAGACGCCCTGATGCCCGCCATCCTCGATAAGGCGTTCAAAGGGGAGTTGTGAGATCCCTCAGCTTTCGCGGACGACTCGCGCGAGCTCTCCCGGCCACGCCTCAAGCGCAGCCCGCTTTTCGCGCAGATATTCGTTCCGGTCATAGACTCGACTGACCGCTGAGCCAACAAGGTGGGCGATAACGCGCTCGGCGACTTCGCAACCGACGCCCACGCGCTCGCTCGTCAGCATGGTGCGTCCAGTACGGCGCAGGTCATGCGGGCTCGCGTGATCGATGCTCTGGCTTGCGCCACGATCTTCGGACCACGGATTGCAAGAAGGCGGTGATCGGATTTCTCCGACGGGCACCCATCCCCGCAAACCCCGCGTCAGGGATCGCCGCCCGCAAGGGGCGAGGCGCCACGGCGGCTCGACGCGGGACGCGCAAGAGCCCGACCGCCTCCGGCGGTGAAGCCGTACTATCCCGCTCTCCCAACCCCACCCTCTCCATCCCAACGCCCGCATCCCTCAATCGCCACCCTGCGCTCCCGCGCTACCCCTCAGACACCGCAAAAGCTCGACCATCGCCAACGTGTCCCGCGCACAATAGGTCAGCAGCGCATCTTGTAGCCTCTGTCGCCGCTCCGCAGTTGTGTTGGGGTCGACGATATCGAGCCATGCCAGCTGGGCAGCATTGCCGTCACCAACCTCAAGTTCGGCGTAGCTCATCGCTGGCAACACCGCGGCGATGACACTCTTGATTGACCAGCTGCCGCGCTGATCTGGGTGATAGAAATGGTTGCGCGTGATCGGCAGAAGATCGACGATGCGCCCTTCGATATCTTCCAGGGCCGTCGCAAGTTCAGGGAACGCTTCCGCGAGGCCGCGCACACATGTTCGCTCGAACGACGCATTGTAGGCGACGATGGAGCCGGCGCGCGCATCATCGTGCAGCAATGTCTGAACCAGCGCATCCGCGAGTGGCCGTCGCGGATCTGATCCGTCTGCGTTCAGATACT
>CANJXY010000202.1 GCA_947478925.1 Hyphomonadaceae bacterium | reverse complement strand
GTGCCGCCACGCCCTGCTGTATAGAAGGGCGCGATGTCATCCGGCACCGGGATAACAGCAAACCGCGAGCGTGGCAGGCGGCCAAAATAGTACTTCGCCTTGCCGTCGAACTTCTTTGCGATCCACGCCGCTCGCCACAACAGCTCCTCAGGCGTTTTTGCATAGAACTGCGGATCGGTGCGCAGGAAGGCGAGAAAGGCCTGCAGGTCGCCCTTGAAGCCGACCTCCTTCATTACCTCTGCCATCTCGGCCCGGATTTTTGCGACCTCGGCAAGCCCGATCCGGTGAATCTCCTCCGGTGTCTTGCTCAGTGTCGTGTACTCGCGGATCTGCGCTGCATAGTACGCATCGCCATTCGGGAGTTTTGTCGCGGCAAGATCAGTCGCGGTGTGCGGATAATACTGATCACGGAAATATGGCAGCAGCTCGCGATAGGCTGGAAAGACCCGCCCCTCGATCGCCGCCTTCGCGTCGGCCTGCAGCGCGGCGCGCGCCTCGGCCGGAATGCTCGCGGGCAGCGCCTTGAACGGCTCGTAGAAGGCCGATTGCTCGCCCGTCTTCCCGTCATAGACCGCCGAGATCGACCCTGCGCGTCCCTGCAACGTCACACGGGGCGGCGTGAACCCGCGCGCCAGTCCGAGCTTCATGTTGGCGATCTGATCCGCGAAATAGCGCGGCGTATCGTTCAGTCGCGCGATATACGATCTCGCCTGCATCTCCGACCGGAACGCCTTCGGCGCCGAACTCGCCACCCCGGTCCAGAACGTCGTGTCCGCATTCAGTGGTTTCTCATACTCGCGGAACTCGATTGCCGACATCCGCACCGCGATCTGCTCGCGATAGATCGACAGGTTTATCTGCGCCTGGGGAGACAGTGTGCTGGCATTCAGCGCATCCAGCTGCGCCATCACGCCCTTCATGTAAGCTAGGCGCTCTGCCTGCGTCGCCGGATCGACACGGCCCCAGGTTTTCGGCGCCTTGTCCTCATCGACGGTGTCCTCGTCGTCCTCAGGATCGAGGCTCTGCCGCCACGTCCATTCGGCTTCGTAGATCGCGCGGAATTTCGCGTCGGCCGCTGTTTCCATCGGCCGACTTCCCATCGTTGCGCACGCCGCAAAGGCCAATGCCGCAAAACCGATCGCCACGAACTTCATGCAAGCTCCCGCCACGCGTCTGGCGGAGCCTATCGACGATCAGGCCGACCACAAGACCGAACCGGCATCTTGCAGCGCCTGCGCCGCGCTCGTGATCGACGCGACCGCGCTCGGCGCACGCGACAACCGGTCTTCAGCGAAATAGGCTGCAAGCCCCAGCGTGCGCGCCGCATCCAAAGTGGCTTGCTCGTCCAGCGCGCCGCGCGTCAGCAGGCAGCCACCGACCACATCGCCGGCCAGCGCCAGATAGGCGGTCGCGCCAGAAAGTCCCGTCTCGCGAGCCGATTTCATGGCGCCCAGCATCCATTGCGTGGCTTCATGCAGCGCATCCGCACCAGCCTCCAACCGGTCCGCGACGCCTACGAATTTCGGCTGGTTGGTCGCCCGCGCTTCGCGCGCTGTGGCCCGCACTTCCGCCAGCATCGCGCCCATTGCTGCGCCGCCATCGCCGGAAAGTTTGCGCCCGACAAGGTCCATCGCCTGGATGCCGTTAGTGCCTTCATAGATGGGGGTTATGCGCGCATCGAGATAGAATTGCGCCGCCGCCGTCTCCGACATGAAGCCCATGCCGCCATGGATCTGCACACCAAGGTTCGTTACCTCGATCGCGCGGTCCGTCGACCACGCCTTGGCCAGCGGCGTGAGCAGGTCCTCGCGGGCCTTGTTCACCTTGCGCACGTCCGTATCCGGATGATGCTCCGCCAGATCGGCCGCAGCCCCGCACGCATAGCAGATCGCCCGCGCCGCTTGCACGCCAGACGCCATCGTCGCCAGCATGCGCTGCACGTCAGGGTGATGAATGATCGACACGGAGCCTTGCATGCCGGGCGCCGACCCCTGTTTGCGATCCTGCGCATAGGCGACGCCCGCCTGCAGCGCCGCCTCGCCAACCGCTACGCCTTCCAGCCCGACATTCAGGCGCGCCGAGTTCATCATCGTGAACATTGCGGCGAGACCCTTGTTTGGTTCACCGACCAGCCAGCCCTTGGCTCCGGAATACTCCATCACGCAGGTCGGGGAGGCGTGGATGCCCATCTTGTGCTCGAGGCCGATGCACCTGAACGTATTGCGCTCGCCCAGCGAGCCATCGGCATTCACGAAGAACTTCGGCGCGACGAACAGCGATATGCCCTTCGATCCCGCCGGCGCATCCGGCAGGCGCGCAAGCACCAGCTGGATGATGTTCGGCGTCATGTCGTGGTCGCCCCACGTGATGTAGATCTTCTGACCGGTGATTGCGTAGGACCCATCACCATTCGGCGCCGCCTTGGTCACCAACGCGCCGACATCCGATCCGGCTTGCGGCTCGGTGAGGTTCATCGCGCCGGTCCATTCGCCCGAGATCAGCTTGGGCAGGTAGGTCTGCTGCAGCTCGTCCGACCCGTGCGCCAGCAATGCCTCAATGGCGCCGAAGGAGAGCAGGGGGCAAAGCCCGAACGCCATGTTGGCGCCGTGGATCATCTCGAAAACGGCCAGCGCCAGCGGCTTGGGCAGCCCCTGTCCGCCAAAAGCTTCCGGAAACGCCAGTCCCATCCAGCCGCCCTCGACAAACTGCCGGTAAGCATCGCTCAAGCCCGGCGCGGCAACCACGCCTGCATCCGTCAGCTTCGCGCCCGTTTTGTGCCCGATGGGATTCAGCGGCGCGAGCACGTCGCGGGCCAGCTTGTTTGCCTCGTCCAGGATCGGCGCGACAAGCTCCGGATCATAATTCGGGAAGGCGCCTGTTGCGGCGATTTCATCCAGCCTCGCAATGCGAACGAGCGTGTGTGCGATCTGTGCGATGGGCGCTGTATAGGACATGGCGAACTCCCGACTATTTCGGACCGATCATCTTCTCCGGCCGCACCAGCTTGGTGAATTCGGCGTCGGAGAGATACCCGCCGCCAACGGCTTCTTCGCGCAGCGTCGTACCGTTCTTGTGCGCAGTCTTCGCGATCTTGGCGCAGGCGTCATAGCCGAGGCGCTCGTTCAGCGCGGTCACCAGCATCAGCGAATTCTCGACGCCCTTCGCGATATTGTCGATGCGTGGCTCGATGCCGACGACGCAGTTGTCGGTGAACGAGATCGCAGCGTCTGCCAGCAGGCGAACCGACTGCAGGAAGTTGTACGCCATCATCGGGTTGAAAACATTCAGCTCGAAATGGCCCTGGCTGCCCGCAAAAGCGATCGCAGCGTTGTTACCCATGATGTGGGCGCAGACCTGCGTCAGTGCTTCACACTGCGTCGGGTTCACCTTGCCAGGCATGATCGACGACCCTGGTTCGTTTTCCGGGAGCGCCAGCTCGCCCAGGCCCGCGCGCGGGCCCGACCCAAGGAAGCGGATGTCGTTGGCGATCTTGAAACAGGACGCCGCCACCGTCGTGATCGCGCCGTGGCTCATCACCATCGCATCGTGGGCGGCGAGGGCTTCGAATTTGTTCGGCGCCGACTTGAATGGCAGATCGGTAATCGCTGCGATCTTCGCCGCCACCAGCTTGTCAAACCCCTTCGGCGCGTTGAGCCCGGTGCCGACGGCGGTGCCGCCCTGCGCCAGTTCCATCAAAGACGGCAGCGTCGATTTGATGCGCGCAATGCCGTTCTCGATCTGCTTGGCGTAGCCGGAGAATTCCTGGCCCAGCGTCAGGGGCGTCGCATCCTGCGTGTGTGTGCGGCCAATCTTGATGATCTTCTTCCAGTCCGACGATTTCTGTTTCAGCGCTGCGTGCAGGTGCTCGAGGGCCGGGAGCAGGTCGGTCGAGATCTGTTCAGCGCACGCGATATGCATCGCAGTCGGGAACGTGTCGTTCGACGACTGGCTCATGTTTACGTGGTCGTTCGGGTGAACCGGCTTCTTCGAGCCCATCACGCCGCCCATCATCTCGATGGCGCGATTCGAGATCACTTCGTTGGCGTTCATGTTCGACTGCGTGCCGGATCCCGTCTGCCACACAACCAGCGGAAAATGGTCGTTCAGCCTGCCGTCGATCACTTCCTGGGCAGCTGCGATGATGTTCTTCGCCAGCTTGGTATCCAGCTTGCCGAGCTCGAGGTTCGCTTCGGCGGCGGCGCGTTTCACAATGCCCAGCGCGCGCACGATTGGCGCGGGCTGCTTCTCCCAGCCGATCTTGAAATTGCCCAGCGAGCGCTGCGCCTGTGCGCCCCAGTACCGGTCGGCCGCCACATCGATCGGGCCAAAGGTATCTGTCTCTGTGCGGGTTTTCCCGGCCATGGGGGTAGCTCCTGATGGGGTCCAGAACTGGCCCCGGGACTAGCCCCTCGAAACGTTCGGATCAATGGATTGCAGGCGCGATTCCCAGGGCGCCGCACTGCTTTGTCTCAGTTGGGTGAGCTTTGCTTCAACGGAATTGCGTCCGATCGGCGGAACAGCAGCCTCAAACCCTTCATGCGCGATCCGGCTGTCCCCAGCGCATCCAGCCCCAGGGCAAGCGGCTTGCGCACGGCTGGCTCGCCATAGACAGCCACCAGCGTTGCGATCAACAGCACGAATGCGATCGACGCCAGCAGCGCCAGATAGGCCGGCATGCCCGACACGATCAGCCAGCGCATCGTCGCTGCGCCCACTGCGCTGTGAACGAGGTATAGCGGATACGTCACCTTGCCAGCCAGCCTGAGCCGACCGCGACCTGCATCCGTGCGCGGTTCAAACGCCTCGGGACGGCGTGTAGAGGCTATGATGACCCCGACTGCGACAAGCCACACGATCACGGGCGCAATCAGCAGCTGACCCACCGCGATCGACGCTTCGAAATTCTGTAGTTCCAGTGCGCGCATCTCGATCTCGACAACGCCGCAGACGAACGCGAGCCCCAGCCCCACCCACGCGCTACGCGGCAGCGATTTGTTGGACAGCATCCAAAGCCAGATGCCGATGGCGAAGTATGCGCCATGGCGCAGCGGTACAAGCTCGGCATAACCGGCCAGCGTGTCGAACCAGCTACCCGGCGTGGCAAGCCCAAGCTGCTTCAACATCGCCAGGGTAACGTAGGCCCCGCTCACCAGCGACAGCACCCACGCCATAAGCGGCAGGCGACGGAAATTCGCAGTCAGCAGCAGGCAGAACACCAGCGCATAAAACGCGATCTCGACGGCCAGCGACCAGTAGACCCCGTCGATCCAGGCCCCGCGGGGCCACAGCACCAGCGAGCGCAGGTAGTCGATATCCAGAGCGGGCAGGAAGGTCTCGCCCGCCATGAGTCGAACGATCAGCGTCAACGTCGCGCAGATCCACGCCGCCGGCCACAGCCTGGTCAGGCGGCTGCGAAGGAAGGCGAAGGGCGTCGCGCCGTTTGCCGAATTGGCAATCACAAAGCCCGAAATGACGAAGAAGATCTGGACCCCGACCCAGCCCATCCACGCAATGGGGGTGAGGGCCTCGAACTTCGCCGCGCCGGCGAAAATGACTGAAATCGAGGAGTATTCGGATGCCCAGACGTAGAAACCGAGGTGAAATAGGCACACCGCGAACGCTGAAAAGAACCGGACTGCATCAAGTCCGTAATAGTAACGGTGCATGGCCAGGCTCCCCTCCGCCAAGCCGTGCAACAGTCGAGCCAGCACCGCAACGCTTAACCATCGCAGGCGCCTGGCATATACAGAATTCACATTGTGCTCGTGAGACCCTCTTGGAAGCGAACGAACCCTCCGCGGCAAATCCATGGACCCGCCACGGCAAGGTCCGCGCCCGCCTGGACAAGGGCAGTGCGCTTGAAGTGCAGATTGAGGGCCTGACGACGCAGGCAAAATACTACAAGCCGCTCCTCAAGGACTTCTTCCGGCTTCATTTTCCGGTGCGACCGCGCTGGGGCGACTGGTCTGCGCATATTGCGATGGAATACGCTGGCGACCCGCCACACATGGACCTCGACAATCTCGCCAAGGCGATGCTCGACAGCGCCATCGGCGCTGCTTTCCATGACGACAGCCAGGTCGCGCGCCTGCTGGTTGAACGCCGCCGGGCCGAGCGCGAAGGCGTCTGGATGCTGCTCGCGCCGATGGGCGGTTAGCTTCCGCTCAGCCGCCCTTCTTGAGGCCCTTCAGGAAGATGCTCACTGCGCGCCGCGCCCGGACCTCGATGACGTGGACGGGTAGGGTGGCGTTGCTGTCCACCATGAGGCGGAAGCCGCTGTCCTGCATCACCATGCCGAACAGCATGGCCGCGGCGTCGTCCGCATCCTCGATCGCGAAGCGTGCGCGCACGACCGGTGAATCGAGCCAGTTTGCCAGGAGTTCGCGCGGAAAGCCTTTGGGCTTCGAGGCATTGATGAGCTCGGGATAACGGCGCACTTCCGACATCAACAGGCGCGCCAGCGCCATCGAGCGCGGGCTGGTGAAGTGCGTCACCATCCGCACCAGCATGCCGTAAAGCTCAAGTTCGATATCGTCATTGGGATGGGGCGGGGGGAAAGCCCCCATGTCGGCTACGTTCTCCAGCAGCAGCGCGCCGAGCAGCTCCACCTGGCTTTTGAATTCGCGATAG
>CANJXY010000201.1 GCA_947478925.1 Hyphomonadaceae bacterium | reverse complement strand
GCCATCAGCGAAGACATCGACGCCAACGCTTATGTCGATTGCTTCCTGTGCAATGGCCCGCTCCTGCTTGGTCACCGTCCACCCGAGCTCGCAACCGCACTCATTGCTGCAGATAAAGTCGGCTCGCTCGTCCTCAACCCTGCCGTGCTTGTAGAGTGCGCCGAGCGCCTCTGTGCCCTGGTTCCTTGCGCAGAACGCGTACGCTTTCTTAACAGTGGGACCGAAGCGGTGCTGACTGCCGTGCGCTATGCGCGCGCCTACACCGGCCGCTCGAAGATCATAAAGTTCTTCGGCCACTATCACGGCCAGGACGACCAATTCCTCGTCGGTTCCGGGCCACAACGTCAGGCGCTTGGGCACGGCGTCCCGGAAGCCGCCTATGCGCAGACGATTACCGTCCCCTTCAACGACATCGATGCACTCGAGCGCGCTGTCGGGCAGGGCGAGGACATCGCCGCTGTGGTGCTCGACCCAGCCATGCACTCAGGTGGCCTCTGGGGCACGACCCGAGCATATCTGGAAGCTGTGCGTGAGCTTACGACACGCACAAAAGTCGTCCTGATCTTTGACGAAGTGATCACGGGCTTTCGTGTTTCCGCCGGTGGCGCCCAGGCGCTGCACGGCGTGACGCCCGACCTCGCAACATTCGGCAAGGCGCTTGGCGCCGGCGAGCGCCTTGCGGCTGTGGCGGGGCGCGCTGACATCATGAGCGTCGTCGATCCCGCGGCCGGAGATCCTGCGCGTCGCGCCTTTCAGTCCGGCACGGGAAACGACACGACCCGAGGCCTTGCTGCCGGCGCGGCGGCGCTGGCCGCCTACGAGCAACGCGCCCTGGACGGCGAGTACGAGCGCCTCAATGGCGACGCCGCTAAACTTGCCTCTGGTCTCACGGCCTCATTCGCTTCGGCCGGCATTCCCTGTCACGTGAACCAGCTTGCGTCGATGTTGCAGCTCTTCCTGACGGCACGAAAGCCCGGCTTCATCGCCTACAGCGGGCTCGATCAGACCGTCCTCGACCTTTACTATCTCGCCCTGCTGACGCGCGGCGTGATGTTGTCGTTGCCGACATCCAATCACGTCTATCTGTCCTTTGCCCACAGCGACGCGGACTTCACGAAGATCCTCGCCGCTTCGGACGACGTGCTGTCCAGCTATCCCTTCGCAGATGCCTATTCCGAACTCACCGATCAGGAGATCGCGCATGTCTGACACCAAACCGGAAGCTCTGGATCGTCTGTTCGCGGCCCAGAAGACGGCCTTCGCAGCAGAAATTTATCCAACACTCGAAACACGACTCGATCGCCTCCGCCGTCTTGAGTCCGCGCTTGTGAAGAACCGTGTCGCGATCCAGAAGGCAGTCGCAGCAGACTTCGGAAACCACCACACCATCGTCACGGACATGTTCGAGACTGGCGGCGTGCTCGGTCGAAACCGCTACATTCAAGCTAACCTCGCGGAGTGGATGAAGTCATCGCCCAGAGAGCTTGTCGCTGCCGTGCATGGCTCCTCATCGGCGGAAGTGATCCGCCAACCCAAGGGCGTCATGGGCGTGATTGCGCCTTGGAACTTTCCCGTCGAATGTGCGCTGGTGATGGTCAACGACATCGTAGCCGCGGGAAATCGCGCGATCGTAAAGGCCTCGGAACTGGCCCCGGTCACCGGCGCTCTGCTCGAAGAGATCATCGCTGCCGACTTCGATCCAACCGAACTTGCGGTCGTAAACGGCGGCATCAGCCTCTCCGAGCATTTCGCCAGTCTGCCGTGGGATCACTTGACCTATACAGGTGGGGCTCGCGCCGCGCGCGCAATCATGGCGGCCGCAGCGCCCAATCTCACCCCGCTCACGCTTGAGCTCGGCGGCAAGAACCCGACGCTTTTCACTGAGAGCGGCATCGATGCGGGACTGGTTGAACGCTATCTCTACTTCCGGATCTTCAAGGGCGGGCAGGTCTGTACGTCGCCCGACTATGCTCTGGTTCCCGAGAACCGCATGCATGAATGGGTCGACCTGGCGCGGGCATGCTGGTCGTCAATGTACCCGTCTTATGTTGGGCATCCCGATGCAACCGGCACAATCAATGAGCGGCACTACGACCGGATCCTTGGCTATTTGGAGGAGGCAAGGGCCGCGGGCGCAGAGGTGATCTCGCTCAACGGTGACAAGCCGGATCGCTCCACGCTGCAGATTCCGCTCTATGTCGTCGTGAACCCGCCCGAGCATCTTGCCGTCATGCAGGAGGAAACATTCGGACCTGTTATCGCGGTCAAGCCGTACAAGACCGTGCCGGACGCGATCCGCTACATCAACGACCATCCCCGCCCGCTTGCGGCCTATGTCGTGAGCCGCAATCCGGCTGAAGTTGATCTCTGCAAGCAGCAGATCTGCGCGGGCGGCATCGGTGTCAACGTGTTCGGCTTCCAGGGCGCCGACCCGGCTCTGCCATTCGGCGGCATCGGCGCCAGTGGGATGGGTTGCCACTCCGGCTTCGAAGGCTTCGCCAGCTATACCCACCTCAAGTCCGTCTTCCACTGCGCGGACGACAATGCCCTGATGCTGTCGCTCAAAGCTCCCTACGGCCCGATGGCGCACGCTTTTGCCGATGCCGTCTTTCCGCCAGCCTAGCGGCAAGTCTCTGCGCTGACGGGTGCGTGGCTTCCCACTTCTGCGAGGGCCTCTCCGCAAGGGGTTTCGTTCCAGAAGAGGGGAGTCGCGCGTCATCACTGATGACAGGTAAGGAACGCTCTGCCGAAGGATACGCAACCTGTCGCGGCTTATGCCGGACGACCTGCGATCCGACCGCCATCAACCACGAGGCACTGGCCAGCAATGTAACTGGCGACGTCCGAAGCGAGAAAGGCCGCCACTGCGGCTATTTCGGAAGGATCTGCAAGCCGCCCGAGCGGGATTCCCTTTACAGCCTCACGGAGGGCATCTGCATCCTGCCAGACATGAGCCGTCATGGCGGTCTTGATGTAGCCGGGCGCAATCGCGTTCACGCGCACGCCCGATCCGGCCAACTCTTTGGTGAGGTACGCGACGAGCTTGATGCATCCCATTTTGGAGATGCCATAAATACCTTCCCCTGCAATCACGTCGTAAGCACTATCAGATGCAATATGGACGATGGAGCCGCTGCTACGAGCGATCATTCCGGGCAAAACAGCCTGCGAAAGGTGGAGGCTTCCCTTCAGGTTGACGTTGAGAATTCGGTCCCACTCATTCTCGGTGGCCGTCAACAACGGTATCGCTGAGTCATAAATGCCAGCGCAATTGATGAGAATGTCGATAGGGCCAAAGGACCCCTCAATCGACTGCACCATGGCGAAGACGGCTGCCCTGTCGGATATGTCCACCGGCATGACACATGCGCTCTTGAGAAGGTCGTCTTGCCCAGGAGCAAGCTGCTCCAAAGCCGTCGCAAGTCTGGCTTCGGCTCTGGGATGGTCAACCAGAACAACGCGTGCGTGGCCCGCGAACAAAGCTTCCACAGCCGCCAGCCCAACCCCGCCAGCAGCCCCCGTGACGACAGCCACCCTTCCATCGAAAACGAAGGGCGCACGAGCCTTTCCGGCCTCAGGAGAGTCACTAGTCGGAGCGCTTCTCATGATTTGTATTCCCGGCTTGCCTCACATGTCCTGTAATTAGGCCAATGGACAAAAATAACAATCCCTGCCATTGGATGGGCGGGAAATCGTTGGCACTTGTTGTCCGGCTTCGATGTGGCCCGGCAGGCGACACGCGATAGCCGCTTGGAATCGCGCAGCGTCGTTCGTGAGGCCTAAGCCTACGCACTTGGCTCAAGAAGCTGCTGGTTTCGCATACCAAATGCGCTCATGCCGAGGAGAGTGAAATGCGGCGGTTGGCTGACAAGGTGGCGCTCGTCACCGGCGCGGGCTCAGGCTTGGGCGCTGCGGACTGTGAGGTCCTGGCTGCCGCGGGTGCCCATGTGTTTGTCACCGACGTCTCCCTCGATGCGGCGAAGCATGTGGCGGCCCGTATCGGGGACTCTGCTATGCCATTGCAACTCGACGTCTCGAGTTCAGCAGCGTGGATGTCGGTTGTAGCCGAAGTTGATCGACGGTTCGGCCGGCTCGATATTCTGGTGAACAATGCTGGCCTTTGTCTCCTTGGCGATGTCGAGACTCAAACCCTCGAACAATTTCGGTTGACCCAGGCAGTCATGAACGAGGGCGTCTTTCTGGGGTGCCAGCTTGCTTTTCCACTCCTAAAAAAAAGCGCCAGCGCCTCTATCATCAACATCTCGTCGATCGCTTCGATGAGAGGCTTTGCTGGGTTCGTGGCCTATGCAGCGGCGAAGGGAGCCGTTGCTTCCATGACGAAAGCCATAGCCGCTATGTGCCAAGACAAGGCCTACAAGATACGTTGCAATTCAGTGCACCCGGGTGAAATTGAAACTCCCATGCAGCAAGAATTCGAAGGTCGACTTGGTGAAGAGCGACTCGTGCCGCCGGGGGTTTTGCCAAAGGGCGCTATTGGCGCGCCGTCTGACGTCGCCGCCATGGTTCTTTTTTTGGCATCCGACGACTCTCGTTTCATAACAGGTGCAGAGCTCGTCGTGGACAACGGCGCGACGATGCGAGCGACTTGATGGTTCAATGGCTTCGGCGACTGGCTAAAGTGTGAGGCGGCTAGGTCAAGGATCTAACGCGCCGGTCGCGGCTGGTGCCGCGCTATCCCCCTAACCGAAAAGGCAACTTCAAGATCGGGATGCGAACTGAGAAATCTCGCCTGCGGCGCAGCCTATCGGCGCTTCAGGACCTGATGCGACGAACACGCCATCTGCCAATCCCGGAGCAGGCCCGCGCCCTTAACGTGGTCTTGCGCGGCCACTACGCTTACTATGGCATCGCCGGCAACTACGCTGCTTTGCACAAAGTGTATCGGGCCGTCGAACGGTATTGGCGCAAGATGCTGTGCAGTCGCAGTTGGGCAGGCCGCCATCTCACCTGGGAGCGCTTCCACCAGCTCAAAGCGCGGACTCCTTTAGTGCGCCCAAAGCTGCATCGCCCCTATCGGGCGCGGCAAGCTCTCGCCGTGCTGTGAACCAGCTTCCGAAGAGCGTAGTGCGAGAAATCCGCACGCTACGTTCTGTGGGAACCGGAGGCGGGCGACCGCCTCCGGTGACCCGGTGGGCGGCCAGCGATGGCCGTCCCTACCGCGAACTTACGGGAAGAGTGCGCAGCACTTCACAGACGACTAGGCCGTTCGTAATGCTCAGGTGTCACGCCGCTACCGAGCCCCATGGGCGCTACTACTCCGCAACCAGTTTCGGGGTGTCCGAGCGCCAGAAGCGCATGTCGCCATATTCCCAAGACCAGGCTGCGCCTGTCTCGCCCAGAATGAATGTTGCAAGGTGCGGATACGCTGCTTCAGCGCGCACGTCGTTTGAGAGCAACACGACGCAGCTTCGTCGCGCCTCAAGGCAGATCCACTTGTTGCCGGTGGTGTCGTTGTGGCCGCCTTTTTCGAAACCGGGGCCCTGTGGGCCATCAAATGTGATGACACCGAGGCCCGCCGCGAGTTTGGAAAAGCGCTGTTCTGGAGGCGCGTCAGGCTGGAGCACGGGGAACTCACGGGCACTTTTGATGATCAGTTGCGGGCGCGTGAGTTCGGCGCGTCCCTTTGCTGACAGGCCGTCGCCCCGGACATAGGCTGCCGCGAAACGGGTGAAGTCAGTGATGGTGGTGTCGAGCGAACCGGCCGCGCGCACAGCGCTGCGCTCGTCATGCGGTTCGGTACGTCCGTCGAGCGCCCAACCGTCAGCCAGATTGGTGGCGAAGTCGGGCCGCCATATCATGCTGCTGCGCGTCATGCCGAATGGCTCAAACACGCGCCGCTGCATCTCGCGGCCGACATCGAGGCCGAGGCCTTGTTCGAGCACGAATTGCAACAAGATGATGCCATCCCCGGAATATGAATAGCGAGAGCCCGGATCGAAGTGAAACCGTAGCTTCCCGTCAGGTTCGAGGAATCCGAAGTTGGCGAAACCGGAAGCATGATTTAGCAGCATCCGCGGCGTAAGCAGACGCCAGCGTTCGTCGCCAGCGAGATCGCTCCAGCGCGCATAGGCGTCTTCTACAGACGGATCGGTGTAGTCGGGCAAGGCGCGCGGTAGGTAGTGATCGATGGTGACGTCGAGGTCGAGTACCCCTTCTTCGACCAACTGCATCACCATGAATGCGAAAGCCGCTTTCGTCAGGGAGGCGCCATACATGATGGTGTCAGGGGTGAGCGGGTCGCGGGCCACATTACGATGACCATAAGCCCGCACCATGATCACGGCGCCATTGTCGATCACGCCGAGCGCCAGCCCGCGTGTGCCAGTTGCGGCCATGGCGGCGGCAACCTCGGCGTCGATAGCTGCGCGGCTGGGAATTGGAGGCGCCAGGAGTGTCGTAGGGGAAGTGACCGACGTCGGTTCGGCCAGCTGACCAGCGCAACCGGCGCAGGTGAGCGTCGCAAGAACCATAGCTACATGGCGTAGTTGCATCCTATTGTGTCTCCGCTTGTGTCTCCGCAGAACCAGCATCGCGTGTGGAAGCCCGCTTTGACGCCTCAAAATCTCCTTCGGACCCCAAAATTTGCGTTTTGAGCCGTCCGCGGTGCGTGCTCGGGCTAT
>CANJXY010000200.1 GCA_947478925.1 Hyphomonadaceae bacterium | reverse complement strand
CGATGATCCGGTCGCCCGTGTTTACATTCATCGCCTGCGCAAGCGTCTCGACGATTTCTATCTGCGCCACGGCATGCCAAACGGCGTTCGGCTGGATATCCCGAAGGGTGATTATCGCATCTCCTGTACACGGACGGACGGTCGGGAAGCCGGCATCGATCCCGAAGCAGAAGCTGCCCCACGCGTGGATGCTGGACCTCGCCGGAAGATCGGCTGGGGCCTGATCGCAGCCTGTCTCGCCGTCCTTGCTATCGGTGGAAACATTGTCGCCTGGACCTTGCTGGCCAACCGCCCGCCCGTCGTCAGACAGCTGGCCGACACCGGCTTGTGGACACAAATCGCCAAGAGCACGCGACCACTGCTGATCGTCGTCGGCGACTACTACATGTTCGGTGAGTATGAGGAACGGACAAAGCTGAAGCGGTTGATCCGTGACTTTGCAATCAACAGCAAG
Organism: Hyphomonadaceae bacterium; assembly: GCA_947478925.1. Lineage (GTDB taxonomy): Bacteria > Pseudomonadota > Alphaproteobacteria > Caulobacterales > Hyphomonadaceae > UBA7672. Next base: position 6,198 of record CANJXY010000200.1, on the reverse strand, counting down.
GAAGACCTGGCCAACAGCCAGTGGTCCAATCCCAAGGATTTCGAAAAATACTCCGACGTAGCGCTGCAATACCTGCCCGCTTCGGCCGCTTTTGCGCTGGCCGATCTCGCGCCGCTGATCAGCGAGGGACGGAAGGTTCAGGTGACACTGTCCTCGAACATGCCGCTGGACCGCTTGAAGACCGACGACATCATCTATGTCGGACTGCTAAGCGGTCTTGGACCCTTGCGCGATCCGGTGTTCTCAACCTCGCGATTTGCGCTCGGCAAGAGTTACGACCAGATCATCGATATGAAGGCGGGCCGCGCCTATAACAGCGAAGCGTTCATCGCCGCTCCGAGTGACGAGATGTATCGCGACTACGGTTTCTTCTCGACCTTCGAGGGACCAGCCGGCAATCGCATCGTCATCCTGTCAGGCTCCCGCGATACAGCCGTGATGGGGGTCGCCGAGGCTTTGACCCAGATGGACCGGCTGGCGCGGGTCGAGAAAAAGACGCCAAAGGAAGGCGACTTCGAAGCGCTCTTCGAGGTGAAGGGCCAGAAGCACATGAACCTTGAGGCGTCTGTGCTAGCGGCATATCCGATCGACGGCCAGTCGATCTGGACGGGCGAGCGCGCGAACGCGGCGAGGTATCCCGCGAAATAGCTTCGGCTGCCCCTTCCAACACACGTCGGCAGGGAGCCTATGCCGCTCGTTCGAAGATCGCGGCGATGCCCTGGCCACCGCCGATGCACATGGTTTCGAGGCCGTAGCGCGCTTCACGGCGCTGCAGCTCGTTCATGAGGTTGGCGAGGATGCGGCCGCCAGTGGCGCCGATAGGGTGGCCGAGCGAGATACCAGAGCCATTGACGTTGAGCTTGTCGGCATCGTTCCAGCCCCAGCCCTTCAGGACAGCAAGAACCTGCGGTGCGAAGGCTTCGTTGAGTTCGACAAGGTCGATGTCCTTCCATCCAAGGCCGGTGCGGGCGAACAGGCGCTCTACGGCGGGTACGGGGCCGATGCCCATGCGCGAAGGCTCGACGCCAGCGGCCGCCCAGCCGACAAACCAGCCCATGGGTTCGAGGCCGAGCTCCTCCAGCTTGTCTTCAGCGACAACAAGACAGGCAGCTGCGGCATCGTTCTGTTGCGAGGCGTTGCCGGCGGTGACGACGCCGCCCTTCTCGATGGCTTTGAGGGCGCCGAGCGATGCGGCGGTGGCGTCGCCGCGAACGCCTTCGTCCATCTTGAAAATCACCGGATCGCCCTTCTTCTGCGGGACGGCGACCGGGACGAGTTCGTTGTCGAACTTGCCGGCCTTCCAGGCGGCGGCGGCGCGCTGTTGGCTGCGAGCGGCATATTCGTCGCACGCTTCGCGGCCGATCTGGTAATCCTTGGCAAGGTTCTCGGCGGTCTCGATCATGCCCGTGATGACGCCGAAGCGACTGACCGGTTGGGACATCACGCGTCCACGCTGGAGACGGTCGTGCATGGTGACGGAGCCGGCGCGGGCGCCGGAGCGCATGTCGGTGGAATAGTATTCAACGTTCGTCATGCTTTCGACGCCGCCGGCGACGACGACGTCAGCCGCACCGGTCTGCACGAACATGGCGGCGTCGATGATCGACTGGAGACCGGAGCCGCAGCGGCGGTCGAGCTGATAGCCTGGGACGGAGATCGGGAGGTCGGCCGCGAGGGCTGACCATCGGGCGACGCAGGGGGCTTCGCCGGAGGGATAGCCCTGCGCGAAGACGACATCATCAATGCGCGCGGGATCGATCTTGGTGCGATCGACGAGGGCCTTGAGAATGACGGCCCCGAGGTCGCCCGCCTGCATTGGCGCGAGGGCGCCCTGGAACTTCCCCACCGCTGTGCGGAGCGGGCTGACGATGGCGGCGCGGCGGAGCTTGGTCATGGGCAGATTCCTTGCAGAAGCGCGGGCAACATAGCGGGGGCCGTACGGGAAACAACCGGGAGGTTTAGAGGCCCAGAACGACAACAGACCTTTCGATAAACCAGAAGGCCGCCGTTACGCCGATAACGTAGACAGGTGCGCGCCAGGCGTAGTCGCCAAGACGGGTGCTGAGGGAAACGGGCGCCAGGCGAGGCCACGCGAACATGATGGCGAGCACGGCGGCGATGAAAGTGAGCTGGCCGGCTTCGACGCCCAGGTTGAAAAAGAGCAGCGCCAACGGGGCAGCGTCTTCCGGGATGCCAATCTCGCGCAGGGCGCCGGCAAAGCCAAAGCCGTGGAGAAGGCCGAAGGCGAAGGAGGCGAGCCACGGCATGGCGGCGGTGAGGCTGGCGCGCCCTGCCCTCACGCGCATGATCTCGACTGCGACAAACATGATGGAGAGGGCAATGGTCGCTTCCACCGGAGCAGGCGCGAGCTTGATCAGGCCGAAGGTGGTGCCCGCGAGCGTGAGTGAGTGGGCGACGGTGAAGGCGGTGATGGCGCCGAGTAGGCGCTTGTAGTCACGCACGAGAAGAAGGAGCGCGAGGACGAACATCAGGTGGTCGAACCCGAGCAGGATGTGTTCGAGGCCCAAGACGAAGTATGTGCCGGCAACATCTGTCCAGGCTTGCGCCGCCGGGACTGTGGCAAAGGGGTCTTCGGGTCTGACGCGGAGCGTTTTGGGGGCGCCCTCGAGCGGCTCGTAACGGACGATCGCGTCGGTAAGGGTGTGGGAGAGATTCTCGATCTCGATTGGTTTGGCGACGAGGCCGCCGGTGCAGGTCGCGCGCCAGCGTTCGATGACGGCGCCGCCGACCATGGTGCTACGCGGCACGGCGGAGTTCGCGCAGTCCGTCGGCAGGATGATGTTGAGGGCGAGGCGCATTTCACCCTGTGCTGGCGTCTTCCAGAGGAAGTCGTAAACGTTTGGCTCCACCTCCCGGATCTGGAGGAATGCTGGACGGATCTCGTGTGCGACTGCAGTCGGCGCGAATACAGCCGCGAGCCAGACGAGCAGCAGGCCGAGCGACCATTTCACTGGCCCGCTGGTCACTCGCCGACCTCTGGGATGGGCTTGGTCTTGGGCGTGGGGTTGGGCGTTTCCGGAAGGTTGGTCCACGGCTCGGGCCATTCGATGCGGATGCTGTAGCGCTTGCGCAGGCGCGCGTGGAAATCGTCGCGCGCGTCGTTGCGGCGGGCCTCGACCCAGTCGGCGCGGACGTCGTCGATGGCTTCCGAGAGCGCGACAGTGCGGGCGGGTTCGATGGTGATGACGGAGACGATGTGCTGGCCGAAAGGCGAGGCAACGGGACCGAACCAGGCATTGGCACCCTGGGCCTGGCCGGCATGTGCAAACACTTTGGCAGCGAACTCGGCGCCGAAAAGGCCCGCGATGCCTTCCTGCGTGGTCGGCGGCAGGGCGGCAGGGAGCATGGATGGATCGCCAAATTTTGCGGGATCGGCGCCTCTGGCCAGCGACGTCAGCGTTGCGGCGGCATCGGCGAGCGTCCGGCCGCCGCGCTTGTCAGTGCTGAGCAGGACCTGTCGCAGCGCGCGGCGTTCAGGAAGACGGTATTTCTCCGGGTGAGCCTTCATCCAGGCCTGAAGATCGGCCTCGGTGGGATCGGTACTGGCAGCGCCGTCCTCGATCAGGAATTCGAGCTTCTGACGCATCCGGCGACGGACAATAGTGTCGTCGGCGTCCAGACCCATGGCGACGGCTTCGCGATAGCCGACCTCCTCGCTCACGAAGTCATCGACGAGGGTTTGTAGTTCGGCTGTCGTTGGCAGGTGGCCTGACAGCAGGACATAGCTCTGGACGATCTGGTTCACGCGTCCTTTCGAGATGACGATGGTGTCGCCCGCCGGACGCTGGTCGGGTCCGTGGACGAGGCCGTTGATGACGAACAGCGCCAGACCGATGGCCAGGAAGTGGACCAATGGCTCGCGTACCGCGCGCTTGACGAACGCGATGGCTCCCGCCGACTTGTCCGTCACAGCCTAGGACGCCTTGGTGGGAATGAACCAGATCGGCGAGGTGTAGGCGCGTTCCTGGATCGTCTTCTCCAGAGCCGGGTTCGGCTCGACGTTTGAGCGGATCGCATCCCAGGTCGACCAGCGGCAGGTCGGATTCTCGATCACCCGAGCGTAGTAGAATGCATTCTGTTTGGGATCAAACTCGGGATCACTCCACGATGCGGAGAGTTCGGCATCGCCCTTGTCTTGGTCGAAGGCGCAGGTCTTCACGTCGACCTTGGCGCCGTTGTCCGAGCAACGCTGCGTCTTTGGATCGATCTTGCCGCCGTCGGAGCAGGCAACGTCGAAGACTTTTTCTTGCGCCTTGCCGCTCTTGTCGAGCCAGCCCTTGACGACCTGTACGCGTTGCAACGGGGCAGAGTTGGCGTCGCGCATGGCCATGACGAGGAAGTCGGGCTTGCCGTCCGACTTGCCAATCAGGTCAGAGCCCATGGCAACACCGTTGGTGTAAGCGTTCTTCACGCCCTCGTCCGTCGTGAGCGGCGAGGCGGCGATGCCATAGCCTGCAAAGAAGCGGACCCGGATACGCGGGCCGGAGGTGGCGAAGGTCTCTTTCCGCTTCAAAGCGCCATAGATTTCCTCGCGAGTGTTCTCTTGCGCCCAGACACCGGTCAGGCCTGAGGCGCCCCAAGTAGAGAAACGTGAAATGCCATCCGGCATCTTGTAGTCCGCCCAGGTCTTGCCCTTCGGCGGCGCCGAACCGCGCAGTTCGGGCGAGGCATCGCGAATGCCGACTTTCGAGTGGTAGTTGTTTTCCTCATAGCTGCCGGCGGCGTTGTGGCTATCGGAGGCGCCTACCAGTCCGTATTTATAGGGATTTGCACCGACCTTGGACTCGATTTCGAGACCGGCCTTGAGTGCATTTCGAACATAGCCGCCATCGAATTTCGTGATCTTCTTGGTCTGGCCGATATACCATTCCATGATCTCGAACCCGGCGAATTCGTCGTTGGGCGAGAGCAGCGGATGCGTTTCCGACGTGCCCTTGACCTGGGTGATCTCGGTCAGCGGCTCGTTGCGCGCGCGCAGCTCTGACCAGGCCTTGTCGGCGGGCTGGCCGTTCCACTTGGTCCGCTCGTACATCGTGCCGTTCGAGCCATTGGCGTTGTGCGGAATGGAGAGCGACTCGATACCCTTGGCGCGCTGTTGCTCCATCCAGGTCCAAAGGTCTTCGGGATTCTGGGATTCAAGAGCCGTGTAAGGGAGCTCCGGCACATTGTCGGACGAGAAGATGACGTTGCGATGAAGGTTGCGGCCGTCGGGCGCGGAGGTGAATTCATATCCGACAAGCGTGGTGAACTTGCCCGGCTCGTAGTTGCGCTTGGCGGCGTCGATGGTGTCGTGCCAGGCAGACTTGACGGTGCGCAGGTCGGCAAAGTCCGACATCCGCTTGCCCTCGTCCAGCGTGTCCGCGAACTTGCGGAATGCCGCCGTCACCTTGCCGCCATCAGTGGAGAACAGGTCCTTTGCGTAGGGCACATTCGAATAGGGGTCGCCTTCGGTGTTGATGGCCGGAAGGACGCCAAGATACTCGGAGTGATCAGTGATCGCGAGGAAATCGAGCGGCCCGGAGTTCAGCTTCATGTCGAAGCCGGCCGCGTGCTTGATCGTGCCGCCCTTGGCGTAGGCGTAGGCTTCTTCCGGAGACGCGCGCACGTTGAAGATATAGGCGTCGAAGGAATTGCGCGTGTGGAGGTGAAGATCGCCGAAGTAGGCGTTCTTCAACGGGTTGGCCGCAGGGCGCTCGGCAGGGGCCGGAGCTTTCACCGTTTCCGGGGAGACAGTCGGCGCCTGTTCGCCGCAGCCAGCCAACAAGGCCGCCGCGCAGACCGCGATCGCAAACCGCTTCATGATTTTCTCCCGCCCATGTCGTTTGTTGTTACCGTTTGGTATTTTTAGTACAAGAGTGAAGCCTGCGTCCAGTGCGCGTGTGGAACAAGCTTGTCGGACTATTACCGCGTTATAGGCGGGCTAGGGTCGCCCTGCTCCATGAAAATGAGCGCGATCATGCGCTATCGCCGGCTTCCGTATGTGTGCGCGCCGACAGGGCCCGACACTGACAGCGTCGCAGGCCGCATGAACAGGGCGCATTCAAATACCAGGTCAAGTGTCTGGAGACGATGCGACGGATATATGCCGGGCTTCCGGATGGGGCGAAGGCAGAGCTGGATCTCATGCTCGCGCGGACGAGCTGCCTTGGGGCGCTGACTCAGTAGCCCAGCGCTTTG
>CANJXY010000199.1 GCA_947478925.1 Hyphomonadaceae bacterium | reverse complement strand
CGCGTTGGCAGCAAGCGCCCTGCCCGGTGATTGATCTCGGCTTCTGCCGCTGCCGCAACCGCGGCTGCGATAGCGCTGTCATGGGCTGACAGCCGCGCCGTCACCGCCGCGAGCCGCTTCTCCTGCACCTGCGCCTGGCGCGCTGATTTCTTCAGCTCATTCTGAAAATGCTCGAGCGGCTTCTTCAAGTCACGTTCGAACCGCCGGATGTCAGCCGGGCGCATGGGGCTCGCTGGGTTGAACCTGAACCGCTTCTTGAGGTCGTCGCGCCAGGTGCAGAGGCGATCGGCCAGCTGCGGCCCAAATCCCGGCACTGCCAGGATGGCGTCACGATCGATGTCGCCTGCGCTCTCGATCCCGAACGAGGCCAGCTGGGTAATGCGCGACTGGCCAATGCCGCTCACACTGTCCTTCTGCAGCGGGAACTTCTCGAGGAAGGCTTTCAGCTGTACCTCGCGCGGCGCGTTGGAGAGCTGCGTCTGAAGGGAGCGTATCTGGCGTATCAGGGTCTTTCCTTCCTGCTTGCGTTGCGCGACCAGATCGTCGTCATCCACCTGGGCGATGACGGCCTGCAGATCCTGCCAGCGCAGATCGCAGACGCGCCGGAGGTCATCTTGTGTTTTCCGGACGGCGTCGCGTGAAGCCCCTGGCAAGGCGCCGCATAACAACTGGGCGGCAAGGCCGGCCACGATTGCCATCACCGCCATGTCGAGGCTGACAAAGGCAACGAGGCCGAGTGCGATGAAGACTGTGACGATAGCGAGGCCCCGCCTCAGCCAGCCAACCAGGCGCGCTGATCTCTGGGGCGGAGGCGCGGCGGTGATTGCGACCTTGAGATCTTGGCTGACGCCGGGCGGCAAGCCAGCGGAACTTGTTGGATAGGGACATGCCTGGGCTGCCACCGCCTTGATCCGTTCCTGGGCGGTCTCGATGCGATTCCACGCGGCTTCAAACGCCGAGGGATCAAAGCGGTTGAGATCAAGCGCCGACCTCGCGGTGACGGCATTCGGGAAGAAATCAACGCCCGCCTTGTCGAACGCGCACCAGGGACAGGCGTTGAGATGGGCCGGCGTCTGGTGACGTGAACTGGCGCTGCATGGGCCGAGTGTCTGCACAAAGTGCATCAGCGCCTGATGCCAGGTCAGGGGCGATGGCCGTGGCCCCTTTGCCGCGAAGGCCTGTTCGAACAGGAGAACCAGGTCGGGGCTGACAAGATCGATAGGCGGCGCGGATGGCGGCGGCCGGAGCAGTGTGCCACCAGCCGCATAGGCGTATGCCCGCAAAGCAATGGCGGCGGGGATGTCGGTTGGCGCGCCGGGAACGCGCGGCGCACCGGCAAAGGGATGGCGGCCCATAAACAGGAGCTGGAAGATCAGGACCGCAAGGCCGAACGCATCGTGGTCGCGTGTGCGATCCACGTCCGCCAATGACACGCCCTGCAGTTCAGGGGGTGTATAGGCGTCGACGCCGACGCCGCAGCGCAGGGTCTTGCCATCTTGCGTGATCTGGTAGCTGTCGCAGTCGATGAGGCGGACGCGGCCATCCCTGCCGACACGGACGGAGCCGTGATTGACGTCGCCGATGACGACGCCCGCTTCATGCGCGGCATGGAGGGCGGCTGCGAGGTTAGCGGCGACATGGACGAGGAAGCGCCAGTCGGCGCGGGGGAGTTTTTCGCGGCGGTCGCGTGGGCTGTAGACGGCGTGAATGTCGAAGGGCTCGGCTGCCTTCTGCATCACGAACCCGGCGATAGCGCCGCCGGGGCCCGCAATCAGTGCCTGCGGCCATGCGGCCTGGGCGCCAAGCCCCAGCGTATCAGCCAGGACCATGGCGCGAAGCTTGTCTGCCGCGCGGCCTGCCAGCGGTTTGTGGTAGAGCTTGATCGCGCGCTGGCCATCGAGGGCCTCATAGACGACGCCTTCGCCGCCTTCTCCCAGCTTGACCCCGGCGTCGATGACGCCGCCATCACTCAGGCTGTAGCGCACGTCTCGGTCTCCTGTGCAGCGAGCGCGACGGTCTCGCGAAGACTGGTCGCAAGGATCAGCGTGCGATCATCATCCGAGCGCGCTGAGATCTGGGGCGTGGCCAGATAGCCAGCGAGATGATCGCACAAGGCGTCGTCCAGACCGGCCTCGCTTGCCCGGCGAACAGGCGGAAACATCTGCTCGAAGAACTGTCCCACGACGTGTCGCTCCGGCTGGGTCCGGATCAGGAGGTTTTCCATCCCGTCCGTGAACAGCGCGACCTCGGCGGGTGGATCTGTCAGCACGGCCACACTGGCGCGGGCGACGGCGTCCTCCTCGGTTAGGAAGGATGTCTCATTGGCGTACTCGCCTTTTTGCGGTTCGAACATCCAGGCCCAGCTGCCGGGCTCATCGCCGGCTATGACGATGGCGCCATCGCCAATCTGAGCGAACGCGGCCGTCCCGGGCCCAATCACCGCCGCAAGAAGCGTGCAGGCAAACTCACGGATCGGCACACCGGCGAGGCCCGCCTCAACGGCGAGGGCCACCCGGGCGGCGCCGAGACAGTCGCGCAAGACATCCTCGCTCATGCCGGGCGCTGCATAAAGACAGCGCGCCGCCGCATCAGCAAAGGCGGCAACGGCGCAGGCGGAACCCGCCTGCGCCCTGCCCGCCGTTCCCGCCCCATCGGAAACAGCAAGGATCATCCAGGGCTCGCCCCGGAACTCGTGGAGACGGACAGTCCATGCATCCTCGCAGGGACGACCATCGGCAATGTGACGCTCACCGACCGTAGCGGCGGCAGCAACGCTCCAGCGCGACATGGCTCAGACCTCGGCCCAGCCGGTCGGCGCCGGCAGCGCTACGCGTTCGGTGGTCTTCGACCGCGAGACGCTCTTGAGGGAGTTGGAGAGCCAGCGGAACAGTTCGGCGAAGCGCAGGCCCTTGAGCTTGATCGGCTCACGGACGGCGATCTGCGAGAGTGTCTCCATGTCTGCGCCATCGACGCCCACAGTGAACAGCGAGAAGGCGTTCGAGGCCTCGCCTTCCTTCACCGCACGCGCGGCAGCCTTCCACGAATCCGTCGGGGCGCCGTCGGTGATGACGAAGATCCAGGGTCGATAATAGGCGATGCCGGCCTGGCGATAGACGTCCTTGCGCTGGTGGACGAGATCGATCGCAAATTCGATCGCCTCGCCCATCGGCGTATCACCGGTTACCTCGAGATCAGTCGAGGCGATCATGTCGGGCGTTTCGAAGTCCTGGACCAGCCGCACCGGCCCGAAGGTGACGACAGCAAGTTCAACGCGTTTTGAGGCGAGCGCATCTTCGAGCAGTTCGTTGAGCAGCGCCTGATAGCCGGCATTGAGCTGGGTGATGGGCTTGCCGCTCATGGAGCCGGACGTGTCGAGCACGAGAACGCAGGGGCAACGTGGCTCGGGGTTTTCGGCGAATGTGTCGGCGATGAAGGGCGACTGGGTGATGAGGGATGTGGAGGTCATGGGGGCTCCTGATTGTGGTCTGCGCTCAGATGGCGAGTTGTTCGTCGAAGGCGGCGAGGTGCAGAACAGATTCGTCATGCACGAGAGCGTGGCCCGCACATCCCTCGCCCGCGAGCCGCACGTCGGATCCCAGACCGGCGCTGGGGGCGGACGACGCAGTCGCGCCAAGCACACGCGCGATGAACGCCTCAACGTCTGCCTTGGTCGAGACTTTGGGCGCCGCCACCTCTGAAGCTTCGAGTGCATCGAAGGCGTAGCTCTTGATGAGTTTGCGGAAGATCGCCCGGAAGGCGGCCTCGGTCGCGAGAAGTTCGATGCCGCCGACGCGGCCATCGAGAGCGAATGCTGCGCCGCGCTGACCCGGGACCGCCGCCAACGCCGCTTCGAATTCGCGGAGACGCTCACCATAGCTTTCATAGCCATCGCTGATCGCCGAGGAGGCGCTGTCGACATGCATGCGGCTGAGCTTGGCGGACACGTCCGACCAGACTTCGTGCTGGTCCGCGTCGAACTGTTCAGCCACGTAGCGCGGCGCTGACTCGCCAACAGCGCGTCGCCGCTCCTGCATCGCATTCATGCGGGATGCCTTGCGCGCCCGCGCCTTGGCAAACAGGGCGTGGTCGGCGGTCTTGAAACTGTGTGAGCTGTAGCGCCAGCGCCCCTGCTCCACACAGGAGACCGGCAGGAGGATCTGGGCGCCCGCCGGGGCCAGGATCGAGGTGTTGAGGATGCGGTTCTGTTTGGCGCCAACGAGTTCCTCGCCATCCAGCAGCAGGACCGGAACGGTCGACCGGCTGAGGAAGTTAAGAACCGGGACCGAGCCGCTGTCGGAGGTCTCGGTGACCTCCACCGATTTCGCGATCAGAGCCTCATCGAGAAGGATGAACGCGTCCGCGTCGCTGCTAAACGCAAACAAGGGGAAGATCTCAAGCCGCCCATGGCGACGAGGCTCTCCGATCGAAACACCGGAAAGAAGACTGGAAATGGCTGTCATCGTGCTGCTCCTCAAGGTTGGCCCATCGCCCCCAACGCCATTCCGGACACGGTCTTCCTGTCGCACCCTGTTCACTGCAGGGTTCGCTTGCGCGCCGAATCATCGCATTGCTAGATTGTTCTAGTTACATCACCCATCTACTTAGTGGATGCATCCAATATGTCGATGAAACGGCCCAAGTCAAGCGACGGCATAACGCGCACCCAAAAGCGTGGCGGCCAGGCCGCGTCTGACGCAGCGACGACCGGCAAAAAATCGAAAGAAGAAATTTTGGAGGATGCGGCGCTTGAGACGGCTGAGACGACTGGTCTTCCCTGGGCCACGATGGCCCGCCTCACCTTCCTGGAAGAATCGATCTTCTGGACGGATAGCGTAAACCGGAGGGACCTGATCGCGCGTTTCGGCATTTCCGAGCAGCAGGCGTCAGGCGACCTGACGCGCTATCAGGAGATCGCCCCCGAAAATCTCGTCTACGACAAAAGTGACAAGACCTATCGCGCAGCCGCGCGCTTTGCGCCGCGCTTCCTGCATCCGGATACGGACGAGGTGCTGAGCCGGCTTCGCCTCACCGCGGAGGGCGTGGCGGAAGATCATCCCCTCATCGGGTCGCTGTCGCTTGGCATAGCGCCGGCGCCCGCGCGGCCCGTCGAACCGGAGACACTGCGCGTGATCGTCCGCGCGATCCGCGAAGCGCGGCAGGTGTCCGCGCACTATGTGTCGTTCTCGCAGACCGACGGGCGAATGCGCAGGATCGAACCGCATGCGCTGGGCTATGACGGGTTCCGCTGGCACGCCCGCGCGCGCGATGCCGAAGATGGTGCGTTCAAGGACTATGTGCTCGGGCGTCTCTCCGGCGCGAGCCTGCAAGGACAAGCCGAAGCGCCCTCCAGCACGGACCAGGACTGGCATGGCTGGGTCACGCTGACGATCGCGCCCAATCCCGGCCTGTCGCCTGCACAGAAGAAGGTGATCGAGCGCGACTATGGCATGCGCGGCGGCACGGCAGATCTGAAGGTCCGCAAGGCGCTGGCCTACTACACCAAGCATCGGCTGGGGCTGGACCTCGATCCAAAGGCGCGGCGGCCCGAGGACCAGCATGTTGTTCTCCAGGAGAAGCAGCAGAAATGATCCCAGACTATCAGACCCTGATGCTGCCCGTTCTGAAGCAATCCGCCAAAGGCGAGGTGCGGGTCAGCGACGTCGTTGAAACTCTTGCCAAGGAGCTCGGGCTCACTGCCGAGGAGCAGGAGCAGCTTCTCCCGAGCGGCAAACAGACAACCTTTGCCAACCGGGTTCATTGGGCGAAGACCTATCTGACGCAAGCTGACCTCGTGCGCTCGACACGGCGAGCCCATTTCGTCGTGACCGAGCGGGGAAAGGAGGTTCTCGCCAAAACTCCGACGAAGATAGACAATGATCTTCTGCAACAATTCGAGGAGTTCAGGGCATTTCGCGAACGGTCGAAAAGCCTCGACACCGCGGATCAGGCCGAGGCGCCGACCACCCCCATCCAGCAAGCGACACCAGACGAAGAAATGCGTATCGCCCACGCACGGATCAATGCGGCGCTGACCGACGAACTCCTCGATAGAGTTCGGCAGTCGTCTCCAGCCATTTTCGAAAGACTGATCGTGCAATTGCTTCTGTCGATAGGGTATGGCGGCACGAGCGAAGACGCGGGCCGCGCAATCGGCAAGAGCGGAGATGACGGGGTTGATGGCGTAATCGATCAGGACCCGCTCGGAGTTGATCAGATCTACATCCAGGCGAAACGCTACCAGGCGGCCAATTCAATTGGCGCTGCGACTGTGCGGGATTTCTTCGGCGCCTTGAGCCTGAAGCGCGCCACGAAAGGCATCTTCGTCACGACGTCCTCGTTCAGTCAGCCGGCAATCGAGACTGCGCGCGGCCTCGGTTCGCGCATCGTCCTGATCGAGGGAAAGCACCTGGCGCGCTTGCTCATTCACTACAATGTCGGCACGCGCGACGAGGAGGTCCTGCGTATCAAGAAGCTCGACGAAGACTTTTTTGAATAGTCCAACGGCGCCGGCGCATCCCGCTGGCAAGCATATCGGAAATGAGGTCGACCATACGAAATGGCGCCGAAGAATGCCTCCTCGCCCCTCGCGAAATCTGGCCTTTGGCGCGCCAATCACCGCCCACGGTGTGAACAGGCTCCGAAAGATGACCCCTCGGCTTCCCGCGAAATCAATCTGGT
>CANJXY010000198.1 GCA_947478925.1 Hyphomonadaceae bacterium | reverse complement strand
CCCGCCAGCAGCGACAGCGGCGCCGCCACCAGCCAGAACTCGATCCTGCGCTGCACCGGATACCGCTTCAGCAGCGGCACACACAACGCCAGCGCTGACGCGGAGATGATCGCCACCGTCGCCCATTTCGCGTCCGCCGACGCTGCGATCAGCCAAGCCCCGCACCCTGCCATCGCAATCACCGACGGCCAGCCCAGCCTGCGCAGCCCCGGCGTTTCCGCGGTCGACGGCAACGCCTGATACCCCGCATAGGCGAGCAGGCCGAGATAGATTACACCCCAGATCGAGAAGGCGTATCCCGCCGCCTCCAGCGTCTGGTTGCCATCATTCACCAGGTCGCCGCGACCTACCGCAATCACCCCCATCAGCGTCTGCGCGATCGGCGTGCCGATGGCGAACAACACCGCCGCCAGGATCGCAAACGTCCGTAGTGTCGGCTTGGCGTGCAGCATGTTCGTCTCCGTGCGCAGAACAGCGCTTTTCAGGTACAACGGCGCTCTCGCGCCCGCGTTCCAAAGGCACGCGCTGGGCAGGGACATTGCGCCGCCGGGGTTACTGATTGAATGAAAGCGAATCCCCGACTAGGGGAGCGCATGCCCAGACCCAGCCTCTCCAAGCCCAACGTGAACGGTTACCCCTTCCGCATCGGCCGCGCCAGGACCGGCATGGGCCTCTTCGCGACCGAGGTAATCCCGAAGCACGTCCGCATCTTCGAATACACCGGCAACATCATCACCAACGCCGAGGCCGACGCGATCCCCGGCAAGCCGCGCTATCTTTACAACCTCAGCCGCACCCACACGCTGGATGGCTCGCCCCGCTCCAACATCGGCCGCTACGCCAACCATTCTTGCAAGCCGAACGCGATCATCTACGTCTACGGCCAGCGCATCTACGTGAAATCCCTGCGCGAGATTCAGCCCGGCGAAGAGATCACCTACGACTACGGCAAGGAGTATTTTGACGCCTTCATCGGCAAGGAAAACTGCCTCTGCCCGAAATGCACCGCGCGCCGCGCGAAGGGCTGAGGCCTCTCAACCAATGCGCCTGTAGAGAGGCCCTCATCCTGAGGGATCGCGCAGCGATCGTCTCGAAGGACGGGGGCGGCTCACCACCGGTGAAGCAAGGCCGCTTGACTCCACACCCCATATGTAATCATGTAATTACATGACTGCTGAAGACGACATGACGTCCATCTTCCACGCGCTTGCCCACGAGACGCGGCGCCGGATCATGGATGTACTCAAGCTCCGCCCCGGCATCGGCGTCGGCGAGCTGTCGCTGGAGTTCGAGGTCACCCGTATCGCCGTGATGAACCATCTCGCCGTCCTCGAAGGGGCAGGACTGGTCGTCTCGCAGAAGGAGGGCCGCACCCGCCGGCTCTATCTCAACACCGCGCCGATCCAGATGATCAACGATCGCTGGCTCGACGATTTCGCGGGTCACTGGGCGCGCAAGCTCACCGGCATCAAATACGCCGCTGAGGCCGCCCACGCACAGAACACGCAAGCAGGAAAATCGAAGAAGGGGAAAGTCAGATGAGCAAGAAGCCCGCGCCGGCCACAGGAAAACCCGAAAAATTCGTCTGGAAGGTCACGATCAACGCGCCGATCGAAACCGTCTGGAACACGCTCGTCAAAACCGACGAAGTCCTGCCCTTCTTCTTCGGCGCCATTTGCCAGACCCAGGACGGTCTCAAGCCCGGCCGCAAGATGCGCATGGCCTCGGCCGACGGAAAGTTCGCTGTCGTCTTCGGCGAGGTGAAGGAATTCAACCCGCCGCACCGCTACTCGCACACCATGTCCTTCACCCAGAACGAGGGCGAGGATCCGGCCTTCACCACCTACGACCTGAAGGAAATCCCCGGCGGCACCGAGTTCACACTCACCACCGAATGCATCCCCGGCACCAAGACCGGCAAGATGGTCGCCAGCGGCAGCTTTATCGTCGACAACCTCAAGCTGCTGGTCGAGACCGGCAAGCCGAACTTCGCTGCCAAGATGATCATGGCCATGGGCCCGCTCATGGGCTTCATGACGCCGAAGATCAGCCGCATCGAAAACTGGCCGCTCACATAAAGACGCAATGGAAAACGCCGCCCGGCAAGGCCAGGGCGGCGTTCCTCACAGCAACTAAAGCGCGGGCTTCAGCAGCGATGATCTTTCTTGGCGATCTGGCGACCGGCCATCACACCCGCAACAGCGCCAATGGCGCCGCCTTCGGATTTCGCGCCATGGCCGGCAACCTGGCTACCGATCACGGCGCCGGTCACACCGCCAACAACGGCGCCTTGGTTCGACGCGGTCTGACGCGCCTTTTTGCATTCAAGCCTGGCTTCGGCCTCGGCAGCGCGGGACTCCGCCGCAGCGCGATCCAACGCAGAATTGTCGACGGCCGCCGTGTGGACGAGTTTTCCATCGACCATGGCGCTGTTGGCGCTGCCTTCAGGCGCGCAGGCCCCAAGGCTGGCTACGATCGCAAGCGTGCTTATCAGGCCCGCACTCTTCATGAAAATCGTACGCATGGCTGTCTCCGTTTCATGTCGTTCGGTGTAGAAAGGGCCAACTACGCAACGGGTTCCATCCGCCGGGCCACGCAAGCGTTCCGTACACGTCACACGCCTAACGCGTGAGCGAGGGAAAAGGGGAGAGTAACCATGGGGAAAATTGAAGACGCCGTCGCCAGCATGATCGCCAACATGAAAGTGAACACCGGCAAGTCGCTCGACGAGTGGCTCAAGGTGACCGCGAAGGCGAAACTCACCAAACACGGCGAGATCGTGAAGATGCTTAAGACCGATCACGCCCTCGGCCACGGATTCGCCAACCTCGTCTCGCACCGCACACTCAACAGCGACGCTGGCTCCGCCGAAGACGATGATCTGCTCGCTGCGCAATACGCCGGCGCAAAGGCCGAGCTGAAGCCACTCTATGACAAGCTCGCAAAACTCATCGGCGCCTTCGGCAAGGACGTCGAGTTATCGCCGAAGAAAGCCTACGTTTCGCTGCGCCGCTCGAAACAGTTCGGCCTCATCCAGCCCTCGACCGCCACTCGCCTCGACCTCGGCCTCAACCTGAAAGGCATCGCCCCCAAAGGTCGCCTCGAAGCCGCGGGCTCGTGGAACGCTATGTGCACTCACCGCATCAAACTCGCCTCCGCCGCCGACATCGACGCCGAAGTCAAAATCTGGCTCAAGCAAGCCTACGACGCAGCGTGACGGCGATCATTTCCAACAATGAGAAACCCGCGCCGGGCTTTGTCGCGCGCGGCCTCGTCGCGTGTCCGATCTGCGCGGCTGCGACGGCGGATCACGCGGGGCGCGCCTTGATATGCCCATCCGGGCATAGCTTCGACCGGGCGCGCGAGGGGTATTACAATCTGCTCGTTGTCCAGCACAAAGCTTCACGCGATCCGGGCGACAGCAAGCCGATGGTCGCCGCGCGCCGACGCATCCTCGACGCCGGCGTCTACGCGCCTGTTGCCGAACAGGTGTCCGCTCGCGTCGTCGAGCTGGCGCGCGGTCGCACGGACTTTGCTATCCTCGATGCGGGGTGTGGCGAAGGCTATTATCTCGAGGCGATTGCCGCCGCGCTGAAGGCGGGCGGGCCCGACGGTTACCGCCTCGCAGGGATCGACATCTCGAAATGGGCGATGCAGGCGGCCGCCAAGCGGAACAGGGATATTTTCTGGGCGGTCGGGTCCAACAAGCGGATGCCGTTTACGCAACCTTGCCTCGACCTCATCGTGTGCATGTTCGGATTTCCGGTGTGGGAGTCATTCGCCGCCGCCCAACCTTCCGGCGGTCATGTACTGCTGGTTGACCCTGCGCCAGACCATCTCATCGAACTGCGCACGATCATCTATCCCACGGTCGCGCGAGCGGAAGCTCAGGGCAGCCTCGACGCCGCCGAGCGCACTGGTTATCGCCGCGTCGAACAACAGCGGGTAACGTTCACGATAGAGCTTGTCGGCCGTGCGCAGATCGCCGACCTGCTCGCGATGACGCCGCACGATCACCGGGCGCCGCAGGCCGGCCGCGAGTCGCTCGCCGCGCGCGAACAGCTCACGGTCACCGTCGATGTCGCCTTACGCTTGCTGTCCAAACCTTAGGTCGACCTCTGCCTTGAGCCGAGAATGACAACGGTGAGCCCCCGCCAGAACCGGCCAGTTCTCCGCACGCGCTGTCCAACGCGATTTCAACAAACTCAATCACTTGCGCGCCTGAACCTGCGATTTCGGGATATCTCGATCCTACACCTCGCTGTCCGTCAGATACTCCCTCCATCGATCCCGCAGGAGGGCAGTCGCGCAACTGTTCAACGGCGCGGGGTCGATGCAGGCGAGCGTGAAGGTCCGTGACGAGTCGAAAGGCAAGTCTCGGCAGTACGCGAGGGCTGCGGCGGTGCTAGCCCCGCTGCAGCAGGTCCAGACCCCGTGTCCGGCCAAACCTCGCGTTTCTGGGGACCAGGTGTGAACAACCTGACCCGTGCGCCGTTGGCAAACCACGTCAAGCGGGGGACAATACCGCTGCTCGAGGCCACCGAACCAACACCTGCCGGGGACGCGGGATCCGCGCTTTCCTTTCTCTACCGGTAGCTCCGATCAAATCCGAGACGCTACATAACGCGGGGCATCCCGCGTCCCCGGGACCTCCACCTGATTGGAGACCCAGAGCTACAGCATCCCGGACGGCCCAGCCGGTCCGAAGGCTGGCTGCTGGGACCAGCGCACCCACCCAACGCCACAAAAGACAAACGCACATGTCAAAATTCGACCTCCGCAGCACGTCCATGATTGCCTACGACACTGCGCTGCGGCGCGCACAAGGCGCCATCCGGCGCGGCCTCAAGCAGGACGCCGCCTACTGGATGAAGGTCGCGGACCACGCCCACCGGATCGGCCACCGCGCGAGCGTCACCCACGAGAAGCACGCGCGCGACCTGGCGGCGATCCGGAAGCAAAATTGATGCGCCGACAGGCGGCGTCTGGCCGGACGAAGCGTCCGCGGCTCGAACACCAGCAAACAGCCTCCACCCACCTCCGGTTGGCCGGCGGGATCGTGTCCGGGGCAATGAACACGTCCCGTCCGATTGGGAGCGGAGGACAGGGCGAAGACCGGCCGTGCTCACAATCTGGCTTGCAACGGCGTCCGATTTATGAAAGAACAAATGCGGAACTGTTGTCGCGCCCTGTTAGCCGTTTCATGTGGATGGTGCCGGGCGAGCGGGTTTCCCATATCGCGTGAGAGGGTTGGCGGCCTTAGAGTCGCTGCCATGTGTCAGGAACCGGAGCGGCCCGAGAAAGCGGGTCGGGGCCGGAGTGCAAACGGAGACGAAAATGGCTGGATCGGTCAACAAGGTGATCCTCATCGGCAATCTGGGCCGGGATCCCGAAATCAAGCAGATGCCGTCCGGCGGCTCGATCGCCAACCTCTCCATCGCCACCTCGGAGACGTGGCGGGACAAGAATTCCGGCGAGCGCAAGGAAAAGACCGAATGGCACCGCGTCGTGGTGTTCAACGAAGGTCTGGTGCGCGTCGTCGAGCAGTATCTCAAGAAGGGCGCGAAGGTTTACCTCGAAGGCCAGCTTGAAACCCGCAAGTGGACCGACAAGGACGGCAACGACAAGTATTCGACCGAGGTCGTCCTGCGGAACTTCGGCTCGACGCTGACCATGCTCGACGGCCGCAACGAAGGCGGTGGCGCTGGCGCAGGCGGCGGCGGTTACGATCAGGACCGTGCCCCGGCTCGCAGCGCAGGCGCCAAAGCCAAGACCGGCAAGGGCCCGTCCGAAGACTTCTCGCGTCCAGACTTCGACGACGAGATCCCCTTCTAGTCAGTCATTTCTGATGCGGAATCATGACGCTGGGTCCTCCGGAGCAATCCGGGGGATTCATGCGCAATTAACTGCACGCGGTGCATGTCTGTAGGACGGCAAGTATGCGTAGCGGGAGAGTCGATACAGGCGATGGAAGGGGCGTTGAGAACGGCAAAAGCCTTTCTTCTGCCCGGCGCTATCGGCGTCCTCATACTGTATTTCATCTACCATGCCCTCGCCGGTGATCAGGGTCTCGCGGCCTGGAGCGGGTTGCAGAAAGACGAATCCAGCCTCGAAGCCGATCTCGACAAGCTGAAGCTTGAACACGCCGCGCTTGAACAGTCGCTGGTCCGCCTCCGCGATACCTCGCTCGATCTCGACTATGTCGAGGAAATCGCCCGCACACGGCTGTCCTATGTGCGCCCCGACGAGGTTCTGGTCGCCGTAAGGTGATCCTTGCACTATTTAAGTGAGGAACTGCCCGTCTGATCCAGCGATAAGCTAGGAACAGGCACGGATTCGTCCTTACATCTCCCGGGACAGCTCAGGGATTCCAAAGCATGGCCGCGAAAAAGAGCGGGACCAAGTCTCGCAAGGCGCCCACCGAGCCACAGAAGGCCGATCTCATCGGCTATTACCGCGACATGCTGTTGATCCGCCGCTTCGAGGAGAAGGCGGGCCAGCTTTACGGCATGGGCCTCATCGCCGGCTTCTGCCACCTCTACATCGGCCAGGAAGCCGTCGTCGTCGGCGTGCAATCCGTTCTCGATCCCGACGACCAGGTCATCACCGGCTACCGCGACCACGGCCACATGCTGGCCACCGGCATGACGGCGCGCGGCGTGATGGCCGAGCTCACCGGCCGCGAAGGCGGCTATGCGCGGGGCAAGGGCGGCTCGAT
>CANJXY010000197.1 GCA_947478925.1 Hyphomonadaceae bacterium | reverse complement strand
GTGAGCCGGCACGTATTCTTGTGATCGACGAGAACGAGCGGCAGGCACGTCGTATCTGCCGTTATCTTGAGGGCCTGCACCAGCCGATCTCGCACGTGGAAGCCAACCGACTCGGCATTTCCGGCTCGATGGTCGACCTGATGATCATATCGCTGTCGAACGAGAAACTGGACGGCCTCCGGCTATGCGCCTACTTTCGCTCGCTCGAATCCACGCGGGATCTGCCGATCCTCGTAGTCGCCGAGCCTGACGACGAGAAAAGGGCGGTCCGTGCGCTCGATCTGGGCGCGTCCGATATCGTCATCAAACCGATCGACTCAGAAGAACTTGCAGCGCGGGTGAAGACGCAGGTTCGCAAGAAACGCTATCTCGACTCGCTGCGCGCGCGGCTGGACCAGTCGATGGAACTGGCGGTCACGGACCAGCTGACCGGTCTACATAATCGCCGCTACATGCGCGTTCAACTCGAGAGCCTGTTAAAGCGGTCGAACATGGGCGGGGATCCGGTGTCGATCCTGCTGTGCGACATCGACCACTTCAAGACGGTCAATGATTTCCACGGCCATGCTGCGGGGGACGATGTGCTTCGCGAGTTCGGTCGCCGGCTGCGCGAGAATATCCGGCCGACGGACCTTGCCTGCCGGTATGGCGGGGAGGAGTTCGTGGTGATCATGCCGGACACCAACCAGGCGCTGGCCGAGGCGGCGGGCGAGCGGTTGCGGCAGATCATTTCGGATAGCCCGTTCCCGATAAATCGCGGCGACGAGCTGAAAGTCACGATGTCGGGCGGCGTCACCACCATCGTTCCGCCGGAAGATACGATCGACGTCATGCTTAAGCGGGCGGACGATGCTCTTTACCGCGCGAAATCGGCCGGCCGCAACCGGATCGAGCTCGAAGTCGCCTGAGGCGTCCTGACCGCTATTGGCGGTCTTAACTTCGCCGCGCAGACGGTGCATATAGTCGACATGGATGCGTTCACCCCTGGTTCTCTGCCTGGCGAAGCCAAACTGCGTTTCTCCGACAACGATTTCGAGATCGTGAAGCCGGGCCGGTTTGTTGCGTGCGCGGTAACCCAACGCAAGATTGCGCTCGAGGACCTGCGTTATTGGAATGTTGATACCCAGGAAGCCTATTTCGACGCGGAAACGGCGTTGATACGATGGAAACAGCTCAACGGTCGGGAATAGTCGCAAGGCTTCTTGCTTTCGGCGTGCTCGCGTCATGTGCCGGACCGGGTGGTCCGCCGGGGGCCGCGGCTGACGCCAGCGCGCCGGCCGCGCCGGTGGTTGTCGGGGCGGTGCCGCTCCCGCCGCTTGATCCAATTCCCGAACCGGCGCCTGTGCCCGTCGCGGATACTTCAACCGGTCCCTTCATCACATGCGGTGGTCCTGCGAAGCAGGGCGGCGCCATTGTCTGCAAGGCCAATCCGGGCGCGACGATCTCGCTGGACGGAAAGCCCGTCGCCGTGGCGGACGCTGATGGTGTCGCGATCATCGGGTTGGCGCGCGACCAGCAGTCGCCAGCAACCGTTGGCGTGCGTCCCGCGCCATCTCCGGGCGCAACGGCGACTGGTGGCGAGGCGTATGCGTCGCTCGACGTGCAGCCGCGCCACGACACGGTTTCGAAGTTCGAGATGGAGTGCAAAGTTATCGCGCCGCAGTCGGCTGCCGCCAAGCGGCATGCGGAGCTGTCGTGGGTCAAGAAGGACAAGGCGATGCATGTCTTCGCCGCGCCGCTGGCGCCGCTCGCCCTGATGAAACCAGCGGCTGGTCCTTACTCGAGCGAGTTCGGCGTGACGCGGACTTACGTGCCCAAGACCGGGGACTGCGAGGGATCGACAAGCGTTCACAATGGTCAGGACATCGCGATCGCGACGGGTACGGAGGTTCGTGCGCCGATGGCGGGGACGGTACTGCTCGCCGATCCCGATCTTTTCTATGAAGGCGGGGCGGTGTTCCTTGATCTCGGGCGCGGGCTCGTGTCAGTGACGATGCACATGAGCCGCATCGACGTGAAGGCAGGCGATATTGTGGGGCAGGGCCAGCTGCTGGGCCTGTCGGGCTCGACGGGGCGCGTGACGGGCCCACACCTGCACTGGGCGATCAAGTTCCGCAATGTCCTTTCCGAAGACAGAGGCACGGACATCTGGCTTGACCCCATACTGATGCTGGAATTGAGGGTTCCGAACTAGTTGAACCGCCGCCGGGTGGACGGGTCGCCCAAGTTCGCCTAGGTCGCCCTCATGACCTCTTCCGACCGCCTCCACACTTTCGACGGCCTCACCAATTTCCGCGATTTCGGCGGCTATGCCGCTGGCGATCGCCGGATCGTCACGGGGCGTTTCTTCAGGTCCGCCAATCATGCGCTCGCGTCTGACGCCGACCTGGCGCGGCTGGCGGATATGGGCATTGCGGCGGTGGTTGACCTGCGACGCCCGGTGGAGCGTGAGCGGTCGCCATCGCGGCGGTGGGCGGGCTTCGCGGCGTCGGTGATCGAGAATGACGATCATGATGAGGGCTCGGAGTCGTGGGACAGCTTCATGGCCGGGTGGGACATGAAGGCCCAGTCCTATCGACAGTTCCTTTTGCGCTATTACGAGGAGGCGCCCCACCTGCCGCGCCTGATCGACCTGTTCACGCGCTATTTCGAAACGCTGGCGACAAGCGACGGCGCGGTGATCGTGCATTGCGCGGCAGGCAAGGATCGCACCGGGCTCGCGGTGGCGCTGACACATCATATTGCGGGCCTCCATCGCGACGACATCATTGCGGACTATCTGCTGACCAATAGTTCCGGGCGGTTCGAGCAGCATGGAGCGGCGTGGCGCGAGATGATCCTGCAGCAGCACGGCCGCGCCCCGGACATGGACACGATGCGCGCCATCATGGGCGTCGAGCCGATCTTCCTCGAGCGCTCGTTCTACGTGATGAACGAGCGCAATGGCGGCATCGATAGGTATCTGCGCGACGAGCTGGGCGTGGGCTCGGCCAAGCGCGCGCTGATCGAGCAGCGGTTGTTTGGGTAGTCGGGGACGCGTCTTTCAGGCGCTTCCAGTATTCGGGCGCAGCAGGCCGCCCTCGGACCGGCGTGTGTCGTCCGGGATGCTGTGGTTATCGGTCTCCAATCAGGTGGTAGGTCGGAGGACGCGGGATGCCCCGCGTGATGTGGCGTCGATTTTGCCGGCGCTACCGGTAGAAGAAGATCCGCGGATCCCGCGTCCCCGTCAGGTGTCGTGCGGCGGCCCGGCGACAGGCGAAATCTTTCAGACGCCTGTCTCTCGTTAAGGCCGTGGGCATGCGGGATGCGGATGTCCAGCCGCAATCGCCGAATACACAGGTCCCTCCAGCATGTCTCCGGCCGTTACCTGCCATATCCCTGGAGCTTGCAGCGATCCGTTGAAGTTACGCTCAACGGCTTAGCCTTCTCAGATCGCCGGGTGTTTACGCTCGCCGGCAGCAACCCCGCGCCGTTGAACAGTGATCAGCTGCGCTCCTGTGAGATCGATGGGGGCAGTATCGCACGGGGCACGAGTGTAGGATCGAGATATCCCGAAGGGAGCCTTCTGGGCGCGCAAGGGATTGCGTTTGTTGACGTAGCGCTACCAAGCGCGTGCGCAGAACTGGTCGATACTGGCGGGCTTCGTTTGCTGATCACAGGCGCCGAAGTCAGGGTGATCGGGTGCGCAGGGATCTATGGTCGAGTGGTGGTACTATCTGGTGGCCGTTCCGGCGGCGGCGTTCGTCGTGAACAGCCTGCCGTATTTGGTGCACGGGGTTTCGGGCCAGCAATTTCCGACCCCGCTTTCGGGTGGCGCTGGGACGCTGGATGGCGCGGTGAGGAACGTGTTCTGGGGCGCGGGCAACCTGATCGTCGGGTGCGTGCTGTTTAGCCTGATCTGGTCAGGCATGAGCGATCCGATCCTGCTGTGGGGGTCAGTCGCGCTGGCTGTGATCCTTGCTGCGTTGCTCGGACACCTGTTCGTGCATCGGGAGCGCAGGAAGCCCGGCAAACTTGCCTAGAAGATTCCGAGAAAGCGTTCGCGCAGGCCGCCGCACTTGGCTATCTGCGCTTCGTAGCGCGCAGCCTGTTGGGCGACGTTGCCGGCGACATCGACCAGCCAGCGCTTGGACTTGTAGGTGCCTTTGAGATAGCCCCCCGCGCCTTCATGGTAGGCGAGGTAATGGGCCTTGTAGTCGAACTGGCCGAGGCCGGTGCGCTTGCCTGTGGCGGAGAAATACCAGCCTATGAAGTCCGACGAGTCACGAAAATTGTTGCGGCTGGCGCCCCAGTTGCCGGTTGAGGCCTTGTACGTTTCCCACGTGGAATCGAGCGCCTGGCTGTAGCCCACGGCGGACGAGACATAGTCGCCTTCGACGAAGCCAAACCATCGGGCTTGGCCGCGGGGCGGGCGAGCTTCAGCGTCGAAGCTGCTTTCCTGTTTCATCACGGCGAGCTGGAAACCCATCGGCGCCCCCCAGTTGCGCGCGGTCGCACGCAGGGCATCATGCCAAGCCCGGTTCTGCAGCAGCAGCCGGCAGGCGTCGGCGATTTCCTGGTTCGACGGCTGCGGGGGTATCGAGGCGCAGGCGGCGAGCTGGAGTGCAACGATCAGGGCGAGGACGAGGCGTTTCATCCCCCCTGTTTACCAAACCCGGGTTGAGGTCAGTTCGATCGGAACAATCGAACTTCGCTCAGTTTGTTTCCGCTATGGTAACGAGTGCAGCGTCGAGCGTGTCGATGGCCGGTGGCGCGCCGGACGGGCGATCATTGGCGTAGGCCGAGAAGATCAACGTCTTGCCGCTCTTCGCGGTGAGGAAGCCGGAGAGGGCGTTTGTGCCCATCAGCGTGCCGGTTTTCGCGAAGACGCGACCTTCGAGGGATGTACCGGTGAAGCGGCGACGGAGGGTGCCGTCGACGCCGCCGATCGGGAGGGTGTCGCGGAAGTCCTGGCCCCAGGGTTGGTGCGTCGTCCAGCGCAGGAGTTGCGCGACAGTACGGGGCGTAACGCGGTTGTAGGTGGACATGCCCGAGCCGTCGAAGAAATCCCAGCTCCAGCGCGGCGCGCCGATTTCGGTGAGCGTGGTCTCGACCTGTTTGAGGCCAGCTTCGCGTGACCCGTCGCCGTGCACGAGGCCGACGCGGCGAAGCAGAAGTTCGGCGTGGAGGTTGTGGCTCTGCTTCATCAGGAAGGTGACGTCCTCGATCAGCGGACGCGGAACGAGGCGGGCGATCTCGATCCCCGGGCGAGGCGAGGTGAATGCGGTGGCCGTGTCGTCAAAGATCTTCAGCGGGCGATAGCGCGCTTCGACGCCATCGGTGACAGGAATGCCGCGCGACTCCAGCAGGAGTTTGAGGCGCATGCCAGCGGCCCAGGCGGTGTCGTGGACGCTGACGGACAGGTTAACCGGCTGTGAGTTGGCCTTGATGCGACCGAAGACGCGGATGTCGTCGGGTTCGTCAGGAAAGCGTTCCGCGATGACATAAGTTTCGAGCTTTGAGTCTGCCGGGATGGTGTCGACGTGATTGTTGATGTCGTAGAGTTCTGGCCCTTCTCGGTAGGTGATCTCGCCGGGCATGCCGACATCCGCCCCGGCGCGGACGATGAGCCCGAGCTCGTTGCTGTTGACCGTTAGCGCCGAAACGGGGGCGCCTGAACGGGTGACCATGTCATCCTGGTTCCAGCCCGGCGGCCATGGCTCGCGCGGATAGAGCGTCTCGTCCGCGATGACGGTCTCGACTTCCCTGACGCCATTGAGGAGGACTGCATTGGCGAGATCGGAGAGGCAGTTCTGCTGGCAGTCGTCCGCGTCGATCAGGGTCGGGTCGCCTGCGCCAACCAGGAAGAGACTGGGCGACTCGCCTTCGCCCGTGATGAGGCGGATCGATGTGCCAAACGCCGGGTCGGCGCGCGTCATGTCGCCAAGAGTGTGGAAGGCGGCGGCGACGGTGAAGAGTTTTGTGTTCGAGGCGGGCAGGAAGCGATCGTCCGGGTTGATGGCGATCAGCTCACGGCCCTCAAGCGTTGTGACGACGAGGCCCCAGTGGACGCCCTTGAGGGTCTGCGAATTGAGACTCGCGGCGGCGCGATCCGAGAGGGAGGCGCAGGCCGATAGAGCAAGGGCGGCAAGGACGGGAAGAATGACTCGCATGACGTCAACCTAGCGGCCGTTTCCCGAACGGAAAGCGTGTTCGTGCGGAGATGGACATGACGGCGTCATCCGGGCGCGCTACGTGTTCGGCATGACACAGATTGATCGCAGGCGTTTACTGGCTTTGGGCGCGGCTTCGCTGGCTTTGCCGGCGGCGATCCAGAAGGCGTGGGCTATCGACGCAAAGTCGGCGACGGGCACGATCGTGGACGTGAAGCATGTGGTGATCCTGATGCAGGAGAACCGAAGCTTCGATCACTATTTCGGGACGATGAGAGGCGTGCGCGGGTTCGGGGATCGCTTCCCGATTCCGCTGCCGGGCGGCAAGACGGTGTGGAGCCAGGCGCATACCAAGGCCGAACCGCCGATGGTGACGCCGTTCCACCTCAACACGATGCAGACATTCCAGCACATGCGCGTCGAGGGCACGCCGCACAACTGGGCCGATGCGCAGTATGCGTGGGACCAGGGTCGCATGACCAACTGGCCCGACTTCAAGAAGCCGCATGCGATGGGCCACTACACCGAGGCGGATATTCCGTTCCAGTGGGCGCTCGCGGATGCATTCACGATCTGCGATGCGTATCACTGCTCGTTCCAGGG
>CANJXY010000196.1 GCA_947478925.1 Hyphomonadaceae bacterium | reverse complement strand
TAAGCGCCAAGCGCCGCCGTCGCTGTGATGCCCATTGCGACCAGCGCCTGACCCAGCCCCGCCATCAGGGTGCCTTTCGATCTGCGCCGGACAAATTCGCGTCGTGTGCCGGGCGCGCGTCGCCATAGCCCGATCAGCGCAGCTGAAATCGCACTCGCGACCACGCCTCCCGTCGTCCACATGCCCACCCATACGTCGCGGGCGATCAGGATCGCCACGGGGATCGCCATCAGGATCAGCACAGGCGCGACCGCCGACATGAACTTGGCCCGGTCGACTGTCCTGGTCGCCACCGGCGCCGAGGCCAGCAGATCCGGTGCGTCCTCTGCGGAAACCGTGATCCAGGTCAGGCTGCCCGCCAGCGTTCCGGCCAGCAGCGTCAGCGCCGGAGCGAACGCCGCTTCGGTCAGCTGAATCTCGCGATCGGGGCGTACCAGGAGAAAAGCCAGCGGTATGAAGTAGATCAGCTGCAGGCCGATTTGCGAGAGGAGTAGGGGATCGCGGGCCAGGAGGCGCAGTTCCTTTCGCACCACAGACCTCATTACGCCGCCGCGCACCTCAGCGACGCGGACGTCATGGACGCGCTTTTTTTTGCCCATCGCGGACGCTGCGGCAGCGTCAGCGACGAAGCTCCGACTGAAGACAAAGACGCCCAACGGAAACAGGAGCGCGACCGCCAGCAGCCACAGCACTGTCGATGGCAGATCGCCCGTGAACGCCCGCGCGGGAAACATCCACCAGGCCTGCGGATCGAGATGGAGTCCGGCGATCATCGTCGCCATCTCTTCCTCGCTCATGCCGCCTGCGCCGCGCGAACTGATGTTGAAATACTGGAACGACAGGAATACCGCGGCCCCCGCCACCGCGCTGATGATCTGCGCCAGAACCCGCGTGCTGCGCGGCCCGATCAATCGGAACAACCCCGTCACGATCAGCAGCGCCAGGCCTGTCGCTGCGAAGGCCAGCGTCGCCAGGACGACAATCGCCGATAGCCACAGGGGGGAGGAAAATACCGCCAACCAGATCAGTGGCGGCCCGAGCATCCCCGCATAAAGCGGCAGCGCGCCAATCGCGATCGCCGATGATCGCACCACCAGCACGCGCCATGGCGACACCGGCGAGGACAATAACAGGTCGAGATCGTTGCGCGTGTAGATCGCATCGACCGCCGCGAGTATCGCGCCCGACGTCATGACCGACCCGATGAATCCGATCGCGATGCCAATCGCCGCCAGCACCAGACCATCGCCCGGTCCGCTCAGGAAGGGCGGCGGCGGGATCAGCGGACCTATTTTCTGGAACATGAAAAAACTGAGCAGCAGCCAGCCGCCGAGCATCAGCCCGATCAGGATCAGACCGCTCTTCGGCCGCATCTTCCCGCGCCGCCAGAACAGACGCAGCTCGTGCGCCATCAGCCACAAAATGCTTCCTGGCTTACCCCTCATTGAGCAACCACAGGCGCAGCCAAGGCCGGCGTCCCGGAAGACGGGGTAGCAGTCAACGACAGGAACACATCCTCCAGCGACTGCCCCTGCTGTCCCGCCTGCTGGCGTAGCTCTTCGAGAGATCCCTCGATCAGCAGCTTGCCGTCCTTGATGATGCCGATGCGATCGGCCATCCGCTCAGCCACCTCCAGAATATGCGTCGTCAGGATTACGCCCGCGCCCTGCGCCACGCGCTCGCGGATCAGGTCCTTCACCAGCCGGCTCGCCGCCGCATCGAGCCCGGTCAGCGGCTCGTCCAGCATCAACAGCTTCGGCTCATGGATCAGCGCGCCGGCCAGCACGGCCTTCTGCTTCATGCCACGCGAAAACGTCTCGCACCTGTCATTGCGATTGTCCCACAGCCCCAGAAGCGTCAGCAGCCGCTCGGCTTCCGCCCGCGCAGACACAGGCGGCACGCCCCACAGCCCGGCTACGAACTCAAGATACTCCCACGCCGTCAGCTTGTCATAGAGAAGCGGCTCATCCGGCAGCCACGCGATCAACTGTTTCGCCGCCAGCGGATCGCGCCGCGCATCGACATCGAACACGCTGATTGCGCCCGCATCGGCCGACAGCAGCCCGGCGACAATGCGCAGCGTCGTCGTCTTGCCCGCGCCATTGGGGCCAAGCAGGGCATAGAGTTCCCCGGCCCGCACATCGAAACTGATCCCATCCACCGCGCGCTTGCCGCCGTAACTTTTGGCGAGGTCCGTGACCTTCAGGGCCGTGGACAGAGTTGGGGACATGGGGCTTGAAGCCTCGATTGCGCCGCCAGGCGGCTGGGGTCCGGATTTTTAGCGCATGTGCCCTGATCCGTCAGCACGCCCTGCGCGTATTGTATGCGTGACCCCGATGATACCCTTTATTGTTGTCTTGTTCGGCATGGCCGCCGTGATGTCCACCGCCTGGCTGGTTCAGCTTGGCACACGCAATGGCGGCTGGGTCGACGTCTTCTGGACGTTTGGAACCGGCGTCGCCTGCATCATCGCCGCGCTTTGGCCCGAAGCCGCCGCCAGCAATGCGCGGCAGGTGCTCGTCGCAGTGCTTGCTGGCATCTGGTCCATTCGCCTCGGCGGCTACATCGCCATGCGCGTCGCCGGCGATGCCCACGAAGACAAGCGCTATGCGGGCTTCCGCACCGAATGGGGCGGCGACTTCCAGCGCAACATGTATCTGCTCTGCATTGTCCAGGCGCCCGCTGCGACGATGCTGAGCCTCTCCATCTTCGCGGCGAGCCATGGCGGCGCGCCCGAGCTCGGCATCCGCGACCTGCTGGGCGCGCTCGTCCTCATTGTGGGAATTGTGGGCGAGGGCATTGCCGACGACCAGATGCGCCGCTTCCGCAAGACGGGCCAACAGGGCGCAATCATGGACCAGGGTTTGTGGAGCTGGTCGCGTCATCCCAACTACTTCTTCGAGTGGATGGTCTGGCTCGCCTATCCGGTCATCGCGTTCGACGTCGCGACGCCGTGGACGTGGCTCAGCCTCGTCGGGCCCGTGATGATGTTCCTGCTGCTGCGCTTTGGCACCGGTGTTCCGACGCTCGAGAAAACCATGCTCGCCAGCCGCGGCGATAAATTCCGCGACTACCAGAAGCGCGTCAGCGCCTTCTTCCCCCTGCCGCCAAGATACAAGTCGCCGAAAAGGAGCTCCACATGAGCTTTGTCTCCCGCGCCATCATCGCGTTCGAAGCCGCCCCGCTGCCTGATTTCGTTCGCAAGGGCGCCGTGTCCTTCCTGGTCGAGCGCGTCCGCCGCGATCTCAAACACACGACGGCCGACGCCTCGCGCAAATTCGCGGAGGACATGACACTTCACCCCATCGCCACGCATACCGTCGACGCCAACAAGCAACACTACGAAGTCCCCGCCGAATTCTTTGCGCTCTGTCTCGGGCCGAAATTCAAATACTCCAGCTGCCGCTACGAGGACGGCGACACGCTTGCCGCCGCCGAAATCCGCGCGCTGGAAGAAACCTGCGCTCACGCCCAGCTTGCCAACGGTCAGTCCATACTCGAGCTCGGCTGCGGCTGGGGCTCCATGTCCCTCTTCATGGCCGCCCGCTATCCGGGCGCAAACATCACTGCCGTCTCCAACTCCGCCAGCCAGCGCGAACACATCGAGGCGCGCGCGCGGGAGCAGGGCCTCACCAATCTCCGCATCATCACCGCCGACATGAACGTGTTCGAGACGGACGCAAGATTCGACCGGATCGTCTCCGTCGAGATGTTCGAACACATGTCCAACTGGCGGGCGCTTTTAGAACGCTGCCGCGTCTGGCTGAAATCAGACGGCCGCATGTTCATGCACGTCTTCGCGCACCGCACCGCGCCCTACCGCTTCGATGTGAATGACCCCGCTGACTGGGTGGCGCACCACTTCTTCGCAGGCGGTGTGATGCCCAGCCGCGACCTCATTGCCAACTTTCCCGACCTTTTCGAGGTCGAGCAGGACTGGTGGTGGAACGGCAAAAACTACGAGAAAACCGCGCTCGACTGGCTGAAGAATTTCGACGCCAACCGCGACCGGATCCGCCCGATCCTCCAGAAGGTCTATGGCGCGGACGCGAAGCTCTGGGAGAACCGCTGGCGGCTCTTCTTCCTCGCCACCGCCGGTCTCTTCGGCCACGCAGGCGGTAATGAGTGGGGCGTCGTGCATCACAGGCTGAAGCCGGTTTAGCCAGCGTCGGGATCCTTGCCCAAGCGCTTCATGCGCCGAGCGCTTCGACACCCGGAAAGTTGCTGATCGTTCGCGTGCGAACGTAAATCGAATGTTCAATCTGTCGCCTTAGCATGCGCGCAGGTAGGGGGTCGCGGACGGGGAGAGTCTATGGCGACGACTGAGTTGGATACCGAGATCGAGAAGCGCAGAATTGCGGTTTTCCGGGCTGAACGTACGATCAGGGACACGGTGAAGGCCACACATCACAGCGAGCCCACCATCAAGGCGCTTGCTGAATTGCGAGTGACGCTGGCGGCTGAAAAGACTGTGTTGGATGAGCTTGAGAAGTATCGCGCCGCGAAGCGCTAGGTGCAGATGACGCTTGGGCGTCGGCTTGCGGGTCGTGCCAAACCGGTAAGTGCGACTAGCACGAAAACAAAACGGGCGGACCCACAGGGTCCGCCCGTTCGTTTGAGTGAAGCAGCAGGACCTACTGCCCGATGCTCTGTTGAGCTTGCGCATCCTTGATGCGCTTGGTCATCATCTGGTTGATCGGGGTCATCTCTTCCCCGTCGATGAAGCCGTTCTTGTTGAGATCGACCTTGTCCCAGTTCGCGAGCAGCATCTGCGCCATGCGGCCGCGCACTTCTGTTTTGGCGACCTTGCCGTCGATGTTCGTGTCCATCATGCCGAGGGTACGCGAATTCTCGAGTTCGGTCTGGTAGGCGTCCTTGCGGTTCGTCACGGTCTCGTCATCCCAGCGGAAGCCGAGCGCGGTATACTGCATCTCTTCCCATGACTGTTCGCCCCACTTCACTTCGATCGTGGGGTCCGGATTTGCCGGATTGTTCTTTGAGTTGTCGTAGACGTAGCGGGTGATCAGCTTGGTGCCCGGCTCGATCTTCAGCGGTGTGGCGAAGTCATAGCCGCGCTGCCAGTTGAAGTCGTATTTCGGCAGGCTGACGATCAGCTCTTCCTTGTCCGAGCCCGGCTTCAGCAGCGACACGTGCATGCTCTCGCCGCGATAGTGGGCGTGCGGGAACACGGTGTAGAGCGTCGCCTTCTCGGGGAAGGTGATGTAGGCGACTTCCTGGTGGCGCGCTTCGCCCGGCGGGATGACGAGCCCGGCGTTCAGCACGACAGCAGAGCGACGCATGATCTCCGGCGGCTGGTCCTTCGGATAGAAGTAGAGACCGACGCGGGTCTTCTCGACCGTCTGCTTGCCATAGGGCGTGTAGTGCATCTGGAATTTGAAGTCCTGGCCCGGGGCGACCCACGAACCGACCTTCTGCGGGAAAACCGTCGTCTCTGCGCCGACGGCATAACCGCCCACGCCGTTGGAGAGCAGGTGGTGCACGGCGGCGCGATCGCTCGGCTTTACGGTTGCAGCGCGCAGCCAGCGGCCCTCGGTCATCGCGTTCTTCACGACCGGGTTCTGGTAGTCGACCACGCCCGAGGCCGGAACCGTATAGGCGGGCAGTTCGATCACCATGTCAGGCGTGCCCAGTTCCCACTCCGGCGCCGGCTTGGCGTTGAGCTTCAGCGGGTCTTCGCCTGCGCCGCGCGGCGCGCCGGCTTCGATCCAGTGGATCAACGTCTTCTGGTCCTGCGTCGACAGGTTCATGTCGCCGGTGAATTTGCCGACGTGCGGGTCAGCATTGTAGGGCGGCATGCGATCGGTGCGCACAGCTTCGCGCATCATGCCCGACCACTGTTTCACTTTCTCATAGCTGTCCATCGCGAACGGGCCGATGCCGCCTTCCGTGTGGCAAGCGACGCAGTTCTTCGCGAGCATCGGGGCGACTTCCTTCTCGTAGGAAATCTTCGCGAAATCCGCCTTCTTCTCGCGGCTCGGGAAGGCGAGCAGTGGTGTCGACATGTCGACATGCGATACCTTCACCGTCTGCCCGGCGGTCAACGCCTTCACCGCGTCGGTGACATAGGCTGTATCTGTCTTCGTGGTTGTTCCGGCGAGCTTGCCTGTCAGCGGTCCCGAGTAGACGACCTTCCAGGTCTTCGGTGCGATCACCAGCGCTTGTCCAACGCGGCTCATGCCGAGGCTTTCACCGACGAGCTGGGTGTCGTCGATCAGCACTGGCAGGTCGAGGCCGAGCGAGGCCATGTCGGCCTGGATCGCTTCGCGCGTGACGTCCGGCGTGGAGTTGAGGAGGAAGAGCTGGTTCTCCGTTCCCGCGAACGAGGCCTGCAGGGCCTTCAGCGCCGGAGCTGCAGCCTTCATCTGGGCCGAGCCGTTCACGTGGTTCACGATGACGATGGCCGGAGCGTATTTGTAATAGCTCAGCAGGTGCGCGTTGGAGTTCTGGTCAACGAGGCGGAAGTCGTCCGCGCGATCGGCGGGCTTCACCTGGGTTGCGGTCATGTTGGCGCCGGCAACCTGTCCGTAGGCCGTGACACCCACAGCAACGAGCGCGGCCGCGGCGACGGACGCCATGGCAAGGGCGAGAGTCCGGGTCTTCATGTGTTGTCTCCCTGGGATCGGATGCACGGCAATACATCCGCGCGATCCTCCAGCCGGGACCGCGTTTGGCGACGGGTTTAACAGAAAATACGCCTCTCCGGCAATGTGACTGATACCGGACGGCATCAACATCTTGTGCGGGCAGGCCTTCCGTCTGGGGCAACT
>CANJXY010000195.1 GCA_947478925.1 Hyphomonadaceae bacterium | reverse complement strand
GAGATCATCGGGGCGTCGTTCAAGGTGCACAACCCGAATGCGACTTCAGCGTGCGGGTGTGGGACCAGCTTTTCGGTCTAATCCCACCATCCCTGAAACACTCTAGTTGCCGTCGCGACCCCGGCCTCTGTGTCCGCCACCGCGGTCTTCATCGCCACCTCGGCCGCCATTTTGCCGGCCGTTGCCTTGAGGCGGCGGAGCGGGTTGCTGCGGTTGGGATTGCGGCGGGGGCGCTGCCTGCGGAGCGGCGTTCGACGGCTGCGGATTGAACCGGTTGCCACCGCCACCACGTCCGCCGCGATCGTCGTTGCGTCCGCGATCGTCATTGTGGGCGCGATCATCGTTCCAGCCGCCCTGCTGTGGCTGCGGAGGCGGCAGGCTGGCGCCGGGCAAAGATGGCTGGCCACCGAAGAATGGCGGGGGAGAATTGCGGTTGCCGTTGTCGCGGCCTCGGTCACCACGATCCTCACCGCGCCCGCGCGGTCCGCCCTGTGGTTGCGGCGGCGGGTTTGAACGCGGCGGTTGTCCACCGAGCAAGGGAGGAGCGGTATTCTGGTTGCCGCTATCCCGGGCGCGATTGTTCTGACCGCCGCGATTGCGGTCTTTGTGGTTGTCGTTGTTCTGGCCCGAGAACAGCGGCGGATAGGTGTTGCGATCATGATCGCCGCCATTGCCGTTCCAGCCATTGCCACCGCCATGACCGTTGTCGCGGCGATCTTGGTAACGGTAATGCTTGCCGCCGTTGAACGTCTCGCGGCGGAAGTGGCGGCTGTAATCGCGAATATACGGGCCGCTGGAATTCGACTGATACCAGAAGTAGCCGTCCGGCGCCCAATAACCGCCGTACACCGGGCCGTAGAAACTGTCGTAATAGGCATCGTGGAACGCCAGACCGACGCTCGTGCCGCCATAGCCATAACCGTTGCCATAACCGTAGTTATCGTACCCCGAATACTGCGAACCGTTGCCGTAGCCGTAGTCGTCGTAACCGTACCCGTAGCCATAGTCGTCATAGCCGTAGGTCGAGCATGCGCCGAGGCCCGCGAGGGCGAGGGGCAGAGCCACAAGGGCGAAAAGCTTTTTCATACCGCCTACAATGCAGGCCGAACCTGAACGTGACACAACGGTCCGTCCGCGAACTGCACAGAGTTCGGGTTTCCGTCCGCGCAATTCAGATGAAACCTTCTTCCGCTGTCGATCTGCAGACGGCGCAAAGAACTGCCGGAGTGAGGCTATGCAGCTGGCCCCACCCCTTCCTCCTTTGGTGGTGGCGGGAGTTCGGGATAATCCGGCAGGACCACCTGGCGGGGCCGCATCAGGCGTAGAACGCCCAGCAACGTTACGGCAACCACCCCAATCGCGATCAACGCTGCAATCATGGGCTCTGTCATGCCACTGCCTCGTGAGTCTGCTATCGTCGAATGATCGAGGGTCACCGCTTGCCATGGGGTCGGTCAACCGAACAAATGGTCATGTAGTTGGACATTTTGCTGCCCGAAACCGCTTGGGCAAACCTTGGGGTTGTCGATGACTGTCTCTGAAGCCGTTCGTCAGCGCATTTCGACCCGCGCCTTCCTGGACGAGGCGATCCCGAAATCGGAACTCGCCGACCTGCTGGCGACGGCGCAACGTTCGCCGTCCGGTGGGAACCTGCAGCCGTGGAAGGTTATCGCCGTGTCTGGCGAGGCCAAGGACGAGATCATCGCCATCGCCCAGCGCGTGCTGGCGGAGGACCCGATGGGCCCGGTTCCGGGCGACCGTCCGGTCTATCCCGACTTCAAACTGATCGATCCGGTTTACGACACGCGGCGCAAGCGCGTGGGCGAAATGATGTACGACAAGATCGGCATCCCAAAGGAAGATCGCGCCGCGCGCATCCAGTGGTTCATGCACAACTACCGCTTCTTTGGCGCGCCGGTCGGCCTGTTCTTCATCATCGATACGCGCATGGGCCATGGTCAGTGGGCCCACATGGGAATGTTCATGCAGACGATCGCCCTGCTGGCCGAGGAGCGCGGCTGGGGCACATGCATGCAGGAATGCTGGGCGCGGATGCGGGTGCAGTTGCACGATCATTTCGGGCTCGACGAACATCACATGGTCTATTCCGGCATGTCGATCGGAATTCCCGATCCGAACGATCCGGTGAACGACATCTACGCCGATCGTGCACCGCAGGAAGAAGTGGTGGAGTTCCGCGGGTTCTAGTGACACTGAGCGCCACACTGATCGAACAGTTTGTCACCGACGGCTTTGTGAAGCTGGAGGAAGCGTTCTCGCGTGAGATCGCCTCTGCCTGTCGCGACATCCTCTGGCGCGATCTGAAGTTGTCACCTGACCATCAGGAAGAATGGACCCAGCCGGTGATACGGTTGGGCATGTATGCCGATACTCCATTTCGTACGGCAGCGTCCTCTCCCCTGCTGAGCGAAGCGTTGGATCAACTCGTCGGCGCGGGACGCTGGATAGCGCCACAAGCGCTGGGCGCGATGGTGGTCCGGTTTCCGGTCGGCAAGCCATGGGACGATGGCTGGCATATCGACGCCAGCTTTCCTCCGCCGGATGAATCGCTGTCGCCCGACTACTTCAAGTGGCGGGTGAATGTTGCTTCGCGCGGCCGGGCAATGCTGATGCTGTTCCTGTTCTCCGATTGTGGAGCCGATGACGCGCCGACGCGCGTGCGCGTGGGGTCTCACCTGCCGATGGCGCAGCAACTGATGCGGCATGGCGAAGCTGGGATATCGTTGACCGATCTCGCAGCCGAAGGCTTCGAAAGCAGTGCCGACTGCGACATCGCGCTAGCTACGGGAGGGGCTGGGACCGTATGGCTGCTGCATCCATTTACCGTGCATGCCGCGCAGGCGCATCGTGGGACGGAGCCGCGCTTTCTGGCGCAGCCCGGGCTCGTGCCCAAAGCGATGGCGGGCCACCATCTCTCGCCGGTCGAACGCGCCATCCAGCTAGGGCTAGGGCAATAGTGCAAGAGCAAAACGTCCACCCGCTGGTGCGGATGGACGTCATGCAGATCAGCCAAACCGTTCAGATGGTCGGAGCGTTCGGCGGAGGCTCGATGACGCCGCGCCGTGTGTGCCGCATGACAAAGAACTGAACGTGCGCAGTCTTGTCACGGTGGTGACCACCCGAGCCAGCGCCAAAGAAGGCTGCCGCCGCCCCAGCCAGCAGAGATACCGCGGTGATGAAGGCAGAGATGACCCCAGCCTTGCGGGCGATCTCCGCACGGCGCTCGGTCGCCGTTTCGTCAGCGGCTTTCGGGTTGTTCGCGCGTTCGGCCAGGGCGGCCTGATCGAGCTCGGCGTTTGCAGCGTTCGAAACGCTCTCAATCAACCCACGCCCGTTACCATTCTCGGCAGCCGAGGTGACGCCGCTGATGGCTACGACAGAAATGAGGACCGCAGCGATGACACCGGCGCCCCAGACGAGCAGGCCATGAAGACCGTCGCGCACGTCTACTTCATGCTCGGTCAGTTCTGGTTGCTGCGCCCGCAATCGTGCACAGACGTAACCGCCGGCGCCGAATGCAAAGAGCTGGGTGAGGAGCAGCCAGAGCCCGGCTCCGAATGTGAAGAGGCCGGGCGATATGCCTTCGCCCTCGTACGGCGAATTGGCGCTAAGCCCGATCCCCAGTCCAAATGTCGTGAGAATGAGGCCGATTGCGGTTGCCATCGTGGCGCCTGCAAGGATGGCAGCCCAATCGACGCGGGTATCCCGTGTGATGACGTCTGGCATGGATCAATGCAGCCCGATGAAGGAGAGAATGGCCATCACGACAACGATCAAGCCAACGAGATAAATGATAGAGCTCACGCGAAACCTCCTACGAGGGAAGGCTGGCGCAGCGCCAGCCCGTGCTCAATGTGAATGTGCTCCTGTGCCGTTTGTTCCCAACAATGCGCGTGGGCGACTCAATAGCGGATGCGCCACTGCTCGCGTTTCCGGGGGCCACTACAGTAGCCGGGGAAGGGGTGGCGATCCCGCTCCGGCGTTGCTAGCCTTCGCTTAAAGTGAGGGAGAATATCATGTCCGATGGTTCGACGATGGATCGCCGCCTCCTGTTGCAAGGCGCGACGGCTAGCGCGCTAATGCTGGCGCAGGGATGCGCCACGGCTGACGCTGCGCCGACACTGGCGAAATCGGACCGCACGAAGATCCTGAATGCGATCGCTAGCGGCCATGGCGACACCGTGAAGCGCTTGCAGGGCTGGATCGCCACCCCCTCTATCGCCGCCGAGAACCGCAACATGACGGGCGGCGCAGAGTACATGAAGAAGCTGGCGCTGGATGCGGGCTTCCAACAGGCCGAAGTCATCCCGACAGATGGGCACCCGGGCGTGTTCGCCACGATGGATAACGGCGCCAAGACCTGGCTGGGCATCTACTTCATGTACGACGTGAAGCAGTTCGAGCCCGCTGAATGGTCGAACCCGCCCCTGGAAGGGCGCCTCATAGACAAGGCGCCGTTTGGCAAGGTGGTCATGGGGCGCGGGGCTGTGAATCAGAAAGGACCGGAGACGGCGTTCCTCGCGGCGCTGCATGCACTGCGCGCGGCCGGCAAAAAGCCGCCGGTGAACCTGGTTCTTGTTGCCGAAGGTGAAGAAGAGATTGCCTCGCCGCATTTCCATCAGGTCGTTCAGAACCCGAAGGTGGCGCCGGCCATGTCGAAGTGCGTCGGTGTTATCATTCCTTCAGCGTCGCAAGAGCAGAACGGCGCAGTCATCATCGAGTTGGGCGCAAAGGGCGCGGTCGAACTTCAGCTGATCTCGGATGCGGAAGCCTGGGGCCGCGGCCCGGCGCGCGATCTCCATTCCAGCGAGAAGGCGCGTGTCGATAGCCCGGCCTGGCGCCTCGTTCAGGCCCTGCACACGCTTGTGACGCCGGACGGCAACACGCCGGCGGTTGAGGGCTGGTTCGAGAAAGTGCGGCCGCTGACTGCCCGCCAGAAGGAACTGATCGCGCAATTCGCCGCATCGACCAGCGAAGCCGAGGTGATGAAGGCCGAAGGCGTGAAGCACTGGATCGACGATCTCGACTATCGTGGCTCAATCGAGCGGCTGGTGTCGCAGCCGACGATCAACATCCAGGGACTGGTCGGCGGATACACGGGCCCGGGCGGCAAGACGGTTCTGCCTCACCGTGTCGAAGCCAAGATCGATCTGCGCCTCGTGCCCGACATGACGAAGGAAGACTGCGTCGCGAAGTTGAAGGCGCACCTCGCCAAGCAAGGTTTTCCGGACGTGATCGTCAACGTCTCCGGCGGCTACAGCCCGACCGAAGTCGCCGAGGAAAGCGGTCTGATCCAGGCGCAGCTGGCGACATTCAAGAAGGCAGGTATCGATCCGACGCTTTACCCGCGCAGCGCCGGCTCGTGGCCTGGCTCGGTCTTCACCGGCCCGCCGCTGAAGATCCCCGCCAGCCAGTTCGGCCTCGGTTATGGCCAGGGCGCACACGCGCCGGACGAATTCTACGTGATCGAGAGCGCGCTGCCAAAAGTGGCTGGTATCGACGAGACTACAATGGGCTTCATCGACTTCATGTATGAGATCGCGGCGAGGAGTTAGGCCCCACCTACCACGCCCATCCGCTTGATGCCCTCGCGCTGGGCTGCCGCCATGACGTGCGCGACGACACCGTAGGCGGCGTCGTTGTCGGGCTCGATGTAGAATTCCGCTTGCTGTGGCTTACGGCCTTCGGAGGCGAGCCTGTGGTCGAGATCGGCGCGGGTGATGGGGGCGCCGTTCCAGCTGATGCCGCCGCGATAGTCGATGGCGACGGTGATGGGTTTGGGCTGATTGAAAACAGGCGGACATGCCGTGCACGGCACGGGCGTATCGAGCTTCACGGCGTGGCGTTGCGGGGGAAGCGTGACGATCAGCATGATGAGCAGAACCAGCATGACATCGATCAACGGCGTCGTGTTGATTTCGGACAAGAGCTCGCCTTCTCGCAGAGCACCGGCCTGCATAGCCATGGTCGCCTCCAGATTGTGATCGCACGCTGGCGCGTTGCGTATTACATACGTAATACGTCATCAGATTTTTGACAAGCGTTACGTACGCGCGAAGGCGATCAGCGCGGCATGACCAGCACCGCAAAGTCTGCCGTCGGCGCAGACTCAGGCCAGCTGGGCACGCTGTCCGGAATGGTGATCCAGGGCTGCTTCCGCTTCGCCCAGATATGGCCGACGACATCGACGAGGTCGCTGCGGGTCAACGTTCCAGCGCGCAACACGGCGATGCCGGGGCGCAGGGAGTTGGTGTTGAATATGCGCGCGTGGCAGTGAGCGCAGAAGCGTTGCAGCGAGCGATGGCCGCTTGGCGTCTTGCGTTCGTAGATCTCGATGTCGCCAGCGACGTCGAGCACGTCTTCTGGCATCACGCACTGGATGGAGAAGGCGCTGCCTGACCATGTCTGGCAATCGAGACAGTGGCAGGCATAGACCGGCGGCAGGCGATCCAGCCTGATCGCGTAGTTCACTGCACCGCAGAGGCATCCACCCCGAAGGATTTCGCTGGCTTCCATCAGCATCTTCCGTTTCCAGCTAGGCACGCTATCAACGTCGGATGAAAATTGCCACGTGGAACGTCAACTCGGTCAACGCCCGCCTGCCGACCGTGCTGGAGGTGCTGAAGACCTGCGAAGCAGATGTCTGGTGCCTGCAGGAGATCAAATGCGTCGACGAGAAATTTCCGCGCGAGGAGCTAGAGGCTGCGGGCTTCAACTGTGCGGTGTTCGGTCAGAAAACTTATAACGGCGTCGCAATCCTGTCGAAGCACCCGATCTCGGATCAGGT
>CANJXY010000194.1 GCA_947478925.1 Hyphomonadaceae bacterium | reverse complement strand
GTGGGTGTCCGCACTTCGTGCGGAGTCTGGAGGCCACGAGCATAGCTCGCGGCTTCCGTCACTCGATTTGGTCCCCCGGACCAAATCGCGCCTTCGGCGCCGTTCCTCACCCGCGCCTCTCTACTGGACGCGGCTCGAGGGCCGCTTCCAGTAGAGAGGCCGGTTGGTGCGGCCTGACGTGTTTCCTCTGTGAGGTCGCTCGGCGTCGGGAGCTGATCTTCGTGCGTCTCATCCGTGTGCCAATCACGGATGGGGCGGTTGAAGATCGTCCGACACGTCGAGACGACGTTGGACACGAGCCAGCAGAACGCGCGCAGCATGGCCTCCAGCAAGGGCTGGCGGGTTGATGGGGTCGCTACTCCGTATGTGCGCGTTCGTGTTCGAGTCATGGGCTCGAATATACGGCCGCCGGAATGGGGGTAGGACGGCGCGGCGCGTATTCTTATTGTTGCAGTTCTGCCGTCCTACAGCTTTTTGCGGCAAGCGATTGAAACTGCTCGCGAAGTTTTTTGGCTATCCGCCGATTCTGCACGGCGCGCCTTCCAACAAAATGGGGTGTAACTCGCTTGAGCGCGATCAGTTCTGTTGGATACATCGACGCGCGCGGCAGCGCTCGAGCGATCCGGCTCTAGCGGCCCTGCCTGCGCAGCTCCGGCGCGATCAGTTCGATGCGGTTGGTCCAGACGAAGCCGGCGAAGCCTGCGGGGATGTGTTTGATGTCATCGAGGCTGTCGATGCCGGTGGAGCCGACATCCTTGAGGTCGAGAGGGCCGAGCAGGATGACGGTCGAACCAGCTTGCTCTATGCGCCGCGTGAATTTGTGCGGCCACCCCCAGACGGCCCAGGCGTAGTTGGATGGCACGACGACGATCGTGTTGCGGCATGAGCCGGGGACGATGCCGGTCCAGCCAGTGAGTTCGTAGTCCATGATACATTTCATCAGCGACTTGTTGGTGTAGCCCCTGAGGCCGTCGATCAGTGCGAGGCTTTTGTCGGTGGGTTCGCCGCCGCCATAGCTGCCCCAGATCGCCTTGCGCCATTCAGGGTGCGCCTTGATCAGATTCGCGAGTGCTTCGCCTTCCTCGGCCCGGCGGCTCTTGAAGTTGATAAGGAAGTGCTTGTCGGGAAAACGCGTCAGCACCTCGTCGAGTGTCGGCAGCAGGCCAACGCCCTTGCCGCGCAGGGGGAATGTCTTGCCATTGTCGGCGGTGTAGCCGTAGCCGAGGTCGAGCGTCTTCAGGTAGGCGATGCCGAGCTCTTCGGTGACGCCCTTGCCTTCGGTCCGGCAGTCGACCGTCCAGTCATGCATCACGGCGAACGTCTTCTCCGGCGTGAGATGCACGTCGAGCTCGACGACATCGGCGCCTGCGGCGAAGGCGGCTTCCATCGCGGGCAGGGTGTTCTCGATGAAGTCATGCGTGGGCGGGTTGATGCGCTCGGCTGTGCAGGTGTCGTTCTTCAGGTCGTCGTGGGAAAAGGTCTGGTGGACGCCACGATGCGCCAGCAGCTTGATGTGGCCGTCGCCGTGCGGCGCGTCGAACCAGGAGGCGTTGTAGAGCACGACGCCAAGGAGGAAGACGAGCAGGCCGCCCAGTCCGTAAAGCGCAAGTCTGCCGAACGTTTTCATCGCGACCACCCCTCAATCTGCCCGCGGAACCGAGCGGGCACTATGGCGAACCAAGGGGCATTGGCGGTAGGGCGAGACTTGTTGCAAGCGCACGTAAAGGCTCGCGTTTTGAGCGCAAATTAATCCGGGATGCCGTAGGGGCATCTGATTGTTGACAGTGTCAATCAAGGTTAAGTTCCGCCGGAATCGGGGTACCAGGGAGTTTCCTCTGCAATGACATATAACAAGAAGCTCGGAGCGCTTGCACTTCTCGCCAGCGCATCCGCCATCATCCTCGCCGCCTGCTCGAGCGAGGCTCCGGCAGCCAAACTGGTCGGCTCAAAAGTCGACGACTACATGCTGGTCGACCAGACAGGCATGGGTCACATCCTGAAGTACGACACGATCACCCCGGCTGTGGTTCTGGTGTCGCACATCAATGGCGATGCAGGGTCCCTTAAAGCGGCGAAGGCCATTCAAGACCTGGCTGCGAAGAATCCCAACATCGTTTTCCAGATGATCAACTCGGCTGACGCCGACACGCGCGAGACGATTGCCGCAGAAGCCAC
The DNA here is from genome assembly GCA_947478925.1 of Hyphomonadaceae bacterium. Taxonomy (GTDB): domain Bacteria; phylum Pseudomonadota; class Alphaproteobacteria; order Caulobacterales; family Hyphomonadaceae; genus UBA7672. The sequence continues at coordinate 4,635 of CANJXY010000194.1, read as the reverse complement.
GAAAGAAGGCCTCACGATTCCGATCCTCGACGACGAATTCCAGATGATCGGCGATGCGCTCGGCTTCACCTATGCGGGCGAAGCGGTGATCGTGGATCCGAAGAAGAATTTCGAGATCGTCTATCACGGCCCGGCCGACACGGTTGAAGCAGCGCTCGCCGAATTCGCCGCCGGCAAGCCGATCACCAAGGCCGAAGTCACCGATATCAAGGGCACGAAACTCGTGTTCGCTGATCGCGGGAAGAAGGCCGAGTTCGCCAAGATCTCGTACACGAAAGATGTCGTTCCAATCCTGATGAACAAGTGCGTCGACTGCCACCAGCCGGGCGGTATCGCTCCGTGGCAGATGACGAACTACCAGATGGTGAAGCAGTTCTCGCCGATGATGCGTGAAGCGATCCGTCGCGACCGTATGCCTCCGTTCGACGCTGACACGCACTACCGCGCGTTTCTGAAGGACGAGAACCTGACGGCCGCAGAAACCAAGACGCTGGTCCACTGGATCGACGCCGGTAGCCCGAGCGATATCGCAGAAGGCGCCGTCGACCCGCTGGTGCAGCAAGTGACGGAGCGTGCCGAGTGGCCGCTGGGCAAGCCCGACCTCGTCGTCGACATCCCGTCCTATGACGTTCCGGCGGCCGGCGTTGTCGACTACCAGATGCCAGCCGTGAAGAGCCCGCTGACTGAAGGCAAGTGGCTAAAGTCCGCGACGTTCAAGGCGGGCAACCGCCAGGGCGTGCACCACATTCTCGCGGGCTATCTCAAGGAGATGCCGAAGAATGGTCGCGGCTTCGACTGGAAGATCTCGCTGGGCGGTTATGCTGTCGGCGCAGAATCGCAGACGGCCCCGGACAACTGGGCGACCTGGGTGCCGCCGGGCGGCGCGCTGTCGTTCCAGATGCACTACACACCAACCGGAACGGCCTTCACCGATCATTCCAAGATCGGTCTCTACTTTCAGGACAAGGCGCCCGAGATGATGAAGCGTCAGATGATCATCGCTGACCCTTCGATCGAAATCGCGCCAAACCAGGCTCGCTGGCATGAGACTGCCTACATCCAGTTCCCGGCCGACGTTCAGCTCTACGCAACGCAGGTTCACGCGCACTATCGTGGCTATGCCTCGAAGCTCACAGCCATCTATCCTGACGGCAAGGAAGAGATCCTTCTCAACATGCCGCACTACGACTTCAACTGGCAGCGCGAGTACACATTCAAGGATCTGATCGACCTGCCGGCTGGAACGAAACTCGTCGCCGACTACTGGTACGACAACTCGAAGAACAACAAGGCGCTGCTCGGCTCCAACACCAAGGACCGTACCAACGCGGATTCGGAAGTTGTCTGGGGCGACCAGTCGTTCGAAGAGATGCTGTTCACCGCTGTCCAGTATCGCTGGAAAGACGAGACGGCTGCGAAACCGCGTGAAGACCTGCAAGCGCAACTCGAACAGAGCATTGTGCTGACCATGGCGGACGACAACCGCGATGGAAAACTGCAGGAATCGGAACTGCGCCTCAAAGGTTCGGAAGAGGAAGGCGTTTCTGGTCTCCATAAGGCGTTCAAGGCGAACTTCGCCGCGATTGACGCCGACAAGGACGGCGGCCTGTCGATGCAGGAACTCGGCGTGGCGCTGAAGCAGATGGGTGCCTCCGGCGGCCCCGGCGGACGTCGCGACCGTACCTGATCGTCAACAGCCAGAAGACTGAAGCGACGGCCGGACCCCAAACGGGTCCGGCCGTTTGCTTTTGGGATCAGGCTGTTGTCGCTTCTCCTTCGACGAAGCCTGGCCATTGGCGCATGTACTGGACGAAGGCGGGGGATAGGCCTTCGTCGCGCAGGTGCTGCACGGTGACGGGCGTTGCAGGCGAGGCGTAGGTAGCGTCGGCCTTGATGCGGTTGACGACGTCGTGGCGCAGGATGGCGGCGCGGCCGATGACAACGAAGTCACAGCCGGCGTCGAGCACGGCTTGCGCTTGCGGACCGGTCATCACCTTGCCGGCGGCGCCGAGGCGGACCTTGCCGCGGGGCAGGTCAGTGAAGACGCTCATCAGCGTACGGCCCTTGAACTCCTCCTCATTCGGCTCCTTCGCGACATCCCAGAGCGACATGTCGAGAAAATCGATCTTCTGGTCGCGCAGGATCTGCGCGGCGAGGTCGCGGATCTCTGCGAGCCTGAGGCCGAAGCGTTCGGGAGACAGGCGCAGACCAAGCTGGAAGTCGGGGCGGGTCTGGGCGCGGATACCGTCGATGATCTCGAAGATGATGCGGGCGCGGTTTTCGAGAGAGCCGCCGTATTGATCGGTGCGGTGGTTGATCTCGTCGGAGAGGAATTGCGCGAGGATATAGCCATGCGCGCCGTGGATCTCGACGCCATCGAACCCGGCTTTTTCGGCGCGGACGGCAGCAGCGATATAGGCATCGCGCAGCTGCTCGACCTCGGCGAGGGTGAGGGCGCGGGCGCCGGTCTTGGGATCGTCGGACGGGCAGACCGGGGTCCCGACCAGGTCCTTTGGCGAGCGGTTGCCGGCGTGGTGGATCTGTAGCGAGGAGACCGAGCCATTGGCCTTGATCGCGGCGGCAAGGCGGGTGAGGCCTTCAATGTGCCTGTCGTCGAAACATCCTAGCTGGCCCGGGAAGCCCTGACCGACAGCCTGCACGTGCGCAGCGCATGTCATGGTCAGGCCAAAGCCGCCTTCAGCGCGCTTGACCAGCCAGTTGAACTCGTCGTCGGAGAGGCGGCCGTCAGGATGGCTCTGTGTGTTGGTGAGTGGAGCCAGCATGAAGCGGTTCTTCCACTCCGGGCCGTGCGCGAGGGGGAGGGGGGAGAACAGGCTGGTCATCGATGGCTCCGGAGGTGTTTTCACGGAGGTACGGTGCCTACCGGCCGCTCACAAGGGAGCCGCGCTAACGCGTTCTACGCCGCAGCTTGCAGCGACGGGGCGCGTGCACTTCTTACAAGGAGAGTGTCGTAGAGGTCGTCCCAGTGGGGATTTGCCTCCTCGATGAGACCGGCTTTCCAGTCGTAGCCGGCGCGACCGATCTGCTGCAGGCGGCGCAGGGTGCTGCGCAGGTCGGGGTGTTCCTCGAACCAGACGAGCATCGAGGCGCTGTTGCTGCCGGGGACTTGTCCCGCGCGGTGCTGCCACGTGCGGTGGACAAGATTGGTGGTGACATCCCAGCCCAGCGTGCCGTTGCGGCAGGACGCCAGCATGTAGACGAAGTATCGTTTCATATGCCCTCGGACCAATTGTGAGGAACAAATAGCGAACAAACGTCGCCAGAAGTCAACGGCGCCGGCCGGGCGCAGCGCAAATTTTCTTTGCGGTCGCGGGCCTGACCGACAACGAGCTGTGGGTGGTTTTGGAGCGGTTGAGGCCACTCTCATTTGCCGCGACGAAAGGACCGCATTTGCTGGCGAAAAAGCCATTTTACTTGAGTTGTCACACGCCATAGCAGCGTGCTAGTCACCCCGCGCGATAGACAACCCGGCGGTCACCCGTATCTACGTGACTGATTTCACAAGATTTTTGCCTCGACCCCGCATGGGAGATTCGAGGCCCATGACTGAACTCTGGGGCTAGCGATTTGGCCGGTGCAACGACCACTTCAGTAAGTGAAGCCGCGCAGCGCTATGCCGCGGCGGTTTTCGACATGGCGATCACCTCGGGCGAGGTAGATACGGTGGACAACGGGCTTGCGGCGCTGGGCAAGCTGATCGAGGGCGACAAGGCTCTTTCGGCCGCGCTCAAGTCGCCGCTGCACAAGTCAGAAGAGAAGGCCGCAGTGCTCGCCGAGCTGAGCGACAAGCTCGGCCTGCCGCAGCTGGCCAAGAACTTCATCGGCGTCGTCGCCCTGAACCGCCGCGCGGGCGACATTCCGGGCATGGCGAAATCCTTCGCCGAGAAAGCCGCCAAACATCGTGGCGCAAGCCGCATCACCGCGCGCGTCGCTACCGCGATCACCAAAGACCAGACGCTCATCCTCGAAAGCGCGATCTCGAAAGCGCTGGGCCGGACCGTGACGGTTGACGTCGAAGTCGATCCCGCACTGCTCGGCGGTCTGCAGATCAAGATGGGCTCGCGGCTGGTTGACGCCTCGATCCGCACCAAACTGAACAACCTGACGAACCTCATGAAGGGGGCTTGAGCCCATGGACATTCGCGCCGCTGAGATCTCCGAGATCCTCAAGAAGCAGATCAGCAACTTTGGCGCTGAAGCCGAAGTCTCCGACGTTGGCCAGGTGCTATCGGTCGGTGACGGTATCGCTCGCGTCCATGGCCTCGATAGCGTCCAGGCCGGCGAGATGGTGCTGTTCACCAACTCGGGCACCAAGGGCATGGCCCTCAACCTCGAGCGCGACAATGTCGGCATCGTTATCTTCGGCGATGACCGCGGCATCAAAGAGGGCGACGAAGTCCGCCGTACGCAAGAGATCGTGGCCGCCCCGGTCGGCAAAGGCCTGCTCGGCCGCGTCGTCGACGCGCTCGGTGAGCCGATCGATGGCAAGGGCCCGCTGGTGAACGTAGCCGAGCGTCGCCGCGTCGACGTGAAAGCGCCTGGCATCCTGCCGCGCCAATCCGTGCACGAGCCGATGTCGACCGGCATCAAGGCCATCGACACGCTGGTTCCGAT
>CANJXY010000193.1 GCA_947478925.1 Hyphomonadaceae bacterium | reverse complement strand
GGCCGTCCTTTCGCTTGGCGCCCTGGCGCTCGCCGCCTGTCAGTCACCTGCGGCCCAGCTCAATTCCATCCCCGCGCCCCCTGCTGGTTTGACGCCGTCGCCCGCCGACATCATCGCCGCGTCCAAGCCGTACGAGTGGCGCGCGCTCGATCCTGAAAACACCCTCTACATGGATTTTCCGGGTAAAGGACGCGTCATCATCGAGATGGCGCCTCAGTTTTCTCCCAACCACGTCGCCAATGTGAAGGCGCTTTCCCGCGAAGGCTTCTTCGTGAATGGCGCCGTCACCCGCGTTCAGGACAATTTCGTTAGTCAGTGGGCGCAGGCCGCCGATCCTGCCCGTCCGCCAAAGGTCGGCGTCGAAAAGCTCAATGCCGAATTCACCCTGCCCCGCACGGCCGTCGGGAATTTCGACATCCTGCCGGATCCGGACACCTACGCGCCCGAGGTCGGCTTCATCAATGGCATGAGCGCCGCGCGCGACAAGGACCGCACCTGGCTTACGCATTGCTATGGCATGGTGGGCGTCGGTCGCGAGAATGACGAGAACTCCGGCGGCGGCACGGAGCTCTATGTCGTCATTGGTCACAGCCCGCGCAATCTCGATCGCCAGCTCACCATGCTCGGCCGCGTCGTGCAGGGGATGGAAATCATGTCTTCCTTCCCGCGCGGCACGGGCGATGCTGGTTTCTACAAGACGCCGGAAGAATACCAGCACTACGCCGACATCAAGGTCGCCGCCGATCTGCCGCCGGAGAAGCGGACGCCGCTGGAGATCATGAAAACAGATAGCGGGAGCTTTCAGACGCTCGTGAATTCGCGGCGCTGGCGGAAGGATGATTTCTACAAGAACCCGGTTGGCCGCATCGGGCTCTGCAACGTCACCGTCCCGGTGCGCGCGGCAGGTCCGGCATCTTGAACTCCGGACGCCCGGCGGGAAGCAGGGGCATCTTCGGCATCGGCGTCAGCTGCTGACGCCCCGGCGGGTCGATCACATCGCGGAACAGGTAGCCTATCAGCAGGATCACACCGAGGGCGAACAGGGCGACCAGCATCAGCATGATCGCGCGCAGCGACCGCTGAACGAACCGCTCGATGCCGCCGAGGTCTCCGATCTCTTTCGGGTCCCAGGTTGTCAGCAGGATCCAGATACTTATCCCGCACAACAGCGTGCCCACCGGCACGATCAGCGCCAACGCCGCGGACTCGCACCAGATGACAACGCGCGCCAGTGGTCGCCCGCGCAGCAGGCCAACGCCGCCGATGAAGGAAGGCAGAAAGTAAGCGAGGCTCAACAGGCCAAGGCCGCTCCCCAGCAGCACCATCTCGTCATTGTAGGCCGGGTCAGGCCGCGCTGCATAACCGGCCATCAGCAGGAAGAAGGCGCCGAGACCCGCCACACCGGACACGATGTGACACCAGGCCAATATCTTCAGCCGCAGCTTCACCCGATGACCTCATGCCCCGGACCACCGAAAATTCCCGGTGCATCATGCTCGTGCTCGCGCTATTAGAGCCGGCACTCCAGACGGGACAAGCCATGACTGTAGCAATTTCGACATTGATCAAGGACGCCAGCGCCCAGACGCTCGGCGCACTCGGCGGCATCCTCAAAAAAGGCGCCGACCATGCAGCCGCCCACAAGCTGCCCGAGGAAGTCTTCCTGAATTTCCGGCTCTTCCCCGACATGTTCCCGCTGTCGCGCCAGGTCCAGATCGCCACCGACACCATGACACGCGGCGCCGCCCGCCTTGCCGGAACCGATCTGCCGTCCTTCCCCGACGTTGAAACCAGCTTCGCGCAGCTGATCGAACGCGCGCAGAAGGCCAACGCCTATGTGCAAGCCGCCTCGGCAGACGCAATGAACGGCCGCACCCAAACGGTCGTGAATATTCCCGTTGGCGGTGGCCAGGAAATGCCGATGACCTGCGCGGCTTACCTGCAGTCCTTCGTCTTCCCGAACCTCTATTTCCACGTCGCCGCCGCCTACGGCATCCTCCGCCACAACGGTGTCGTCCTCGGCAAGCGCGACTACCTCCGCCCGCCGGGCTGACGCCAAAGCGTCACCTACGCGTCCTAGGCTAATCCCGAGCAAAGGGGATTGTGCATGGCCTTGACCGTTGACCGCCGTCGCCTGCTTGGCGCTGGAGGCGCAGGCCTCGTGATTGCTGCCCTGCCGGGCCGCGCCCTCGCACAACAAATCACAGGCTTCACGCATGGCGTCGCCTCGGGCGATCCGGGACAGACACGTGTTGTCCTGTGGACGCGCTTCGTCGCTGCTTCGCCAACTTTGCTTCGCGTTGAAGTTGCCGACGACGAACGCTTCAGTCGCATTGTGATGACGGGCGAAGTCGAAGCGTCTCCCGCAACCGACTTTTGCGCACACGCTGTCCTTGAGGGTCTCGCGCCCGGCCGGTGGTATTTCTACCGCTTCATGTCGCCGGATCGGCAGGTGTCGGCGATCGGTCGTACGCGCACCCTGCCATCGGGCAATGTCGACCGCTTCCGCATCGCAGTGTTCTCCTGTGCGAACGGAACGTCCGGCTGGTTCAACGCCTATGCCCACGCCGCGGCGCGTGACGACCTCGATCTTGCCATCCACACGGGCGACTACATTTACGAATCTCCTCTCACCCGCGCCGACGCCCAGCCCGGCATGGCCGCCGCGCGCGGCCTCGCCCCTCCCGGAGAAGCCATCCACCTCGCTGACTATCGCCAGCGCTACGCTAGCTATCATAGCGATCCCGACCTCACCGCTCTGCACCACCGTCTCCCCATGATCGCCGTCTGGGACGATCACGAAACGGCCAACAACAGCTGGCGCGACGGTGCGAGTGCGCATGATCCCGCAACCGAAGGCGACTGGTTCGCGCGGCGCTCCGCCGGGTTGCGCGCCTGGCGCGAATGGCTGCCGATGCACAGCGACTGGTACGGCACGCATCGCATCGGCAATCTTGCGACGCTGTTCCGCATGGAAACGCGCCTGCTCGGTCGCACGAAACAGCTCGACGATGATCTCGACGCGGTGTTCGCCGCCGATGGCGATCTCAAGTCACGGCTGAGGGCATTCCGCAATGGCCCGCTCGCCGATGCCAACCGCGCCATGATGGATCCGCAGCAGGAACAATGGCTCGCCGACGGGCTCGCCGCCTCGGTGTCCGGCGCGACGCGCTGGCAGATCCTGGTCCAGCAGGTGATCGTCGGCGCAACCCGCTTCCCCAAAGCCAACGACGCATGGATCAAGGGCGGCATCACGCCGGAGTTGCGTGCCGAGCTCGACAAGCGCGAGATGCTCACTGCCGCCGGCATGCCTTACTCGCTCGACAAGTGGGACGGCTATCCCGCCGCTCGCACCCGCCTCTACGACGCGGCGCGGCAGGCCCGCGCCAACCTCGTCACGCTCACCGGCGACAGCCACAATGCCTGGGCCTTCGACCTTGGCGATGAAGCCGGCGACGTCGGCGTCGAGTTCGCGGGGCAAAGCGTTTCATCCTACGGTTTCGAGCGCCGCTTCAATGGCGATGCCGCGCGATTGGCTTCGGACTTCATGGCGACGAACCCCAACCTCAAATGGATGGACACCAGCCAGCGGGGCTATTTCACGCTCGATATTCGCCCCGACCGGATCGAGACGGAATATGTCTTTGTTCCCGCCATAGGCCACCGCAGCGCCGCCGAAACCGGCCGCAAGCGGATCAGCGTCGACTACAACGCCCGGAAGCTCTCAGCCTAGATCGCCGCATCCAGCACGATCCGCCAGAACTCTGTCCGCGCACCTTCGACGCCGAAATCATTATCGGACACCAGCAGGATCTCGGTCGGCGACAGCAGCGTCATGCCTTCCATGTCGGGGCCGACCTCCGGATGATCGTCAGTCGAGACCAGCATGCGCTTCTCCGGAAGGCGCGCGAGATCGATAGCGTAGAGTTTTGCCGAATGCGCGATACGCTCCAGCACGACAAGACGATCCTCGCCCGTCCATGCGATCTCGCAGATTTTCAGGTCGCCCGCCCCGACCTTGCGGCGGCTGGCGTCGCGCAAAAAAGTCTCCGGCGCGTCGAACGGATAGAGATACTCGGAAGCCAGCGCTCCCGTACGCGCATCGAGCTTCCAGATCGGGACGGAGGTCGGGTCCTCACCCTCCAGCGCGCTCTGGAAACCGACATAGAGCCATCTGCCATCCGCTGAGGCACAGAGAGCTTCAAAACCACGATTAGCCCTGCGCCTTGTCGCTCGCTCCGGCAAAATGCCATGCACAGCGACGTCGTCATGCGCCAGCGCTGCCTCGCACCCCGCCGGAACCCAACGCTCCCTGACAAGGCCATCCGAATCGACCTTCAACAGCGAGGGAACATATTCGTCAGCGACGAAAAAATCGCCGTGCGGCATGATCGCAATCGCTTCCGTGTCCGCTCCGAGCGCATCAGGCGGCAGCCTTCGTCCGGACATGTCAAACAGCGGTTCGGCAGCTCCCGGCGGAGGAGCGCCGCTTAACCGCCGACCGGACCGCGTGCGAAGCAGCATCCGTCGCACCATCTGAACCGTGCCGGCCTCCACACGCAGCTCGACGATCTCGGGTCCTTCGCTGGGGCGCGGCATGACTTTGGCGTCACGCATTCCGCGCAATGCTTCCAGGCCAGAAGGGCCGTAATCCGCAATGGCCTGCGAGATGAACAGGTTTGGGCCGCGATCCGTCACAGCGAACAGACGCCCATCGCGCGTCGTCAGCCCGGAGCCAAGCCCCAGCGTGCCGCCGCCCTCAAGCTGAACGTCGGTCCAAGCCATGGGCTCGACGGTTGCGGTCATGTCAGAACCGACCGCCCGTCTTGAAGCCGCCTCCGCCGATGCGGCCGCCGGTGCGGAAGCCGCCACCGCCGCTGGACCCGCCGCCGCCGAAACCACCGCCCCAACCGCCGCCGCCCCAGCGGCTTCCCCGCGTTGCGGCCTTGATGACTTCGCCGATGAGAACGCCAGCGACAACATCGCCTACGCCGACATTCCGACCGCGTCTTGGACCGCCGAAATAGTCGTCGTCGTTGCGCGGGGCCTGCTGGATAGTCGCGCGGATGGCGCGCCAGAGCGCTTCACCATCAGGTGCGGGGCCCCTGCCATAGGCCTCCAGCGCCGCCTCGAACGCCCCGCGCAGCAGCATCACATACGGGCTGTCGAGGCCGGATTGTTTGAACCTGCTGCGCACCTGTTCCAGCGTCTCGGCGCCAGCGCGGCGCCGCGCGGGGAGCGCGTCCACGCTGCGCGCATTGACTTCCATCTGCAGTTCTTCAGTGCGGAGCTTGATCAGCGTATCGACAACACGATCGTCATCGGGCGTCGTCGTTTCAGCCGCCAGAACCTTGAGATCGGGGAAGCTGGCCTTGGTCAGCCCTGCCTCGATCACCCGTCGCGCCTTTTCCTGCGGGCCCGTATCGCCGCTCCCCGCCCGCTCCTGTTGCACGCGCAGGCCTGCATGCGTGGCTTCCGCCGTGGCCAGAGCGGCATCAAGCGCTTTCAGCTTGTCCTTGGCTGAAGCCAGGTCCGCGGAGAACGTCGCAGCCCCGCGCGCTTCAAGCGCCTGCGCCTCGAAACGTTCGATCGCCGCCTGGGCTTCAGCTTCCTCCAGCCGCATATTGGCCAGATGCTCGCCGATGCGATCCGGCAGTTCGACCAGGCGCGCATAGTTCAGGTACGCCGCGTCATACTTGCAAAGGCTCGCAACCCAGCCATCCATCGCTTTTGACAGACCGCGCTTGCCATATTCCGGCGTACGAAACTTGCGCTGCCACAAATAGGCAAACAGCGGATCGCTCTCGTAGGGTTTGCTCTTCTCCGCGCGATCGGCTTTGGCGAGCTCAAGTTTCTGCTCTGCGCGCGTCGACACAGCCCGCGCCTGATCAAAGGCGTCCTTCAGCGCGATATAGCCGGGGTCCGACTGCACCGCCTTTTCGGTTTCGGCAACGAGTGTCTCGTAGGCGTGCAGTGCGGCGTCGACCACGCCTTCGCCAGCTCGCCTTGCCGCTTCCGTATCCTTCAGCGCAGCCTCGGCGGTCGCGACATCGCGATTGATGGCCTCCACAAAAGCCGCGTGTTCCGTGAGAAGACCCGCAGCCTCCTTTTCCGCCGCCGTCAGCGTGTCGTCCGCCTCGGAGCGAATGACGTCCAGCCGCATCGCCGCCAGTTCGCGATAGCCATCCGCCTTGAGCTGCGCGAGATCCATCCGGCGGCGCGAATGTCCGTCTGCCGCGCGTGCAGCGGCATCGAATTCCTCACGTGCGCTCGCGGTCAGCGTATCCAGCCTGTGGAGAGCGTCGCGGCCATTGATCAGGTCATCATAGGTGGGCATGGCGTCAGTCATCCCAGTTCGTGATGGCGCCGCCCGGAACCGGCTCGTCGAAAACCGGGCTCAGCTCGCCCCGCGCTTTGCGGCCCAGCACGTCGTTCACAACCACACCGCTCGCGGCCTTCTCGGCGGCAACCCTGTCGAGCGTGTCCTTGTTGACGCGCTGCGCCCAGATACTGACGCGGTCGGTCTTTTCCGTTTCGATATTGTAGATTGGCGCCTTCAGCACCCGGCCACCCGGCGCGACAGGCTCCACGACCAGATAGTAACTCATACCGTTCGGCACATCCTGGCGCTTGCGGAAAAAGCCGGTGTCCTCTCCGGGCCGCGATACAATGCGGACGTCATACTCCTGCCCGAGCTGGTCGGTCATATCCTTCAGTGTCGTGAGCTGCGTACGCGCCGCTCCGCGATCGCCATTCGCGATCGCGCGCTGCCCCTCTGCGGCGATGCTGGCGAGCTGCATATCGACCGCCGGATCAACCGCCAGCTTTTGCCCCTCTGCC
>CANJXY010000192.1 GCA_947478925.1 Hyphomonadaceae bacterium | reverse complement strand
CGGGATCGGCGCAATGAAAGGATCGTGGCCGAAACCGCCGAAGGCGATGGTGTAACGCTCCAGATCGTCGTCGCTCATCTGCTGGTCGGGAAAGGCAAGCACGTGATGCTTGAGCCAGGCAGCCCGGATCGCGGCGACGTCGTCGGGCGTCAGCGGTTTCGACAGGTCGATGCCGGTGACAGTGGCGCCGCAGGCCTGACCGGATGGTTCAACACGGATCATCGCGATGTCCTCCTGCTTTAGATCCTAGCAGCCGGTGCTCAGCCCGTCAGGGCGGTTGCGTAGCGTGAACGCAGCACTTTCTTGTCGATCTTTCCCGTCGCAGTAAGTGGCACCGGGCCGAAAATGATCTGGTCGGGCTTCCACCACTTCACGATACGCGGATCGAGATAGGCGTAAACGTCGTCGGCGTTCAGCGTTTCGCCGTCATGAGTTTCGATGACGAGGATCGGGCGCTCCTCCCATTTGGGATGCGGCACGCCGACAACGGCAGCGATCTTCACGCCGGGGCAGGCGACGGCGATGTTTTCGAGGTCGATTGAGGAGATCCACTCGCCTCCCGATTTGATCACATCCTTCTTCCGATCGGTGATGCGCATAAAGCCGTGCGTGTCGATGGTGGCGATGTCGCCCGTATCGAACCAGCCATCAGCGCCGGTCGCGTCTTCATCTTTGCGGAAGTAGCGCTGGATGGTCCAGGGCCCGCGCACGAGGAGCGCGCCAGAGGCTTCGCCATCCCAGGGAAGATCATTGCCGTCTTCGTCGACAATCTTGAGATCGATGCCGAATTGCAGGCGCCCCTGACGGGTCCAGATCGCTTCGTCCATTGCCTCTTCGCCGGCTTGGGCAAGTGAAGGCGTTGGCGTGGCGACGACGCCGAGCGGGCAGGTTTCCGTCATGCCCCAGATCTGAAGGACGCGGACGCCGTACTTTTTCTTGAACGTCTCGGCCATGGCGCGTGGTACGGCCGACCCGCCGATGACGACGCGCTGGAGCTTGCCCGGTGTCTGTCCGTTCTTCTCGAGCCAGGCGAGATACATGGTCCAGATGGTGGGTACGCCGCCTGAGAAGGTGACGCCCTCGTTGACGATGAGCTCCTGCAGGCTGGCGCCATCCATCTTGTCGCACGGCATGACGAGCTTGCAGCCATTGATCGGCGCAGCGAAGGGAATGCCCCAGGCGGTGGCGTGATAGAGCGACGAGCAGGGTAGCACGACGTCGAAGGCATCGAAGCCGAAGGCGCCGGCGAGGCCCGAGGCCATCGCGTGAAGCACGACGGCGCGGTGGGAATAGAGCACGCCCTTCGGATCGCCGGTTGTGCCCGAGGTGTAACAAAGGAACGCGCCGCGGTTTTCGTCGACCTGGGGCCAGGCAATCTGGTCGCTCTCCTTCGCGATGAGCGTTTCATAACTCTGGGCGTTGACCGCGCCCGGCATGGTGCGGGCTTCGTCGGACAGCATGACGTAGGTTTTGACCGTCGTGAGCTGTGAGGCGATGCGCTCGACGACGGGGAGGAAGTTGCGGTCGAATAGCAGGACGGCGCTTTCGGCGTGGTTGATCGTGTAGACGATCTGTTCGTCGAACAGGCGCGGGTTTGCGGTATGCAGGACGGCGCCGATGCCGGGCACGGCGTAGAACAGCTCGAAATGGCGATGGGTGTTCCAGGCGAGGCTGGTGACGCGGTCGCCATGTTTGACGCCGAGGCGCTTCAGGGCGTTGGCGGCTTGCGCGGTACGGCGCATGGCGGCGGCATAATCGTAGCGCCAGATCGGTTCGTCCACGAGGCGCGAGACAACCTCGCGGTTGGCGTGGGCGGAGGCCGCAAACTTCAGGATGTCGATGATCTGCAGCGGCGGCGTCTGCATCAGGCCGGCGGTCATGGGCTTGTCCTCGGATTTTTCGGAGAACGTAGAGCGAGTAGGGGCCGGGTGGAAGCAGGCATGCAGAACCGGTCCCTGCGGCCGGGCGCCGAGTGGCGCCATCGCCTGGGGCGCCTGATCAGATCGGGCTGGCGGAGCGCAACATGAACCGCCGATGCCAACGAAGGTCACAATGCCGGAACGGTTGGGCTGCGCGCGCTGGCTTGAAGCTGCAAGTCGGGACAGAGCTTAAGCCACTGCATCCGTGTGCCAATCGCGGGCGCGGCGGTTGAAGATCATCCAGAACCTCGCGACGAGATTGGACACGAGCCAGGCAGAAACACACAGCATGGCCTCCAGCAGTGGCTGGCTGGGGTCATCGCTCCCGATGTGAGCGTTTGTCTTGGTGTCGTGCGGTCGATTATGCGTTCATCCGGCGCCCGGCCGGTTTGGACGCCGCCAATCCGCCGAAGATTTTTGAGCAAGCGGTTGAGATCGCGCCGGAAGATTTTCTGGCGTCCGCCGAATCTGCACCGCGGCCTTCCAACAGGCTGGGCCGCGATTTTCGCGGTTATCAAGCGAGGAGCACGGTCCCGGTGATAGCGGCGTTGCCGCTTCCACCGGGACCGATCCCGGCTGCGTGTGATCAGGCGCTCGGAAGGAGGCGCAGATCAGGCCATCGCCGCCTTCACGGCCGCGGCCGTGATCGGAATGTGCCGAAGGCGTGCGCCTACCGCATTGAAGATTGCGTTGCCGATGGCGGGGCCGACGACCGTGGTCGCAGGCTCGCCGAGGCCGACGGGGGCTTCGGTGCTTGGCACGAAGCTGATGTCGAGCTCGGGCACGTCAGCGAGGCGGAGCGGCGTGTAGGCGTTGAGGTTCAGCGCCTTCACATTGCCGTCCACGAACTCGGTGCCTTCATGCAGGGCGAGCGAGAGGCCCCAGAGGGATGCGCCCTGCATTTGCGCGAGCGCGCCATCAGGGTCCACCACCGTTCCCGCGTCTGCAACAAGGGTGAGCTTCTCGACCTTCACATTGCCCGTTGCCTTGTCGACGCTGACGCGCGCGACGCAGGCGACCCAGGTGGGCATGTCGCGTTCCTGGCCGAACGATGTGGCGAGGCCAAGGCCCGTGCCTGCGGGGAGTGTCTGGCCCCAGCCGGCTTTTTCGGCGGCGAGTTTGACGACGTTGGCCTGACGCGCGGCGCCGCCTATGGCGTTGGGCGCGGAGCCCGCATTGGCGCCTTCAGCTTTCAGCAGGTTGATGCGGAACTGCACGGGGTCGACCTTCGCCTTGTGGGCGGCCTCGTCCATGAAGCTTTCGAGAGCCCAGTTGGTGAAGCCAGGTCCGACCGAACGGAGCCAGCCGGGACGGAAGGTGGCGCTGGCGAGATCGTTGGAGATCGCGCGAACTTTATGCGCGCCGACCGAATACCAGTGGTTGGCGCCGTTGATGGCGAACGGGTCATAGGGCACGTCTTTCTCGCCCTTCGGCATGAAGAAGGGCGCCATCACCTCGGTGGGCCAGCCGCAGGCGACATGCTGTTCCATCGCGATGGGGGTGTTGTCCTTGTCGAAGCCCATCCTCATTTTTTGAACGGACGGCGAGCGCACGCTATCGAATTTCGAGTCGCTTTCGCGATCGAGGATCATCTTCACGGGCTTGCCGATGGCCTTGGAAGCGAGCGCTGCGCCAACGGCGTAGTCGCCATTAAGACGGCGGCCGAAGCCGCCGCCGAGGCGATAGGTCTTCATGACGACATTCTTCTCGTCGACCTCAAGCGCCTTGGCGAGCCACGGGAGAACAAGGCTTTGCCACTGGTTGCCGGTGTGGATTTCCCACTTGCCGTCCTTCTCCAGCGCCAGCGCGTTCACGGGCTCCATCTGGAAGTGGAGGGCAGTGGCGGTGGTGTAGGTCGCGTCGAGCGTGCTCTTCGCTTTTTTGAACGCGCCTGCCGTATCGGTGTTGCCGGTCGGCAGGACGGAGCCCGTCTTGGGATCGGCGATGAGCTTTGCGGCGCGATCCTGAATGTCTTTCTCGGAGACGTTCATTGTCGGCGTGTTCTGGTATTCGAGAGTGATCGCCTTGGCGGCTTTCTTGGCGGCGTACCAGCTGTCAGCGATGACGACGGCCCAGCCAGGGACCGTGTTGGAGGGGTCCTTCAGGACAACCGTCTGGATGTAGCCTTTGATGTCCTTCGCAGGCGCGTCCATCACATAGTTGACCTGGCCGCCATTCCGCGTCGGCGGGATGATGGGGTAGCCGTAGACCATGCCCTCAACCTTGGCGTCGATCCCGTAGACGGCGGCGCCCGTGGTCTTCTCGATGACGTCGAGCGAGGTGACGGGCTTGCCGATGAGCTTGCGCTGGTCGGCGGGCTTGAAGGTGATCTTGGCGAGCTCTTCGGGCGTGTAGGTTTTGGTGAGACCGCCACGGCGGACGATTTCCTTGAAGGAGATCTTCTTGTCGCCCGAGACGACCTCACTGTTCGCAGCCGAGCATGTCGCGGCATCGACACCGAGGGCTTTTGCGCCTGCTTCGATCATCGCCATGCGGCCGGCTGCGCCGGCCTGGCTGTAGAGCGGATAGGTTTGCCAGACCGACCATGATCCGCCCGTGACCATGAGGCCCCATTTCGGATCCGAGTCGACGTGGTTGATGCGGACATCTTCCCACTTAGCTTCGAGTTCGTCAGCGAGGATGCGCGCGAGCGACGTGCCGACGTGCTGGCCCATCTCGGCGCGGATGATGTTCACCGTGACGATGCCGGCATTGTCGATCGCGTACCATTGCGTCGGCTCATATGCGGGCGCGGTCGAGGCCGTTTCGGCCTGGCCGCAGGCGGTGAGAAAGGAGAAGGCCACGCCGGTCCCGGCAGCGGCGACGAGGAAGCCACGACGGGAGAGGGCGGGCGTCTCGGGTGTTTCGGGGCGATTGCGGAGTTTCATGTGATCAGCCTGCCTTCATTGCGTTGGCGGCCTGACGGACAGCGGCGCGGATGCGCGTGTAGGTCATGCAGCGGCAGAGGTTGCCGGTCATCTGCGCGTCGATGTCGGCGTCGGAGATGCTGGGATTGTCTTTCAGGACGGCGGCGGCCTGCATGATCTGGCCGGACTGGCAGTAGCCGCATTGAGGGACTTGCAGGTCCTGCCAGGCTTTCTGCACCGGATGCTGACCCTTGGGGTCGAGGCCTTCGATCGTGACGATCTCGGCGCCTTCGATGGCGCTGATAGGCGTGACACACGAACGGGCCGCCTTGCCGCCGATGTGGACGGTGCAGGCGCCGCACATGCCGATGCCGCAGCCGAATTTGGTGCCGGTGAGCCCGGCCTCGTCACGAATGACCCAAAGAAGGGGGGTGTCGGCTTCCGCCTCCACCGTCATCTTCTTTCCGTTGAGTGTGAAGCTCGTCATGCCAACTTCCTCCGAACGATACAGGCGCGGCGTCATGTTTGCCGGTTGTTGCAGCGTGTCCAGCGGCGGAAACCAAGGGATTTGCCTTGGAAAAGCGAAGATTTCTGCAAAATACGCAATGCCGAGAAGGTGCTGACGTGAGCGCTATGTTCTGCTGAACATGACGGATTTTTTTCGCGCTCGCAGTCCGCGCGTGAGAGCAATTCGCAAAAAGAAGAAGCCGCCGTGCGCGTGTGCGGACGGCGGCTTCATTCAGACCTTCGGCCGGATCAGTGCTGCGGGGCCGGAGCCGGTGTCGCAGGCGCCGGAGCGGCGCCCTGGGCGGCAGGCGTTGCGCCCGGAGCTGCGCCGTCGGCAGCAGGCGTCGCCGGAGCAGCGCCATCAGCCGGGGCTGCAGGAGCGGCCGGCAGCGGCGCCGGAAGCGGGAAGCTGGAGCTGCCGTTCGAGCGCAGGAACGCAATCAGGTTGATCCGGTCCTGAACACCGGTGATGCGGCTGTTGATGCCGGCAAAGTTCATCAGCGTTGCGGACGCATAGCCCTTGGGGCGTTCGAGGAAGTGGTCGAGGTGCTCGTAGTCCCACACCGAACCGTCGGCGCCCTTTTCGGTGATCGAGCCGGCGCCCGTCGAATACTTGAAGCCTTCGTGCGACCCGATCTTGCGGCCAAGGACGCCGTAAAGGTTGGGGCCCTGCAGGTTCGCACCGCCCTGATCAAAGTTATGGCACTGCAGGCATTTCTTGTGTTGTTCTTCGCCCTTGGCGATGTCGGCGGCGAGGAGGAGCGTGCCGTAGTCGCGCGGGCCTTCAACGACGGCCGGGCCGGTGCTGGCTTCCTCGATCTCGACGTAATAGCCGGGTTCCTTGTGCTCCGCGTGGTGGAACATCGCATGAGCGGCTTCGTTCAAGCCGATCAGGGCGAGACCAGTTCCGAGGACACAAAACGCGATCTTGTTGAAGCCCAGATCACTCATGGCGCGGCCCTGCTCCAGTCCCTCAAACGCGTAAAACAGGCTCGATTCGAGCCCACGCGCGCGAGGCTTTCTTGCATTTCAGGGGTCAGGCGGCAACCATGGAGTATCCGGCGAAATGACGCACAGCGGATAAGCCTGCTTCGCACCTAACCCCCTATTTCTGTTGCCCAGTTCGCTCTTTTCCGTTTGCTGAGTTCCGGCGGGCCGGGGCATAGAGGCGAGATGAACAAGATCGCTTTTCAGGGGGAGTTGGGCGCCAACTCCCACATTGCCTGCCGCGACGTCCATCCGGACTTCGAACCCTTGCCCTGTCCGACCTTCGAGGACGTATTCCAGGCGACGGCCACGGGCGAGGCAAAACTGGCGATGATCCCTGTGGAGAACTCGATCGCAGGCAGGGTCGCGGATATCCACCATCTGCTGCCGACCTCGCCGTTGCAGATCATCGCCGAGCACTTCATGCCGATCCGGTTCCAGCTGATGGGCCTGCCGGGCGCGAAGCTGGCGGACATCAAGGGCGCACACAGCCACATCATGGGACTGGGCCAGTGCCGGAACTTTCTACGCGCGCGCGGGATCGTTGCGAAGACGAGTTCGGATACGGCGGGGGCTGCGCGTGAAGTGCGTG
>CANJXY010000191.1 GCA_947478925.1 Hyphomonadaceae bacterium | reverse complement strand
GCGTTCCGGTGAAGACGATGCCGGGGGTGGATCGGCTGAATGTCGACGAGGCTGCGAAGGCTGCGGTGCGGGCGCGGGAGCTGGGCATTCCGGCGATCGCGGTGTTTCCGCATATCGATCCGTCCAAGAAGAACGAAGGCGGCGAGGAGGCGATCAATGCGGATGGGCTGATCCCGACCGTGATCCAGGCGATGAAGGCCGCGGCGCCGGAAGTTGGCGTTGCGTGCGACGTCGCGCTCGACCCGTTTACCAGCCATGGCCATGACGGCCTCTTGGATGACGATGGCTATGTGCTCAATGACGAGACGGTCGCGATCTTGCGGGAGCAGGCGCTGGTCCAGGCGCGCGCGGGCGCGGACATCGTGGCGCCGTCGGACATGATGGACGGGCGTATTGGGGCGATCCGAGACCTGCTCGACGAGGAGGGATTCGAGAACGTGATGATCCTGTCCTACGCGGCAAAATATGCGTCGGCGTTCTACGGTCCTTATCGCGATGCGGTCGGCACGGCGTCGGTGCTGAAGGGCGACAAGAAGACTTACCAGATGGACTTCGGGAACACAGAGGAAGCGCTGCGGGAAGTCGCTATGGACATCCATGAAGGAGCCGACATGGTGATGGTGAAGCCTGGCCTGCCCTATCTTGATATCGTGCAGCGGGTGTCGTCAGAGTTCGGCGTGCCCACGCTGGTGTTCCAGATTTCCGGCGAGTACGCGCAGATCAAGGCGGCCGCCGCGCAAGGCTGGCTCGACGAGGACAAGGCGATCATCGAGACGCTGTCGGCGTTCAAGCGGGCCGGCGCCAGCGGCGTGATCACGTATTTTGCTGAGCGCGCGGCGCAGCTGCTGGGCAAGTAGATCCGCTATGTCCGAACAGCGGTCGTCCGAATTGGGCCTTCGAGACCTTCACGCGCAGTGACTGCAGGGGACGTGATCAGCGCGCCCAGTGGGTTTTCAAGACGCTGGCGAATGCATCCGCACGTTCATGGCAGGCCCAGTGGCCGGCGCCGTTTTCGATGTGAAGCGGTAACGTCCACTCGCTTGCGAAGCGTTCGGCGACCGGGAGCTGCACAAAGATATCCGACGCGCCCCAGAAGACCTGCCCGTGGCGCGGCAGCTTGGTGAGATCATCCACCCAGGGACCGCTGAATCTCAGGCCATCGGCGGAGCGGTAGAGCTTCAGAATCGACTGGCGCATCGTCTTGTTGATGTGCGGGACTTCCCTCTTGGCGAGTGAAGCGGGCATGCCACCGGCAACCAGCGCCCTCTCGATCCGGCGCTTGTTGCGGATCGCGAGCATGGAGAGTTCGCCCAGCACCGGCATGGCCCAGATCCTGGCGTTCTGGTGGCCGCGATATTCGGGATCGATCACGGCATTTGTCACGCACCAGCTGGCGATCAGGTCAGGCCGCAGGCAGGCTGCGCGCAGGGCCAGTAGCGCGCCCCAGTCATGGCCGACGAGGTGGACGGGTCGACCTCCCGTCGTGGCCGCGGTTTCGAGCTCGCCGATCAACCAGGCGGCATAGGCGTCCTTGGTGCAGGTAAAGCCCGCCGGAACCGGCCTGCCGAAACCGGGCATGGCCGGGGCAAGCCATTCGCCGGGCTTAAGGCCCAGCGCGACAATGAGCGGATCCCACAGGGCGGGCGTATCCGGGACGCCATGCACAAAAACGATCATCGGCCTCTCCCCACCTCGGTAACGTGCGTTCCATGATCCTGCGGGGGATCGCTTTGGACGGCAATGGCCGGCGGGTGGGTCAGCCCTCGCGGCTCGCGGTGCGCGCCTCGAAAATTCTGCGGATAAGCCGGGCAACGACAAAGGCAAGCGCGATGCCGATGCAGTCGGCGAGGAAGTCGAGCGGATCACCCGAGCGGCCCTCGCCCATCTTTGACTGCACAAACTCGATCCCCGCGCCGAGGGCGAGCATGTGTGTCAACCAGAAACTGCTGTAGCGACGGGGCAAAGCGAGGATCGCCGGGCCGGTGAGGCAGCCGAATGCGATGATGTGGAAGACCTTGTCCTGGTACGGGAAGAGCGGGGGCGGGCCGACATTGGGGGCAAGGAGCAGCCAGGAGGCGAGCGCGACGCCGAAACCAGAGAGGGCGCCGAGGATCGCCCAGACGACGTACTTGCCGCGACCCTGCATGCCCTGCTCCCTTACGCGACCGGCGCCAGGCGACTTCGGCGTCGCCTTCAGTCTATCGACAGACTCACACGATTGGTATTAATGCGGCCTCTTCGCGGCACTCCAGATTCCGCTGCGCGAGATGATAGGCAATTCCGTGCGCCGCCCCCTGAGCCTGCCCCATCCTGTCGAGACCGCCCAGCAACCTGTTGCCTGGCTCGGGTCCGCCTCATGATCCGTGACATGCAAGCCGCTGACGTCGATGCGCTGGCGGCGATCGAGATCGCGTGCTTTGCGGCGGGCTATGCCGACAAGATGATGAGCCGCGAAGATTTCGCCGAGGTGCTGACCGACAGCCACGCCGCCCTGTTCTGCGCAATTGAGCAGACTGGCGAGGGCGACGAAGTGGCGGGGTATGCGCTCCTGCTGCTGGAGGATGGCGCGGCCAACTTCGACAGCCTGGCCGTCTCGCCCGCGCATCAGGGCAAGGGGCTCGGCGAGAAATTGTTCCGGAAGGTGGAGCAGTACTGCCAGACGAACCGCATCCCGAGGTTGAACCTGGAGATCAAGGAAACAAATTACACCTTGCTGAAACGCTACCATAATTATGGCTACAAGTGCTTCGAGGTTGAGGCTGGCTTCTACGCCGACGGCTGGGGCGCCATCAGGATGTTGAAATACTTTGAGGTATGACTGGATACTGATCGCGGACGATCTGCGGGACCTGGCGGCGCTAGGCGCCCCGTTCCGCATGATGACGACCCGGGACTATGTGTTGCAGCCGAAACTGTTGTCGGGCTCGCGGCCAAAGATCATCAACCTCGCGCGGAACTACAACTACCAGACGGACGGGTACTACGCCTCGCTGCTGGGCGAGGCGCGCGGGCATCGGGTGATCCCCACGGTGGAGACCCTGCTCGACCTCTATGATCGGGAGATACCGGACGATACGGCCTCGATTCTGGAAGAGCTGCTGCACAAGGACCTCAGCAAGTCGACCAACAAGGGTTCGGTGCCGGAACGTCTGGTCGTGTGCTTCGGCGAGGTCGAGGACGAGCGGTTCCGTAAGTTCGGGCGGCAGCTGTTCGACTGGTATCGCGCGCCGGTGGTGGTGGTGACGACGACGCCGAACGGGTCGCCGGGCAAGTTCAAGATCAAACGCATCCGGATTACCCCGTTTACCAAGCTGGAGGACGAGGAACTCGAATTCTTCGTCGCGAGCCTGACGGCCTATACGGGCCGGACCTGGAAGAGCCCAAAGGCGCGCGTGGTTCCCAAATGGTCGATCGCGGTGCTGCACGATCCGAACGAAAAGCTGGCCCCCTCGAACATGGAGAGCCTCGAGCACTGGGCGCGGCTGGCCGAGAAGGATGGCGTCGAAATCGAGCCGATCACCAAGCGGGATTTCAACCGGCTTGGCGAGTTCGACGCGCTGATGATCCGGGAAACCACCTCGATCAAAAACCACACATATCGCTTTGCCCGGAAGGCGGTGGCCGAGGGCATGCCAGTGATCGACGATCCGATCTCGATGATCCGGTGCACCAACAAGGTCTATCTGTGGGAGCGTCTGGTGGGGGCCGGCCTGCCCGCGCCAGAGACGATGATTATCCAGGACAAGACGGACCTGGAGGAAGTGGCGGACCGGCTGAAGTTTCCGGTCGTGCTGAAGATCCCGGATGGGTCGTTCTCGATCGGCATCCGCAAGGCGTCGTCGATGCAGGAGTTGCGCGAGATCGTGGCGAAGTTCCTCGAGGACTCGGATCTTTGCATCGCGCAGAAATTCGTGCCGACCGAGTTTGACTGGCGCGTGGGCGTGCTGGATCGGCGGGCGGTTTTCGTCTGCCAATACAAGATGGCGCGTGGGCACTGGCAGATTATCAAGCACCAGGAAGGCGGCGAGTCCGTCGAGGGCGGGCACAAATCGATACCGGTGGCAGAAGCGCCGGCGGATGTGGTGGATGTGGCAGTACGCGCGGCCAACCTGATCGGCGACGGCTTCTATGGCGTCGATCTGAAGTCGGGTCCGGATGGGCCCATGGTGATCGAGGTGAACGACAACCCGAACCTCGAACATGGCGTAGAGGATGAGGCGGACCGTGACGTCTGGAACAAGCTGACCGAATGGTTTGTGAAGCGATTGAACGCGTAAGCTTCGGGACCGCCGGGCTCCTGCCCGGCCTATTTTACCAAGCAAAGATCAAATCGTGCTGCGAGCAGAGCAGGCAGCTGGGAGGGAGCCCGGCGGTCCAAACTCAGCGTTCGGCCCTAAAATGGTACAGAGCCGTTGAAGCGCCCCAGCCAAACTGATGAGTGGCTGACGCCGCGCTGCTTTCCGCCAGGGCGCTCGCCCTCGGGTAACGGCACGAGGATTGCGCGGACCCGTTCAACGACCCTCACGGACGGGAAGCCAGGAATGCTGGGCAGGAAATCGACGCCGAAGGCGAGCTTGTTTGCGGTGCGCATAAAGCGGATCGCGCAGGCGGCGCCGTCTTTCGAGTGCGCCGATCCGGCGGCGGCCAAGCGCGAGATGCGTAAGCCCTCGTTCAGGCCGGGGACGGTCGCGTTCATGACGGGCGAGCGGCTGAGCGTGATGGTTGTCGACGCCAGCGAGAAGGGCGCGCGCGTGCGCTTTGTTCGGCGGGGGCTGTTGCCGGAGCGCGTGCAGCTTATCGAACCGATGCAGGGCATCAACAAGTGGGGCTATGTGGCCTGGCAGACCGCCGGCGAGGCTGGGCTGCGCTTTGTGGGGGCGAGGCGGGATCGCGCCTAACGCGGCGCCCAGCGGCTCCCGGGGATGAAGCTGGGGCGGATGGGGTCGTTCGCGATGTCTTCGACCAACCGATAGAAGAATGTGTTCATGTCGCGGGCGGCGGCCCAGTCGAGTGGTTGGGTCATGTCGTCCTGCGGGCGGTGGTAGCGGACCTGGTACCATTCGCGATAACGATGCTCGGCCCCCGTGCCGGGGTCGAACGCAAACACGAAATTCGTGGCGGGGACACTGGCGCGGAGGAACGGCCAGTGGTCGGTGCGCTGGTTGAGATTGCGCTCGGGCTCGTGGTCGGGGCGGATCTCGATGTTCATGGCTGACGCCGCGCGGCGGACGTTTGAGCTAAGCGTCGTGTCGTCGATGGCGTGCATCGTGAGCGCCCTCAACGGAAAGAGCGGACGCAACTGGTCGAGGTTGACGACTGCGGCGATGTTTTCCTTCGGCACCGTGAGATGGGTGGAGAACCATTCCGAGCCCAGCAGGCCCTTTTCCTCGCCGGTGTAGACAGCGAAGAGGACAGATCGCTTGAACCCCCTGCCCGCCTGCTGTTCCGCAAGGCGGAGGAGTGTGGCAACGTAAGCGGCGTCGTCGAAGGCGCCATTGTAGAGGCTGTCGCCGTTCACGGGCTCGCCATAGCCATAGCCGTCCAGATGTGCGGAGACGATGACGATCTCTTTCGACAGGACCGGGTCCGTGCCCGGCAGGAGGGCGAGGACGTTGTCGGACTTCAGCTCGCGCTGGGATTGGTGAAAGGTCGCCTTGATACGGGCCGGAATATCGAAGCTGGGCAGTGGCTGAGAGGCAGCACCAGCTTTCAGGATGGGGGCGGCCCTGTCTGCGCCAACGACCGTCGGTAGCGCATCGGCGCTCAGGCGCATGACGACCATGTTCGGGTAGGTGGCAGGTGGAGCTTCGCGGAAGGAGATGGCGCGGGCGTAGGCCTCGGGCCAGCGGGAAGGCTCGATGGTGAAGCCGGGATCGTCTACGTTGATGATGCCGACAGCGCCAGCCTTGGCAGCGGCTTCGAGCCGTTGTGCGCCCGTGGTCATGCCGGTGCGCCGGGCGCCGAAGCAGACCGCGACCTTGTCCTTCACATCAGTCATGTCCTGCGCGGTGCAATAGCCACGGAACGCTAGCGGGGCGTCTATCGCCGCTGGAAGCGACCAGCTGGGACGGACGGTGATCTGGTGGAGGAATGGCAGACTGGTGATGCTGACGGAGGTCGTGTGCGCGGCGGCATCATCGATGGGGTCGGAAATGATGCGGAAGGATGTGCCCGTTTTCTCGACCCTCACCTCTTTCAGCGGGAGGGTCTGTAACCAGCTGCTGTCGTCGCCGGCAGGTTTGAGGCCGAGGGCGGCGAAGCGGTCGGCGACGTATTTGGCGGCGCGGTCGTAGCCGGGGGAGCCGGTGTCACGGCCTTCCATTGCGTCGCCGGAGAGGTCGCCGGTGATGGACCACCACGCAGCGGTGTCGGCATCCGTGCCCGCAGGCGCAGAGGGAACGCTTGCGCAGGAGGCGGCGAGAAGCGCGAGGGCGGCTGTGATGGTACGCATGGCGGCGGCCTTATGATCTTCTCCGGCGAGCTTAGCGGAGCAACACGAGAGAGTCCCGTTGCTGCTCGCCACCATCCCAGCTTCGCCGTACTTTCCCGTGCATTGGGAAAACGAAGATCGCTAGAACAGATTGCCCTGGTCTTCTGGTTCGGTGTCGCGATTGCGGCGGCGGATGCGGGGACGGGGCGGCGCGTCGGGGGCGGGCTCGGGTGGCAGCGTCCCAAGGGGGGCGCTCCGGAAGCCAGCGGTGGCGGCGACTTCCCCATCGTTGAAGCGGAGTTTGAGGCCGTCGCCTTCGGTTATGGCGGAGGCCGAGCGGAGGAGGAGGCCGTCTGGGCCGGTGACGAGAGCGAAGCCACGGGCGAGGACCCGTTCGTAGGAGACGCTGTCGAGGACACGGGATTGCTGGCGCAGGGCGTCGGTCGC
>CANJXY010000190.1 GCA_947478925.1 Hyphomonadaceae bacterium | reverse complement strand
GTCCTGCTCGGAATACTGCGCTGAATGTGTCTCGATGCATGGTGTGTGGGCGGGGTCATGGATGGGGCTGGCGCGGTTCATGCGCTGCCGACCCGGAGGATCGCACGGGTGGGACCCGGCGCCGACGCTAACTAGCAGCGGCGTGCGGTGGTTCACCCCCTGGCGCTATGGCGTCTGGAGCGTGGACCGGTCCTAAACCGCCCGCCCTCAAAACTCGGGACCCATCAGAACAGCAATAGCGGAGATGTGGCCTTCCGGCCCCTTCACTGTCATTCCGGACACGCCGCAGGCTTGGGCCGGAACCTTGAGGCTGCATGTGCAGTGCTCCGGGCTCTTGGGGTTCCGGGCGTGCGTGGTTGCTTTGCGCCGCCCAGAATGACAGGCGAGATGGGCAAGAAGGTGGGTTCAACGCGAACGGAAATCGCCCTACACCTCCGCCGATCCGACGAAAGACAAGACAATGATCAACGTATCCTTTCCCGATGGCTCGAAGCGCGAATACCCGGACCAGTCGACGCCGATGTCCATCGCGGAGGCTATCTCCAAGTCACTGGCCAAGCGGTCAGTGATCGCGAAGGTGAATGGCGAGCTCTACGACATGAAGCGGCCGCTGGATGGCGATGTCGCACTGGAGCTGCTCGATATCAACGCGAAGGAGTCGCTGGAGCTGTTGCGCCACGATGCCTCTCACGTGATGGCTCAGGCAGTGCAGGAGCTGTTCCCCGGCACACAGGTCACCATCGGACCCGTAATCGACGACGGGTTCTACTACGACTTCGCCCGCAAGGAGCCTTTCTCGACGGATGACTTCGAGAAGATCGAAGCCAAGATGCGCGAGATCGTGGACCGTGACCTGCAGATCAATCGCGAGGTCTGGAGCAAGGACGACGCGATCGCCCACTTCAGGAAGATCGGCGAGGACTACAAGGCGCAGATCATCGACGACATCATCCCGCCGGGTGAGGCCATCACGCTGTATGCCCATGGCGACCAGTGGAGCGACCTGTGCCGCGGGCCTCACCTGCCATCGACGGGCAAGCTGCCCAAGGCATTCAAGCTGATGAAGGTCGCAGGCGCTTATTGGCGCGGCGATCATCGCAACGAGATGTTGCAGCGGATCTACGGAACGGCGTGGGCCAACGACAAGGATCTCGCAGCCCACCTTATCCGTCTCGAGGAAGCCGAGAAGCGCGACCATCGCCGCGTCGGCCGGGAGCTCGATCTCTTCCACATGCAGGAAGAGGGCAAGGGAATGGTGTTCTGGCATCCCAAGGGCCTGACGCTCTGGCGCACGGTTGAGAGCTATGTCCGCCGCCGCCTCGATGCGGCGGACTATATCGAGGTGCGCACGCCGCAGGTGCTCGACCGCAAATTCTGGGAACAGTCGGGTCACTGGGAAAAGTATCGCGACAACATGTTCGTGGCGGAAACGGCGGAAGACGAAGTCCTGTCGCTGAAGCCGATGAACTGTCCGGGTCACGTGCAGATCTTCAAGCAGGGGCAGAAATCCTATCGCGATCTGCCGATGCGTATGGCCGAGTTCGGGGCCTGCCACCGCTACGAGCCTTCGGGTGCGCTGCACGGTCTCATGCGCGTGCGGGCGTTCACGCAGGACGACGCACACATCTTCTGTCGCGAGGACCAGATCGAGGGCGAGACGGCGCGTTTCATCACGCTCGCCTATTCGATCCATTCGGACTTCGGGCTGGTCACGGATCACGTGAACCTGGCGACGCGACCGGAGCTGCGCGCCGGCAGCGACGCTTTCTGGGACAAGGCCGAAACGCAGATGCTGTCGGCTGCACGCGCGGCGGGCGTCGAGCCCCGGATCGCTGAGGGCGACGGCGCCTTCTATGCGCCCAAGCTCGACTTCGTCATCAAGGACGCCATCGGACGTGAATGGACGATCGGCACGATCCAGCTCGACTATGTGCTGCCCGATCGCCTCGATGCGGAATATGTCGGCGAGGATGGCGGCAAGCATCGCCCCGTAATGCTGCACCGCGCGATCCTCGGTTCGCTCGAGCGCTTTATCGGCGTGCTGATCGAACACTATGCGGGCGCCTTCCCGATGTGGCTCGCGCCGGTGCAAGTGGTCGTGGCGACGATCTCGGAATCGGCGACGGACTACGCCAGGGAGGCTGTGGCCGAGCTGAAGGCCGCCGGCATCCGCGCCGAACTCGACGTCCGCAACGAGAAGATCAACTACAAGATCCGCGAACACTCGCTGCAGAAAATCCCGGTGATCGCTGTCGTCGGCGCCAAGGAAGCCGAAGAGCGCAAGCTTGCGTTCCGCCGCTTCGGAAGCCAGGCGCAGCAGGTTGTGACGCTGGACGAAGCGGTGACGATGTTGACCGACGAAGGCCTGCCGCCCGATATCAAACGGGCAAAGGCGTGAGTGAAGCTGGCGCACGCGTCATTGCGGAAGCGGCTGTGCGCCAGCGATCTTCACTGGGCAAGGGGCGTGTGAGCTGATGTCCGGGAACGGAGCCATCACCGACCATGCGCGGACCCTCGCCCTGCGGCTGAGGCTCGGTCTCATTGACCTGCAATCCATCGAACAATGGGCGGATGAATCGATCCTGCGCGATGGCGCGCCGCCCGAGATCGCCGATCTGTGTCTTGCAAGCCGTGCGGGCGAGCGGATCACGCTGCGCATCCTGACAGACATCGGCGGTCCTCCCGGAGGGCTCGATGTCATGCAGGCGGTCAGCGCCGTTCGCGTCGATGACGCCAGTCAGGACGAGTTGCGCCGTCTGGCCGACAATCTCGATCCCGTGCTGCGTGAGGTGGATGCAGGACCCGGTCTGCCGCCACTCCTGAAGTCTGCGCTGACACTCGCGCGCGATTTCTGGGAAGCGCGCATGCACTCTTCCGAAGAGATGGAGCATGTCGAAGCGCGCATGCGCGACCTGCTCCACGCGGTCAAGGACTATGCCTCCGAGCGGCCATCCGAGAAACCCGCAGTGGCCAGGCCAGAAGTCCACACGGTGTCAGCGATCGTCGTTACCTATAACACGGGCGACTGCCTGTTTGAGTGTCTCGCCGCGCTCGAAGGTGATGCCGGCGTTGCCGAGATCATCCTCGTCAACAATGGCAATCCGATCGAGACCCTGGAGCGGATCAACGACGCGTACGGCAAGGCGTCGAAGGTAAAAGTCATCGGCGGCGGGCAGAACCGGGGGTTCGCAGCAGGCATCAATCTCGGCGTCGCCACCGCATCGGGCGACCGCTTGCTGGTGATCAACCCCGACGCCGTGCTGCAGCCCGGATCAATCGCCGCGTTCGAGTTCGCCATGGCGCGCGCAGCCGAACCCGCGATTGTTGGCGGCAAGATCGTTGGAACCGACGGCGTCGAACAGCGCGGCGGCCGGCGGCGACGGCTCACCATGCGTTCAGCGGCGGCGACCTTTTTCGGTCTGTCATGGTTGCGCGCGCTCAACCCCGCCTTCGTCAGCATCAACCGCAACACCGAGCCGGAGCCCGCAGGTCCCGTGCCGATGGATGCGGTGAGCGGCGCGTTGATGTACATGTCCGCGTCCAGTTTCCGTCGCCTGGGCGGGTTCGACGAGGGATACTTCCTGCACGTCGAGGATCTCGATCTCTGCCGTCGCGCCGAGGCGGATGGCGGATCGGTGATCTATACGCCTCACGCGTCGGTCCTCCATTTCGGCGCGACTAGCGACGCGCCGTCGCTGTTCGTCGAGAGGCACAAGGGCGCCGGTTTTAACCGCTATTTCCACAAGTACGCGGAAACGCCGAGCGAGAAGGTCGTGGCTTGGATGCTGGGACCTGCGATTGCCGTGCTGCTCGTAATGCGCGCACGCGTGAAGGGGCTCGGCGCCCGCAAACCCTGATGTCTAGGCGCGCGCCAGCGGGTGGGCTGCTTCAAGCAGGTCGCGCAACTCATCGGTGACGACATGCGTATAGATCTGCGTCGTCGCGATGTCGGCGTGGCCCAGCAGCAATTGCACCGCGCGCAGATCGGCGCCGCCCGACAACAGGTGCGTCGCAAAAGCATGGCGCAGTGCGTGCGGCGTCACACGCTCGAGGGTAATGCCAGCCTTCATGGCGAGGTCTTCCAGCAACTGCCCCAGGCGGCGGCGCGTGAGGCGGCCAGAGGCCCCGCGTGAGGGGAAGACGAAGCGTTGCGCCACAGAGCGCACGGCCGACTTCGGAAAGAACTGGTCGCGCACCGTCATGTAATTCTTGAGCGCCGCAAGCGCCGGTTTACCCAGCGGTGTGATGCGTTCCTTGTCGCCCTTGCCGCGCACGATCAGGACGGTCGCGCCCGGCGCTGGCAGGGCCGATAGCGGCAGGTCGCAGCATTCGCTGGCGCGCAATCCGGCGCCATAGAGCAGTTCCACGAGGCACATCGTCCGCAGGTCGCTTGGTTCGGGACCTTCTGCGGCTTCGATCAGGCGCGCGACTTCCTCGCGGCTCAGTACGTCGGGGGGATCGCGCCTGAAAGCGGGACCGTCAAGGCGCGACGTCGGATTGTCCTGCCGCTCATTGTCGCCGAGCTGGAAGCGGAAAAACCGTCGTAGCGCCGACAGGCGCCGCGAAACCGTTGCCGCCGACATGCCGCGCTCATGCAGGTCGCGCACGAAGGCGGACAGGTCGCGCTCGCCCGCATCCACCAGCGAGGTGCGATTGGCGCGCAGGAAGCTGGAGGCGTCCTCGAGGTCACGCCGATAGGCGTCGATCGTGTTGTCCGCCGCGCCACGTTCGGCGCGCAGGGTATCGAGAAAGGCATCGATGCGACGATCGTCGAGCATCCCGCCACACTGGCGTGTGCAGGTTTATGGGACGTTTAAGCGGCCGGGCGGAAAAGGGCGCTTAGAGCGCCTTCCACACCTGCAACGATTCCAGCGCGATGGCGTTGGCGTCGTCGGTCAGGCCGAGCGCCTGCATCTGAACAAGCAGGTCCGCAAGTCCGGCAAACGAGAGCGCCGAGACGTCCGAGCCCAGCTGGCCGACAATGGACAAGGCGGCCTCCGCATCGGCGTCCTGGCGTGTGGCGGCGTAGATGCGCGCGATGGCGGCATCCGAAACGCCCCGGCCGGCGGGCCGCTGCGCGGCCAGGGTAGCGCGCTGATCGGCGGTGAGATCACGGCCTGTGCTTGAATAGAGAAACAATGCGCGCGTGTTTTCGATTCTGCGGATGGTGAGCTGCTGGTCAGCGGCGGCCAGCGTCTTTGGTGCTGGCGGCGACCCGGCAGCGGCGGCCACGGGATAGGGCGCGGCCGCGAGCAGGCGGTCGAGAATGGCGTTGGGTTTTTCAGGCGTCCCGCCCGCGTAGGAGAGCATCAGGTCGAGCCGGGCCGTGGCCCAGGCGTCCTGCATGTCCTTCGCCAGCGTGCCGAGATGCTTGCGCCATTCGCTGGCGAGCTTGATATCGCCTGCGAGCAGGGCCGCGCGCGCCAGGGGCTCTGCATAGGGCAGGGTCGCGTCATTGCGCGGCAGGACCTTGATCGACGCCAACAGAACCGCAGCGAACAGCTGGCCATCGGCAAGCGTCTCGGCCGACCGTAGCGCGGCGACGTAGGTCGCGGCCTTCGCCTCCGGCTTCGCGTCCTTGGCGGCGGCTGCGGTCAGCGCCTGCGCAAGATAGTCGGGGCGTGGCGTGGCGCCGCGCGCTGGCGGCTTTGCTGGAGGCGCATCGTCCTTGAGCGACACGATTGCGAGCAGGTCGGCAGCCTTGAGCTTTCCGCCGCCGAACGCAGCGCGCATGGCGGCGCGGCGCTGTTCTGTCGAAGCTTGCGGATTGAGGGCCACCGCCGCAGCGATGTCGGACGGCACGCCGGCGAAGCTCGCGGACGTGGCCGGCAATCTTGCAGCGACGGAAACGGCGGCCTCGACGGGCGAGCCGAAACGGCCATCGGGTTTCTTTGTGCCGGGCGAGGTGATGGCGCCCAGTGCGCCGATCAGCCAGACACCGAGCGATTCGTTGGTCTTCGCGATCTGTTCGACGATCAGGCTCGCATTGGCGTCTCCGCCGAGCGTGCCACACACGGCCCTGAGCGGCATCCAGTCCTGGTCTGCGGCAGGCTGGGTTTTAACGCTCGCGCAGGCCGCGTCATCATTGCCCTGAAGCAGCGCCAGTTCCGCGCCGAGCCGGTCGCCCGCCTTGCCCCAATCGGTCTTGGGATAGCGTTTGCGCAGGTCGACCGCGTGCGCGCTCTCGCCCAGTTGTTCGAGCAGGCGTAAGCGTTCAGCAGTCAGGTCGGCGCCATCGGCGGGGCCTTTGACGCGCGACATCAGGATACGCGCGAGCATCTCACGCGCCGAAGGGGCGAGGTCGCGCGGCTGGATCGCGGCCATCACCGGGCCGAGCGTCTTTGCGTTGGTGTTGTTCCAGAATGTCGCCGGCACGGCGCCTTCATTGGCGCCGATCCAGCCAACGCCCCAGGCATCAACCTGCGCGAGCGGGGCGGACGAAACCTGTGCTCCGGCGGATTGGCTGGCCAGCAGGGCTGCGGCCAGTGCAACGGAGGTCAGTGCGATCGAGGCAAGGGCGCTATTGCGCGGGCGCATTCGCGCCTCCGGCAGGCGCAGCCTGCACGCCGACATTCGTCGCCGGGACGCGCATTTCAATCTGCGCGGGCTTCTTCGAATCGGCCTGGCCCGCGAAATAGAACAGCGCGCCGATCAGCACGACCAGGATGATGCCGCCGATGATCGCGTAAAGCTTCACCGGCATCGGTCCGCGCCGACGTGAGAATCCTCCACGAGCCATGTGATCACTCCCAGCAACAGCACGATTGGCCAACAACCTGATCCGGATTCAATCAGACCGGGACGCTGGGGTCCAGCTCTTGAAGCTGTTCTCGGACGCGCCTGACGGCCGGATGATTTGCCCCGGAAGCCTCGGGCGGTATAAGCCTCGGTTTCGTGAAACAGGGCAAGTCATGTCTGCGCAACTGGGCGAACCGGAGGGCGGGGCCATCCCG
>CANJXY010000189.1 GCA_947478925.1 Hyphomonadaceae bacterium | reverse complement strand
CTTTTGATCGGGACCCATCTTCGCGGAAGGCATTATGGCCAGCGGTCATTCGTGCCGCACCAACAGGTCGAACACATGGCCGCACCGACCAGCTTTGTAAGACTTCAGTTTGCACTTGCCAAAGGAGAGCCGTCCACACATGGGCGATAAACTGCCGGTCGCCAATCACAGGCCGACTGACCGGAATGCGCTCAACAAGCGACGGATCAAGCTACTGAGCCCTTCTGCCCGAGTTCCAATCCCGGAATGGATTCCCTTGGGACATTTTATGGCTGGCCCCTTGGAGTCTTCATCGCCCAACACGTATCCGCGTTGCTCCCAGCCCGCATGCTGACCATCGTTGAAAACCGTGCGGCAGCGCTGCTCAGGTCACTTTCAAAAATTGGCTGTATCTGGCGACGCCCATTCCAGCTCGGTTCGCGGAGTTGGCTTTTTCCACCCCCCCTATGCTTTTGCGCGGTCTGTGGTGCAGCGTTCTGGTGAGACCAGGACGAGCGAACGGGGGCTGCCTCGTGCCAATGGTGTCCCAGCTGTGTCCCCGACTTGGGGTTTCGCCAAAAGGAAGGGTAGTGCCATGGGGTTTTTGAGATGGACTCTCTGATCTATGATCAGGGCTTCCATTTCCATGGCATCCGTTGTGTCCGTGATAGCCTAAAGCATCCTGCACGCTATCCATTGCCGGATAATGCGGCCTGCCTTGGCTGCGGTCGTCGCCGCGATATGGAACACCGCTTGCGAGCCGCACATGGTGCTTACCCCGTGCTTACATGAAAAATCCAAGTGGGGCCGGCAGGAGCCGGGTCTTTATAAATCACTGATTTCATTATGAAAATTGGAGCGGGCGATGGGATTCGAACCCACGACCCCGACCTTGGCAAGGTCGTGCTCTACCCCTGAGCTACGCCCGCTTCCTGGCGTTACAAGCCCGGCTTACGCCGGTTTGCTGGGTTAAAACCGAAGCCTTTCAGCTTGGGAGGGGGTCTATAAGCCGAAAGCCGGGGCAGATGCAAGGGGCAGGCGGTCAGCTCCCCCCCAACCCCGGCAGGGGCTTGGCCACCGTCTTGGGGGCCTTGAGCTTGCGCTTCGTGACGTGGCTTTCGGCCTCGCCGCCGGTGACGGTCTGGCCCTTCATGTAGTGGCGCTGCCATCCCTCCTTCGAGGTCTTGGGATCGCGCTCCAGCAGCTTCTTGTTGAAGTTGCCGCGGCTTTCGGCCCACGCCTTGAATTCATCGTTGAGCTTGGGATTGTCGGCCAGCAGGCGCAACTGGGGCTCGATCTCTTCCAGCTTCTTGTCCTGCACCAGCGTGAAGAAGCAGAAGGGCTCGCCCTTCTCGAAACGGACTTTGCCGGGGCGGGTCATCTGCCAGTTCATGGTGAACGGGAAAGGCAGCCACTCGGTCTCAACCAGACCCTGCAGCGGATAGATGCCGTCCTTTGGTTCGTTGGGCGGGCCCATGGTCCAGAGCGACCAGCCGGGCTCGGTGCGGAACAGGTGGCCGGTGTGGAACGTCACGATGCCGCGCCGGAAGTGGCTGTCAGCGATGTTCTTCACGGGCGGCCAGGGCTCGTCGCCCGTGATCTTGATGCCGGCTTCCATCATGCCGCCATCCCATTCGATGGTCATGCCGATAGGGCTGAGGATCTCCCAGCCCGTCGTGTTCGCCATCGTCAGCGGCAGGCAGCGATAAGGGTGGCGGTCCTGGAAGGCGTCCATCCAGGCGCGGCGACCCTGCCCCGGCACGATCTGCGGCGCCCATTCGTGGATCTTGTAGCAGTCGAGGCGCATGAAAGGGTCCTTCCCGTCGCGTGCTCCGACATTTAGACCAGCGCTGATGGCAGATCAAAGCACCTCTCCAGATCGCGGCCCCATGCCTGCGCCAGATGACTTTTCCCGCGCGCCGGAAAAGCCGCTGTTCGCGCTGCTCGACCGGCTGGGAACAAGGGTTACGACCCGTACGCACGCCAAGGTGTTCACCGTCGCCGAAAGCGAACACGTGAAGGTCGACATGCCGGGCGGTCACACCAAGAACCTGTTCCTGAAGGACAAGTCAGGTCAGCTGGTGCTGGTCTGCGCCCTCGGGTCCAGCGTCCTGCCCCTAAACCAGCTGCACCGGCAGATCGGGACGCAGCGCTTATCGTTCACCGACGCCCCCCTGCTCTGGGAGGCGCTGGGCGTCACGCCGGGCTCGGTGACGGGCTTTGCCATCCTGAATGACGCCGCCCAGCGGGTCCGGCTGGTGCTGGACGAGGCCCTGCTGGCCCATGAAACCCTGAATTTCCACCCTTTGCGCTGCGATATGACAACCGCCATTTCCCGGGCGGACTTCCTTGGCTTTGCCGAAGCGACGGGCCATACCGTGACCCGCATCGACTTCACGAAACTGGCAGCCAGCTAGGGCGTTGCCGTTTTAGATGCCGAAACCCATCTAGGGCCGGAACACTTCCAGGACCGAACGACAGGAGCTCTTCCCCGTGGACATCATCGGCGCAGGCGCAGGACGTCCCCCCGCTGGCGGGCCCAAAAGCCCCCATGTCACCGACGGGACTGACCAGACCTTCATGACCGACGTGATCGAACCGTCGAAATCGGTGCCGGTCATCGTCGACTTCTGGGCTACCTGGTGCGGCCCCTGCCGCTCGCTTGGCCCGACGCTCGAGAAAGTGGTGGGCGAGAACAACGGCGCCGTGAAGATGGTCAAGATCGACGTCGACAAGAACCCCGGCGTGTTCAGCCAGATCGCCAAGATGACTGGCTCGCAGTCGATCCCGACCGTCGTGGCCTTCAAGAACGGCCAGCCGGTGGATGCCTTCATGGGCGCGCTGCCCGAAAGCCAGGTCCGCGCTTTCATTACCAAGCAAATGAATGGCGGGGCGAATGCCGGTCCGACAGTCGCTGAAATGCTGGCCGCAGCCGAGGACGCGTCCGACGCCGGCGACTTCCCGGCCGCAGCGGAAATCTACGCTGTCGTGCTTGAGCAGGAGCCGGAGAATATCGAGGCGCTCGCCGGTCTCTCACGTTGTTATCTCAAGGCAGGTGATGTCGAGCGCGCCCGCACGCTTGCCGAGATGATCCCCGAGGCCAACCGCAAGCATCCCTCCGCCGTCGGCATCTTCGCTTCGCTCGACCTTTTGAGCCACACTTCGGAGCCGGACGCCAAGCTCGACCTCAAGACCCGCGTCACCAACACGCCAACCGACTGGGACGCGCGCTTCGATCTCGCCGGACTCTACTCGGCCGAGGGCCAGCACGAGGAAGCTGCCGACCAGTTGCTTGCCATCCTCGAAAAGAACATGGCGTGGAAGGACGGCGCTGCGAAGGAACAGCTGCTGAAGATCTTTGAAGCCGCTGGGCCGAAAGCTGACGTCACGAAGGAAGGTCGCCGCAGGCTGGCGGCATTGCTGTTCAGGTAGTCCCGCAGCTCAGGTAGCCCGGCCAAGCGCCTTCGTCCTGAGGAGGCCCGAAGGGCTGACCCTCAGGACGAAGGCGGGCTCACCTGGCCCGCGACGCCCCCAGAAACTCCGCCCGGATCATCGCCGGCGTCAGACCCAGCGCAGGCGGCTTGCCCGGCGCCGGCGCCACGTCCGCGACAATCATCGCTGGCCGCGCCACGCCCGTCCAACGTTCCGCCGTCATCTCAGACAATCGCACACACGCCTCGCCGAAGAATGCCCGGCCGACAGCGAGCCAGTCGAGGTCGCGGGTCGGCGTCGGCACTGCGTTCGTGAACTCGTAGATGCGGTTGTCGACCAGCAGGATCGACAGGTTCTTCGGCTTCGCGCCCGCGATGGTGGCCAGCGAGGTGAGGTTCATCGCCAGCGCGCCATCGCCTGCGATTGCCAGCACCTGCTCGTTCGGCCGCACCGCCGCGAGTCCCAGCGCCACCGAGGTCGCAAGGCCCATCGGACCGGAAACATAGAGATTGCGCGCATCATGCCCGGCCGCTTTCAACCAGCCAGTCTGCGAACCGATGTCGGAGACCGCGAATGGCCGTGCGGGATAGAGCGCCAGCGCGGCCGATATGGCGTCCTGTTGCGAGGGAAGATTGCTGAGGTCGCTCATGCTGCAGCCTCCGCACCAAGCCGCTTCTCGAGGGCGAGGATTACCGGCTTGCGCGCCGCCTCCGCCCACTTGAACGCCGCCGGGATCAAATCATCCGGCAGGTCATTCGCGTCAAAATCAAACACCCGCGCCATCGGCCGGACACCGGCATCGAACGCCTCGCGCTTCTCGATGTCGTAGCCATTGGGGTCGGCCAACGCGCCGCGGTTCGTCACAATGACGACAAAGGGCAGCCCATAGCGCAGCCCCATGGTCGCGAACGCGCCGAGCGAGTTCAGCAAGCCGGCATTCTGCACCATCACGATGGCGCGCTCGCCTGCCATTGCTGCGCCCGACGCCACGCCGATGCACTCTTCCTCGCGCGCGCAGGCAATGTAGGGGAAATCGGGCGAGGCTTCGCACAGCATGATGGTCCGCGACAGCATGCCGTCAGGTACGCCCGTCACCAGTTTCGGCTTAGCGGCCACAATCGACCGGAATAGCCTGTCTCCACTTGATGCAGCTTCAGCCACGCATGTCTCCCTGCTGGGAGCTTGGTAAGGCGGTGGCGCCCGCTTGTCATCCCGGACCCCGCCTTCCCTTCCGCCTCGCTGCATGGCTATCTCCCCGCCAGTAGACGGACGGCCAGACAAGCCGACGCCATGGGGAGAACGACAATGGATTTTCTGACGACGATGAGCTCGGCTCAGGCTGCAGCCATGAACATAGGCTTGCTGGTCCTGGTCATGCTGGGGCTCAAATTCTATGTCGGCGGCCAGCGCGGGAAGCTGAAAGTGCCGTCGGGTGAGACCACACCCGAATTCAGCCGCGCCACACGCGTACAGCTGAACGCGGTGGAAGATGTCCCCGTGCTCATGGCGGGCATTGTGGCGCTGGGCATGCTCGGCATGCCGGCCTGGTACATCCACATGTGCGGCCTGGTGCTGTTCGTCTCGCGCCTCCTGCACGCGATCGGTCTTGCTGGCTCGAGCGGCTTCTCGATCGGCCGCCTCGTCGGCACGATTGGAACGATGGCGACCTATCTGGCGATTGCCGGCGCGCTCCTGGTCCACGCCTTCCTGAATTGAGGTGCGGCTCCTTCGCTTCAACGCGAGGGTTGGAAACGGTCGCGACCTCGCCCATTTCGTGATATTGGAATCATGACTCGGGAGGGGTCGCAGCCCTTCGGGGCGTCTCGTCGAGGGCCACTGGCTTTGACACGTGTTTACCGCAAACCATCCGATCTTCCTGTCGCCATTCCCGTGTTTCCGCTTGGCGGCGCACTACTGTTCCCGCGCGCGACCCTGCCGCTCAACATCTTCGAGCCGCGCTATCTGGCCATGGTCGATGCCGCGCTCGCGAGCCACCGGCTGATCGGCATGATCCAGCCCGCCTCCATGTTCGGCCCCAACGCTCCTCTTGACGATGACAGGCCCCCCCTGTCGCAAGTGGGCTGCGCGGGTCGCATCACGGCCTATCAGGAGACCGAGGACGGTCGATATCTCATCGCCCTGACCGG
The DNA here is from genome assembly GCA_947478925.1 of Hyphomonadaceae bacterium. Classification (GTDB taxonomy): domain Bacteria; phylum Pseudomonadota; class Alphaproteobacteria; order Caulobacterales; family Hyphomonadaceae; genus UBA7672. The sequence continues at coordinate 1,400 of CANJXY010000189.1, read as the reverse complement.
CATTGGCCGCTTCCGCATCGGCGAAGAACTCGCAGCCGGCGCGCCTTACCGGCTGGCCCGTGTCGACTGGACGCCCTTCGCGCACGACCTCGCGGCCGCGACCAATATTCTCGACGATGCGGCCCGCGCCCGTCTGCAGGAAGCCCTGCGCGCCTATCTGCGCCGCGGTGAGTTCAAGACCGACTGGGCCGCGGTCGAATCGGCGCCGCTCGAAGCACTCATCAACTCGCTATCGTCGGGCTCACCGTTTTCGAATTCGGAGAAGCAAGCGCTTCTTGAAGCGCGCACACTTGAGGACAGGTGTGCGGCGCTGATAAGTCTGCTACAGATGGAGCGCCCCGGTCAGGGCGGCGGATACGTCCAATGAGCAACGCAGAACGCGCAATGCAGTCGAATCAATCCCAGGCGACCCAATCTGAAACAGGCGATCCGGGCGTAGACCCGCGTCTTCTCGAAGTCCTGGTCTGTCCCGTCACGCGCTCGGCGCTGACCTATGATCGCGACGCCAACGAGCTGGTCAGCCGCGCCGCTGGCCTCGCTTTCCCCATCCGCAACGGCGTCCCCGTGATGCTCCGCGACGAAGCCCGCGACATCGGCGCGGTCAAGTAGAAGCGGCCACAGCCGCAACTCATCCCCTGCGAAGTGGGGGAAGCACCCCGAAGCGGGGATGGGGCCAGCTCCAAGGGGAAACTCGCCAAGTGACCACCACCCGCTTCCCCGCCGAGCTCCGCTTCAACAAGGCCCGCGCCGAACTTATCCTCCTGTTCGATGACGGGAGCGTGGGCTCGATCCCTTACGAACTCCTGCGCATCGAAAGCCCCAGCGCCGAGACCAAGGGACACGGCGCCGAGACCCCACCTCCACCAATCAAGAAACGCCACATCACAGTCACGAGCGCCGACCCGGTCGGGCGCTATGCCCTCCGTATCCGCTTCTCGGACGGCCACGACACCGGCCTCTACACCTGGGCCTACCTCGCCGAACTCGCCGACCAGAAGACGTCTCGCATGGCGGCCTATCTTGGCCGCATGAAAGACCTCGGCCTCCCGCGGGAATAAATCCCGCTGAAGGACGTCATGCTCGGCCCTGTGGTGAGCGTTCTGGCTGTCGCCACACCGGGATTGCCACACCGCCCCCCTGTCATTCAGGGAACGCCAGGGGCGACCCGGAATGACGGCGAGAGATGGACGCTTACGTTGACGCCTGCGTCGAAGACCGGCGCGAGCATGAAAACATCACCCAACGCGAAGCCGCTTTCATCTGTATACAGATACAGATGGGTGCGGCGCAGTGCTGCCGCGTAGACCCACATCAGCACCGCATTCGCCTTCAGCGCGATCAGGCGGCGGTTGGCGGTTCTGCTGTTGGAGGTTCAGCCATGGGCGCATCCTGCTTCTTCT
>CANJXY010000188.1 GCA_947478925.1 Hyphomonadaceae bacterium | reverse complement strand
GTCTTCGTGCCGAACGAGTTGGCGGCGAGAATTCTATCATACTGAGACGGACCAGCGATCGCCCGAATGATTATCAGCGCCATGGCTACGACGAGCCCGGCTGCACCAGCGGCCAGCAACATGGCTCAGCCTTTCCGTCGCGCTGAATCTGCCGCGGCGGATGCCCGGCGATCCATCGGCTCAAAGCTTGCGACGCTGGCCTTCTCGCGCACCAGCGCATGCACCATCACCTTGTCGCCCTGCACGTCGATCGTAACGGTGCCGGGCGTTAGCGTTATGGAATTGGCGAACAGCGCCTTACCCAGATCGGTACGCGCCCGTGTCCGCAAGCGGACGACGGCCGGATCAATCGCGTGGCGTGGCCCGAGCACGCGCGCGATGACGGCGATGTTGGCCTTGACGACCTCCACGATCAGCCAGCCGAGATAGACCAGCATTTGCGGCAGGCGATAATAGGGGGACGCGTTGCGATCGATGATGCGCAGGCGCCCTGCCAGCCACAGCGTCAGCAGGACGGATACAACGCCAAGACCGATGAAGAAGGGAGATGTCTGGCCCGACAGCGCGAACCACAGCACAGCTAGCGCGAGAACCAGACCGGGCAGATAGATCATTCTGGCGGCGTTCCCTTCTGAAGCGTCTTGTCCAATTGAACCACTCGGCCGGAAATATCCAGCAAAACCGGTCAGCGGCCGAAAGCTGTCAGCGCGACAGCTGCATCTATATGCAGCAGGTCACGCGAGAACCCGGCCGCGCCATCATCGTCCGCGTCGCCGAACGCCGACACCAGCGACCAGTTCCAGTAGCGCAACACGGTCTGCGCTTTTGCTACGGCGATCGTTTCGTAGACCTCCGACACGCGAATGAAATCTGCGTCATCATCTGACCGGCGCAGCGACTTCCACAACCCGCGCAGATATTGCCGCTTGAGACCGGTCGCCTTGCACAGCACGGCGATGCCTTCACCGCCGAAATCCTTGAAGATACGCTCAGCTGTCGAAGTCTTGACGCCCGACAGCGCGGCGATGTCCGTCATTGCAGCGGGAGTCATGCCCGTCATGGCAACCGCGTCGATCGCTGTCTCGAGACCTTCGTGCTCTGAGCGATCGATGGCGCTGCGATCCCGCTGGCGTCGCTCGATGATCTGAAGCGACTTCCGAACGACGGGATCCTGCTCCTCAAGCGCAAGCTTGAAAATGTCGCCGCACATGTCGATCAGCAGTGTGCGCTCGGCGGAGAAACGCAGCAGGATCTGCCGGCGCTCGTGCGGCCCCGCCCACCAGAACATTGCTAGCGCGTGCGCGGGGCGTACCTCTTCACGCTGGATCAGTAGCGGCGGAAGCGCCGGGGCATCGCGCGAAGCGGCAACCATCAGCTCGACCGATCGGTCGGACAGCTTCGATTGCGTGTTGTCTAGCAACGCACGCATCGCAACCGCATCGCCGCTCTCTGCGATGGCCGACGCAACCGCGGGACCGATATCGCGCCGCTGGGCGACCGCTACGCGATGCGGCGTTCCGCCCTTCTCCACGATCTGGCAGAGATCGGCGTCATCGAACGCGCGATTGTCGGCGAGGATCAACTGCGCCACGTGCGGCGCATCCAGCGCGAGAAAGCGCAGCAATCGCTTCGGCGCTTGCGACATTTCCCGCAGGCGACGTGCGCATAGTTCGCGGGCCGAGACATCGGACTCGATCAGGATTTCCATGAGCAGGTCACCCGCGATCGCGCGGTCCTGGATGTTGCCGCGCGACGATGGCAGGGCGACCACGTCCATCAGACGGCGCAGCAACGTGCGACGCGCAAAGCCTTCGGCGTTCGCGGGAACAACCGCGCCGCCCTGGTCGCCTGCCACAGCAGGCCGGCCCGAATTGGATACATCGCCCGACATGGCACCCCCTTGTTGGCTGCCGCTGTCAGGATGCGCGAAGCGCAGTTAACGGATCATCAACCTCCCTGGGCCGGAAGGGCGATTCCGCGAGGTCAGGCCCGGTTGTTGGCTTCGGTCAGGATTCGGCCTTGCCCGGATGGACAAAAATCAGCGCCACAGACGCAGCCAGCAGCCCGGCCACGAGATAGAATAGCCCCGACGGATCCGTGCTCGTCGTGACTACGCCGGCCGCGTCGATTGTATCGACCGGCACCTGGATGCCCAGCATCATCAGCTGACCTACCAGCGCGCCAAGCCCAACCAGCAGCAGCGTGGCGAGGATCGCCCCAGCCCGCCGCGTCATGGGGATGAAGACCACAAGCGCGACCAGCGTCGCGAGCGCGCCAAACACAAACCGGCCCATGGGCTCGAAATAGACAATGCCGGAGCTCTCGCGGAACACCTCGAACAGGTGGTTCTTCGCGGGCGGCTGCGGAGCCAGCGCCTCGGCCGCCACCCACAGCAGCATCACAGCAACGAACAGGGCAATCACCCAGCTCGCCAGGGTCCGGGTCTCACGCATGACAGAGCTCCCTCACGCACCAACAGGCTCCAGAATGGCGCAGTTTTGGCCCAACGCCAAATGCAGCAGGCGCCAGCCATGGCGGGCGTTGAATATGACAAACGCCCCGGCCTTCCGGCTGGGGCGCCTGCAATCATCCGGAACAGGCCGTTCAGGCCTTGGGCAGATACTCCTGCAGGGAGAGTTTGCCGTCCTTGTTAGCGTCAAGCCGCACGAACGCCGCCTTAATCGCTTCGGGCGACACGTCGTTCATCGCAGGCATGTCGATCTTCGGCGGTTCGGGCGCATCGGACCCCTCTTGCCAGTTCAGCTTCATGATTGGCGGCGCAACGATGCGGGCATACTCGTCCTGGCTCAGCGACTTGTCGCCATCGCCGTCGAGAATCTCGAACCCGCGCGTCAGCATTGCAGTCTGCTGGGCGCGATACTCCTCAAGACTCACCTTGCCGTCGGCGTTGGCGTCGATCGAGCTGAACTCCTGCTTCCGCATGTCGTCCGCCGAGAACGTGTAAGTCTTCGTCGTTGCCTCGCCCTTTGCCTCATCCTCGCTCGCGTCTCTTGTTTCTTGACGCGAGATGACCTTGAATTCCTGATGCTGCTTGGTCGCCTTTGCCCCCTTCGCCGGGGTCAGTTCGTCTGGCAGGTAGAAGGTAAACGCGTCTTGCTGGATGCCCGGCGCCGGATGCGGCGGCTCAGCCTCGTCCGTGCCGGTGCGCGTGATCGAGCGCGTCTCGACCACGACGCTGCGCTCGCCGCCGTCCGTGGCTTTTTCATCCGGTCCAAGAAATTCATCGACCGACAGAACACCATCGCCATTCGCGTCTAGGCGGGTGAACTGCGCCTTGAAGTCCGGCGTCGCAGCAGAGGGCAGAACGGCGAGCGCAGTCAGGCCGAACGCGGCAAGGCTGCCTGCAGCTACGCGCGGGCCGTAGCGACGTACATTGGGAGAAAATTGCATGACGAGCGTCCCTTTTTTCTGTTGTGGAGGCTGCTCGCGCGCATCTAGGTAGGATTGCACCTGATCGCGAACGACTTCGCTCGCGGTGGTCCCGTCCTCCCGGCAGGCGTTGAGGAACGCCTGCTTGGTTTCGTGAGGGATCCGGACTTCCAGCGTCTCGGATTTCTTCACCCGGGGTTGTTGTGAGCCGGGTTTTCCAATCATGGTCATGGAACGTGTTTCCCTTCGGCGCGCGGCCGTCCTTCACATGAGGATGTCCGCATCCCGTGCCCAGCAAATAGACGCTGGGACGCCAGACAGATTCCGTCCGGTCGTGGCAGGATCGTGGCGCAGCGCCAAAAAGCCTTCTCCAAATTTCGCCCGGACACCAGAAATTCCGTGTCCGGACACAGCTTGCGCCTGAAATTCCAGCGAATATTGTCCCCCCAGCATAAGCAGAGGAAGCGCCGACCATGCGTCTAGTGAAATTCGGGGACCTCGAATCCCTCGTCGGAACCGAAGTCGGCGTCTCGCCCTGGCACCAGATCACCCAGAGCCAGATCGACAAATTCGCCGACGCGACGGGCGACCACCAGTGGATTCACGTGGATGTCGAGCGCGCGACCAAGGAACTCGGCCACACTATCGCGCACGGCTACCTTACCCTGTCCCTACTGCCGATGCTGGCCGCCCAACTGATGCGCGTAGAGAACGTCCAGCGCGGCATCAATTTCGGCTGCAACAAGGTACGCTTCACCAACATGGTCCCCTCGGGCTCGAAGGTGCGTTTGCGCCAGAAATGCCTGAGTGTTGAATCCCGCGCTGGCGGCAAACAGATCACGATGGAATCCACCATCGAGATCGAGGGCAAGGACCGCCCCGCCTGCGTCGCGGAGTCGATCGGCATCATCTACGGCAGCTGATCCAGCCCAACGCCCGATTCACGATCGGAATCTGTGCACGGAAGGTCGCCAAGGCCTTCCACTAACATGGCTTTTCCAGCGCAGCCCTTGGGACGAATCACCCATTGCCCGACAAATGCCATGCCGCCTGCATAGAAGTGGATTTATGGCTCAAAAATCAACGAACAGGCCCGCCCGCACGGGTAAGGGCGCTGGCGGAACGCCGCGGTTTCCGCTGGCGGCGGCGGACCTTTCGCCGCCCCAAGCGCGGCGCGATGCTCATGCTGTCATCGAGCAGCTGGGCCGCGCCCGCGTCGATCCCTATGCGTGGCTGAAGGACGACAACTGGCGTGAAGTTATGCGCGAGCCGTCTCGTCTGCGCGCCGATATCCGCACCCACCTTGAGGCGGAGAACGCCTACACTCATGCGAGCCTTGAGGCGCCGACGGCGGCTCTGCAGGACCAGCTGTTCGAGGAGATGCGCGGCCGCATCAAGGAAACCGACAGCTCGGTTCCCGCCATCGACGGAGCGTGGGCCTACTACCGTCGCTTCCGCGAAGGGGGCGAGTATCCTCTGTTCTGTCGTCGCCCCGCCGACCAGGCCTTTACGGGCGACGCTTCCGTCGAACAGCTATTGATCGACGGCGATGCGCTGGCGAAGGGATGCGAGTATTTCGATATTCGCAAGGTGTCGCACTCGCCCGACCACGGCCGCCTTGCCTACGCAGTCGATAGCAAGGGCTCAGAATTTTACACGCTCAACGTCATCGATTGCGCCACCGGTGCGTTGATCGAATCCATCAACGACACCTATGGCGACTTCGTCTGGGGCGAAGACTCGAAATCGATTTTCTGGGTGGCGCGCGACGAGAACGCGCGGCCGGCGGCGGTGTTCTGTCACCTTCTCGGGATGCAGGTCGACGAACTCATCTATCGCGAAGCCGATCCGGGCTTCTTCATCGGCGTGCAGAAAAGCCAGTCGGGCAAGTTCATCTTTGTCACCGCGAACGACCACACCACCAGCGAGTGGCGCTTCCTGCGCGCGGACGCTGAAGATCATACGCTGATGTTGATCGCCGAGCGTGAAGCGGGCGTGGACTACTCCGCCGTCGATTTCGATGACCGCTTCTGGATACGCACGAACCGCAATGGCGCAGTCGATTTTGCGATCGTCTCCGCACCTTACGACCATCCCGCCGAAGAAAATCATCGCATAGAGATTCCCCATCGCCCCGGCGTTCTGATCCTCGACGTCGAACCCTTCGCGGATTTCATCGTGCGTATGGAACGCGAGAACGGCCTACCCCGCATCGTTGTGCGGGAACGCATCAGCGGCGCCGAGCACGTCATCGAATTTGCCGAAGCCGCCTACGCCCTCGGTATGTCCAATGGCTATCTCTGGGACTCGCCGTGGCTACGCTTCGACTACTCCTCACCAACGACGCCCGCGACAGTTTTCGACTACAACATGCGCACGCACGAGCGCGTCCTTCGCAAGACGCAACAAGTACCTTCTGGCCACAACTCCGGCGATTACATCGTCGAACGCATCGATGCGCCAGGCGATGACGGAGCGCTCGTCCCCGTCACACTGTTGCGCCATCGCACCACGCCGCTCGATGGCACAGCGCCGGTGCTGCTGTACGGCTACGGCTCCTACGGCATCACAATCCCGGCCGACTTCCGCACGGCCCGTCTCAGCCTGGTCGATCGTGGCTTCATCTATGCCGTCGCCGACGTGCGCGGATCGATGGCCAAGGGCTATCAGTGGTATCTCGACGGCAAGCTCGAAAAAAAGACCAACACGTTCGAGGATTTCGTTGCCGCCGGCCGCCACCTCGTGACGCAGGGCTACACCAGTCGCGGCCGCATCGTGGCGATGGGCGGATCTGCAGGCGGACTGCTGATGGGTGTCGCCGTGAATCTCGACCCCACGCTATTTGGCGGGATCATTGCCGCCGTTCCCTTTGTAGATGTGCTCAATACTATGTCGGACGAGAGCCTTCCCCTCACACCGCCCGAATGGCCAGAGTGGGGAAATCCGCTGATCGACGCGGACGCCTACGACCGGATTCTCGCGTACTCGCCCTACGATCAGGTTAGCTTGCGCGCCTATCCGCCCATGCTGATCACCGGCGGCCTGACTGACCCGCGCGTCACATACTGGGAACCGGCAAAGTGGACCGCGCGGCTACGTCACGAGGCGCCCGAAGGCGGGCCATATTTCTTGAAAATCAACATGGAGGCCGGCCATGGCGGGGTTTCCGGACGCTTCGCCAGCCTCAGGGAAACCGCGCTTGAATTCGCGTTTGCGCTCGCCTGCGCGGGCTCGCAAAGCGCCGCCGAAGGGGTACCGTCCCGCGTGAGCTGAGCTTGGCAAAGCGGACCGATGCATACATACCGCTTCTTCGGAGCCTGCAGTCCGGTTAGTCTCGAGTGTTCCCGGCAGGCAGTGAGGTCATATTCTATTCCTTTGGGGGGAACAGGATCGACATGGACGGCGACGAAGACAGCCCGAAGTCGCGACCACGCTATAAGCCGCGCGTCGACAAGGAAGCCCGCAAGGCGGACTACCTCCGTGCGGCCGCCCGCGCATTTCTGGCGCGCGGCGCCGCCGCATCGATGCAGGACGTGGCTGACGCTGCGGGTGCACCCAAGCCCGTGTTCTACCGCATCTTCACCTCGCGCG
>CANJXY010000187.1 GCA_947478925.1 Hyphomonadaceae bacterium | reverse complement strand
TTTCGAGATCGAGACTGCCGACCGTGCGGCGCCGCAAGTCTCGCTGAAGCCATGAGAGCGTTCCGGGTTTTCTCATCGCTGCTGTTCGCTGGAGTGTTCGCCGCGCTCTTTGCGATGGCGGCGAGTGCCCAAGAGCGGATCGATCGCTTTGAAGTCACGATCGAGGTGCAGAAAGACGGTGACATCGTCGTCACCGAACGTCTCGCGATTATCTCGGAAGGTGAGCAGATCCGGCGGGGCATATTCCGCGACCTGCCTCGCTACTTTGAAAGTGAAGGCGCCAAGCTCTCCTATGGCTACGACGTCGTGAGTGTGACGCGCGATGGCCGGAGCGAGCCTTACGAAACGGAGACCGAGGACAACGCCTATCGCATCCGCATCGGCGATGCCCACGTATTTCTGGAACCGGGTGCGCATGCATACGAGATTCGCTACCGCGTCAGGAACCAGGTTCGCTATTTCGACAACTATGACGAGGTCTACTGGAACGCGACCGGGAATTACTGGGTTTTTCCGATTCTCGCCGCGCGGGTCAGCGTCGTACTTCCGCCGGGCGCGCGGATTGCCGCGGCCAAGGCCTATACCGGTGATCAGGGCGCTGCGGGCGCGGACTACACACACACCGGGAGTGGCAGCCGTCACGTGTTCGAGACGACGCGACGGCTGGAGGCGGGAGAGGGACTTACGGTTGCGATCGGGTTTGATAAGGGGCTGATCGATCCGCCCTCGGACTTCGATCAGAACTGGCTGTGGTGGCAGCGCAATGGCGCGCTCGCAATCCTGATGGCCTCGCTTGGCGCGCTCGCGTGGTTCTACATACGCAGCTTCGACCGTGTCGGCCGCGACCCGATCAAGGGACCCGTGTTTCCGCTGTATGAGCCGCCGACGGGATTTTCGCCTGCTGCCGCACACCATGTCTACTATCGTGGGCTGCGCGGCCACACGGCGCTGATCGCGACGCTGATGAACCTGGCGGTTAAGGGGCGGATCAGGATCGACACCTCGAAGAAGGGCGTCACTATCCTCGAAAGAATATACGAGGGGGACGATGTCGCTGGTCTTGCGTCTGAGGATGTTACTCTCGAGCGGAGCTTGGTCAGCAGCCGGAGAGTTCTGGACGGGACCTACGATTCAGTACTGACAGGTGCCTATGAATCGTTCAAAGGCGCGCTGTCCCGGAAGTATGGTGCCGACTATTTCAAGTGGAATATCGGATACACGCTGGCCGGCCTTGCGCTGACGGCGGGCGGCGTCGTGTTCGCGGCGAGCCAGGCCTCGATGTGGACGACGTTGCATACGTTTGCGGTCCTGGCGCTGGCTGTCCTTAACGTGGTGTTCCTCTACCTGATGCCCGCGCCGACGCCGAAGGGCCAGAGTGTTCGCACGGAGATCGAGGGTTTCCGGCTCTACATGGAGACGGCGGAGAAGTTGCAGCTCAATGCGGTTGAGGTGGGAAGCCAGAAGCTGCCGCCGATGTCGAAGCAGCGCTACGAGGCTTTCCTACCTTACGCCGTCGCGCTCGGCGTGGAGAAGCCGTGGACGCGGCACTTCGAACGGTTGCTGCCGCAGGTGGCGGAATCTTACAGTCCCGGCTGGGCGGGTTTCTGGGCGGGTGGCGGACATTCACTTTCCGGCCTCAACGAAGCACTGATTTCCAGCATCAGTTCGGGCGTGTCGAGCGCTCTTCCGCAAAGCTCGAGTTCGTCGGGCTCGGGCGGTGGAGGTTTCTCCGGCGGCGGCGGGGGAGGTGGAGGCGGGGGCGGGTGGTAGGCGCAGGACTAGCGTGCTGGAATGTCTTCAGTTGAGTGATGACCCGCCGGCTCGGTTAGAGCCGGGCGAGCGGCGGCGCTGGAGCGAGTGCTGTATGTTCACAAGCTCCCCCTCGGCGAACTCCGGGCCTATATCTGGACATTCGATCTGGCGGACCAGCCGGCAAAGCATGGCATTGGGCCGCAGTAAGCGCTGCCCGTTGTTCAGTGGCTTCAGCCTGCCCAATCGATAGAAGTGCCCGGCGCACTTGTCAGGTTGGCTTTGAGTGACCGGAGGGCTGAGGGTTCATCTGCTGCCGCGTAACAGTTGGCCGTGATCGCAGCTGCGCTGATTTCTGCATCTTCCACTTCGTTCCTGAATGCTGCGGCCTTGGCTGTGGCTTCCGAGGCGCTGGCTTGAAAAACACCAGAATAATAGTGCGCCACGCTGTTGCCGTTAGTCGCCGTGGCGGAGCACCACATATAACCCGCCGTTTGAGCCTGAGATGGACCTGAGGCTACACCCAGTCCGATGCAAAGTGCTGCGACTGCCTTCGCGTTGATGAACTTTTTCATCTGGTGATCTCTTCTTCTTCCCCGCGGATTGCGCTTCCGACCGCATACTGAACTTAATCAGGGCGGCGTACGCGAGCAAGTTCGATCGACAGCAAGCTGAATCAGATCCGGACATTGAAGACGGGCGATGGGAGGCGATTGCTTCGGCGTGGGGCGTGCCACCTTATCAAGCCTATCGCGACACGCTGAACGGCAGGTTTCGGGGGGGGCAACGCAGTGCCATCTCTGACTGGCCACCGTGGATTAACTCAGTCGGATGCCAGACTATGCTTTCCGACGTCACTTGGGCCCTTTCAATCTCGATGGATACTCGCGGTGGGCGGGTGCGATGATGATAAAGGGCTGAAGACGCCAAAGCGTGGGGAAGTCAAATGAACGAAAGCCCGCTGCCCTCGATCCTGCAACAGACCGCGCTGAGCGAGGATGCGCGCGCCGATGCACCGTGACGAAATGATCGGCTCATTCTTCGTCTCGGAGTATCACACAGTGCGCGAAACGCTGGCCGACCTAAGCTAGTGGCGCGATCCGTTTGATGTCCGTCACGCCCGACCCCCGCTGGTGATCCTGGCAGGGTTACGGGACCGGCTTCAGGAGGTCGAGTCTCGCCTCGAAAATCGCAACACTGCAGATGACCGCTACCGGGCGCGCTCCAGCCCGACCAACAGGGCTGAAGCGACCGGCAATTCCCGAGCGACCCTTCCATTGATAACAATGCCGGAAGGGCGTGAAGTGGGGGTCCCAAACTGCCACTGGCTCGCGCCTGATCCTCGAGGGTGTCGGAGAATATGATGTCGGGGGCAGAGCCTATGGTTCTTGCTTAGCCAGAATCACTTTCAATCCGGTGAGCTCCGCCGATGGTTCAGCGCCAGCACCGACTGCGATTCCCCTAGTCTGCGCGTCTGCGCGGGCTCTCCATTGGGCCTTTCGGGGCGACCTCTGCCGACAGCCTGGCAGCCTCCTCCCGTGAGATGCCCGACAGCGTCAGCGCCTCAGTGAGCGCCGCCTCGGGCGCAACATCGATATCAGGCGCGACGCCAACGTTTTCCCAATCGGCGCCGGTGACAGGATCGTAGGTGCGCCCGACCGGAATAAACGCCGTGAAGCCGCCGCCCAGATCCTGGTCGCCGCCAAAGTGATTGGCGCCATAGGTAGCCCGGCCGATCAGAGTCCCGCGCCCGGTGTGCTTGAATGCGAGCGCAAAATGTTCGCCTGCGGATCCGGTAAATCCGGATGTCAGTACAAAGATCTTTGCATCGAACAGGCGCGTATCCGCGCCGGGTGTCGCCCAGTGTTCGAGAGTTGCGAAGTTCGGATCCCCCTGCACCCTTCGTAGTGCGGGGCCGGCGCCAACAGGAGAGCCTCCTGCTTCATCAACCGACTTCCGCGCTGCCATGGTCACCAGCCGCGTCGGCGTCGCAAAAAGCCAGGGAAAGATTGCATCCATTTCGTCGAGGCCACCACCCATATGTGTCCGCACGTCAAAGATGATTGTGCTGGCGTCGGCATGTGTCGTCATGAACTGTCGCACCGCTTCGGTTTCCTCGGCTTCGCCTGGGAAGAGATTGAAGCGAACAAACGCGATGCCCGGGGCGAGCCAGCGGCCCTGCTCCATGGTTGGGGGCGGTTCCATGCGAACGATGGTAGGCGGGCGATCCAGTGAAGGCGGGCCATCCGCAGTCCCTGCTGGGCGCTGGACAATGATCTGCGGTCCTCCGCCGCCGCCCTCTCCCTGATACATCACTCGCAAGTGGCCATCGACCGCGACACCCTGAAGATCTTCGGTAAGCCTTGTGGCGAGATGGACCCCGCTGATTGAGTCATATTTACCGGCGTCGGCGTTCGCGCGGATGGCTGCGGCGTATCTCCTGCCTTGGTCGGGAAAAACGAAATCCGATTCAAGTCGCGATGCGAGATTGGCGGTGAGGGAGCGGGAATTGATTGTGGCTGCAGGCGCTTTAGTTGTTGCCGAGCTGTGCGAGGTGACCGGAGCATTCATCGTTATCGTTGAGCAAGCCGCAAGGCCGAGCGCTGACAGCACCACGACAGGCATTGTGATCCATCTGGACAGTGTCATGGTCGTCCCCGTTTGTTAGGTATCGATTGCTGGCGAGTTCACCGAGTTCAGATTTGCGTCCCTGGCCCGGCGGCCCTCTCAATCAAGCGCAGTTCGAGACCATCCCCCAGCGAAAAGGCGCCGGGACATTTGTTTGGTCGCGCCCAGACCGGACATTCACGAGACGATCTGCGTCCCAACTTTGTCGGGACGCGAACGGGTTGAGCCCTGACGGGAAATTGGCGCCAAATCTTGTCGTCTCATTCCTGGGTCTGGGATGTTTGCAATTGGCGATGTCCTTCCTGATCCTTCCTTAGGAAACGCGCGCGGCAATTCACGCGTGTGCTCCGCGTGGGTAAGGCCGCGGCGGGTCCGTCAAAGCGTGGCCCATTTCGGCCGGTCGGAACTCGTCGGCGCCGCCACAGAAACGACCGCCACGCCCCCTGCTCATAAGAGCCAGGGGCCATCGCTTGCCGTCAATCCTAGGTCGCGATGGCCGCGCGGCGTTGCTTGGGGGAGGTCCATGGCGAGCAATCGGTTGCAGCCCGACCGATGCGGCCGCTAACCGATTGTGGTCCTCGCCCGCCACCATCGAATCTCATGACGTGACTAACTGTTCAAGGCGTTCGACCGGGAGCATGTCGTACGAGCAGGTTCAGCAGGTCGGCAACGACGAACGGCTTCTGGAGCAGACCGCTGAATAGTCCTGTCCATTCAGGTCTAATGTCGTGGTCACCATTCGCTGTGAACGCAATTATTGGCGCGGAACGTGTTTGCCCAAAGCCGGCACGGATCAATTGCGCAGCGGTCGGCCCATCCATTTCGGGCATGAGAATATCCATCAGTATGATGTCGAAGTGATCGTCCTCTGCCAATGCGACGGCGCCTTTTCCGCTATCTGCCTCGACAACAGCAACGCCCAATGGCTCCAAAACCCGCCTCATGATCTCACGGTTTGCAGGATGATCGTCGACTACGAGAAGGCGAAGCCCCTGCAGAAAGTCTGAGTGACCGGTGGTTTCGTCTGCGTTGGATAAACCTCCGGTGGCCAAGGTTGGGGCCTCGCATGGTATCTCCAACCAGAACTGGCTTCCCTTGCCGGTGGTGCTGAAGAAACCGACACTGCCGCCCATAGCTTCCGCGAGCCCCCTGGAGATTGCGAGCCCCAGACCGGCGCCGCCGAGTTTACGTGCTGAGGATCCATCGACCTGCGAGAAGCGCTGGAAAAGCTTCGATTGATGCTTCTGCGGAATCCCGGGACCGCTATCGGAAACGGTGTAGCGTAGCATGTGGCGCGATTGGTCGTACTCCGCCACCAGGTCGACGCCGCCACGTTCTGTGAACTTCACGGCATTGCCGATCAGGTTGAGCAGAACCTGTCTGACCCGTACGTGATCCATCACTACGATTGGGGGCAGTTCCGTCGCCCGAAATGTGTGTGACAGGTGTTTTTCGAGCAGTTGGGGCTCAAAGAAGTCGAGAGCACCCATGCCTATGGAGCGCGGATCGACAGAACCGAGATCCATCTGCACTTGCCCGGCTTCAAGCTTTGAAAAATCCAGTAGGTCATTGACGGTTCTCAAGAGGTCGGAGCTGGCATTGCGGATACGGTCAAAATCTTTGGTGACGTCTCCATTTAGCGCTGGCTGCCGAGCCAGCAATTCTGAAAACGCGACAATGCTCGTCACGGGGGTTCTGAGCTCGTGGCTGATGTTCGCGAGAAATTCGCTTTTCGCAGTCAGTGCCGCTTCCGCTTCTTCGCGGGCATTCTGGGCGGCAGCGCTAGCCTGCTTGAGCATCTGCTCAGTTTCCTTGAGCGCGGAAACGTCTGTTACCAAAACGACCATGCCCGCAACCCGACACGTGTCGTCGATGTCGGGAATGTATCGTGTGAGCGTATGACCCGTAACACCGGAGGCTTTGATCAGCGTTCGTTCAAACGTCTGCGCCTGACCCGAAATCGCACCGCGAATAAATGGCTCGTTGAGTTCGAATACTGCCGCGCCCAGCAGTTCCTGAATCGAGATGCCGAGCATCTGTGCGGGCGAGCGACCAAACCATTCCCGGTATTGTTCGTTCGCGTACCTGCACAGCAAATTGGTGTCCCAGTAGGCAACCATCGCCGGGAGGTGATTTACGATCAGGTGTAGAAGGCGTTCGGCCTCGGTGCGCCCATTGATGTCGGGAAAGACGCCTCTGAGCGCATCGACAGTCATCGGCGGGTTGCACAGCCAATTCCTCGGCCGCCGCATCCACAATAAAAAGCCCATCCTTGCCGTCCGATAGCCGCAACGGGATGAGAGCGGGGCAAATTCAGGCGGATGTGCGCGAACGCAGAAGACCAAGGAAAACTGAGCAAAGCGGACCTCGTCCAAGAGTCATGATCACTGCAGACAGGTACTAATCAGCGTCACTAAGGCTCCGGGCAGACCGCGTTGTCGAAAGGTGTCAGGGGGTCTCCCGCGAACCGCTCACTCAGAAAGTGCCAAGACGATTCGCAGTATTCAACGAGCGAGGCCTCCGTGTCTGTTTCACATCGAACAGATGGCTCGCCATTGCGATTGACGTGCGTCAGGATTTTCGAGCCACCCCAACGTATCAGTGAGAGTTCTTGGGCGAACTGCAGCCTGATCGATCGAGCCAGTGC
>CANJXY010000186.1 GCA_947478925.1 Hyphomonadaceae bacterium | reverse complement strand
TAAGCTGCGCCGCCAGACATGCCCGCCGCAAAGTTGCGTCCGGTTGCGCCAAGCACGACGACGACACCGCCGGTCATGTATTCACAGCCATGGTCGCCACAGCCTTCGACGACCGCGACCGCGCCGGAATTGCGTACGGCGAAACGTTCGCCCGCGACCCCCTCGAAATACGCTTCGCCGGCGATGGCGCCGTAGAGAACCGTATTGCCGACGATGATGTTCTGCGTTGGCTCGCGGTTCACATTGTCAGGTTGGCGTACAACGACGCGACCGCCCGACAGGCCTTTTCCGACATAGTCATTGCCGTCGCCGATCAGGTTGAGCGTTACACCGCGCGCGAGGAACGCGCCGAAGCTTTGTCCCGCTGTGCCCGTCAGCGTGATCTGGATCGTATCGTCGGGTAGGCCGGCATGGCCAAACTTCCGCGCCACGTCGCCGGAGAGCATCGCCCCCACGGTGCGGTTCACATTATTGACCGTCTCGCTGATCTGAACTGGCTTGGGGGACTTGCCCAGCGCAGGTTTGGCCGCCTTGATCAGCTTATGGTCCAGTGCGCCCTCGAGGCCGTGGTTCTGCGTCTCGCAGATCTTCACCGCGACGCCCGGTTTCGCGGGGTTTTGGTAGAGGATCTTCGACAGGTCGACGCCCTTTGCCTTCCAGTGATCGACGGCTTGCTTCATGTCGAGCAGGTCGACGCGGCCAACCATCTCTTCCACCTTGCGGAAGCCGAGTTTCGCCATGATCTGGCGGAGTTCTTCGGCAACGAAGAAGAAGTAATTGATCACGTATTCCGGCGCGCCGGTGAAGCGCGCGCGCAGCACGGGGTCCTGTGTCGCGACGCCGACCGGGCAGGTGTTCAGGTGGCACTTGCGCATCATGATGCAGCCCACCGAGATCAGGGGCGCCGTCGAGAAACCGAACTCATCCGCGCCGAGCAGAGCGCCGATGGCGACGTCCCGGCCCGTACGCAGGCCACCGTCTACCTGCACGGCAATCCGCCCGCGCAGTTCGTTCAGAACCAGCGTCTGCTGCGTCTCCGCGAGGCCGATCTCCCACGGGGAGCCGGCATGAGTGAGCGACGTAAGCGGCGATGCGCCCGTGCCGCCTTCGAAGCCAGAGATCGTCACATGGTCGGCGCGGGCCTTGGAGACGCCGGCGGCAACCGTGCCGACGCCGACTTCGGACACCAGCTTCACAGAGATACGCGCGCCAGGGTTCACGTTCTTGAGGTCGTGGATCAGCTGCGCCAGATCCTCGATCGAATAGATGTCGTGGTGCGGTGGCGGCGAGATCAGGCCTACACCCGGCGTCGAGTGGCGCACCTTGGCGATATTCTTGTCGACCTTGTGGCCCGGCAACTGTCCGCCTTCGCCGGGCTTCGCACCCTGCGCCATCTTGATCTGTATATCGTCGGCATTGACCAGGTATTCGGCCGTGACACCGAAGCGCCCCGAGGCGACCTGCTTGATGCGCGAGCGCATCGAGTCGCCATTCTTCATCGGCTTGAAGCGATCGGGCTCCTCGCCGCCTTCGCCGGTGTTGGAGCGCCCGCCGATGCGGTTCATCGCGATGGCCAGCGTCGTGTGCGCTTCGCGGCTGATCGAGCCGAAGCTCATTGCGCCGGTGGCGAAGCGTTTCACGATCTCGGCCGCAGGCTCCACCTCATCGATCGGAACCGGCGTCTCCGCGAACTTGAACTGCATAAGACCACGAATGGTCAGTAACCGCTCGCTCTGCTCGTTGATTGTCTCCGCAAAGGCCGCGTAGTCTTCAGACACATTGCCGCGAACCGCATGCTGCAGTTTCGAGACGGATTCAGGCGTCCACGCATGATCTTCGCCGCGAATGCGGTAAGAATAGTCACCGCCCACATCGAGCAGGTCGCGATAAACGGGGGAGTCTCCAAACGCCGCGCGGTGACGCCGCACAGCCTCTTCACCGATCTCTGCAAGGCCAATGCCCTCGATCGTCGTGGCGGTGCCGGTGAAGTATTCGGCAATCAGCTCGGACGACAGGCCGACGCCGTCGAAAATCTGCGCGCCGCAATAGGACTGGTAGGTTGAGATGCCCATTTTGGACATCACCTTCAGCACGCCCTTGCCGATGGCCTTGATGTAGTTCTTCTGCACATCCTTGGCGGAGAGTTTCAGGCCCTCCTGCTGACGGATCTGCTCCAGTGTTTCGAACGCCAGATACGGGTTCACGGCCTCCGCGCCATAGCCGGCAAGCGTACAGAAGTGATGCACCTCGCGCGCTTCGCCCGTCTCTACCACGAGCCCGACCTGCATGCGCAGGCCCTGACGGATCAGCTTGTGGTGGACCGCAGACAGCGCGAGAAGGGCGGGTACCGGAATACGGTCCGCCGACACCGCCCGGTCCGACAGCACCAGGATGTTGATGTCCTGCAGCACGTGCTCTGTGGCTTCCAGGCGAATGCGCTCGACAGCGGCCGTCAGGCCGGCAGCGCCTTCGCTAGCGTCCCAGGTGATGTCAATCGTCGCCGTGCGGAACGCGCCATCGAGCAGTTCACTGATCGAGCGGATCTTGTCGAGATCGCCATTGGTCAGCACGGGCTGCGAAATCTCCAGCCGCTTGTGCGTGCCAGCCGCGAGACCCAGCAGGTTCGGTCGTGGCCCGATCATCGACACCAGTGACATCACCAGCTCTTCGCGGATCGGATCGATCGGCGGGTTGGTGACCTGCGCGAAATTCTGCTTGAAGTAATTGTAGAGCAGCTTGGGCTTGCGCGAGAGCACGGCGATAGGGGTGTCGGCGCCCATCGAACCAATGGGGTCTTCACCCTGCAAGGCCATTGGCTCGAGGAAGAACTGGACGTCTTCCTGCGTGTAGCCGAACACCTGCTGTCGATCGAGCAGGCTGGCGTTGGAGTTCTGGCCGAGAAGCACCTGTTCCGGATCGTGCTCCGGCAGAGGCAGCTCGGAGAGCTTGAACTGCATCTCGTGCAGCCACTCGTCGTACGGGTGTTTGCCCGCGATTGAGGCTTTCACTTCCTCGTCCTCGATGATGCGGCCTTGCTCAAGGTCGATCAGCAGCATCTTGCCGGGCTGCAGGCGCCATTTGCGGACGATCTTCTCCTCCGGGATTGGCAAAACGCCGGACTCTGAGGCGAGGATTACATGATCGTCGTCCGTCACAATAAAGCGGGCCGGACGCAGACCATTACGGTCCAGCGTCGCGCCGATCTGGCGGCCGTCGGTGAAGGCGATCGCGGCAGGGCCGTCCCATGGCTCCATCAGGGCGGCGTGGTATTCGTAGAATGCGCGGCGCGCTGGGTCCATGTCCTGATGGCCGGCCCAGGCTTCCGGAATCAGCATCATCATGGCGTGCGCTAGCGGATAGCCGCCGGCGACCAACAGTTCGAGCGCGTTGTCGAGGCAGGCCGTGTCCGACTGGCCATGCGGTATCAGCGGCCACATCTTGTCGAGGTCGGCGCCGAGCAGGGCGCTTTCCATCGAACGGCGACGCGCATACATCCAGTTGACGTTGCCGCGCACGGTGTTGATCTCGCCATTGTGGGCGATGAAGCGGTAGGGGTGCGCGAGCTTCCAGCTCGGAAAGGTGTTCGTCGAGAAACGCTGATGGACGAGCGCGATGGCGCTCTCGCACAGGGGGTTGGTGAGGTCCGTGTAAAACGTGCCGACCTGGCCTGCGAGCAACAAGCCCTTGTAGACAATGGTGCGCGTTGACAGCGACGGCATGTAGAATTCAGCAAGGCCTGGCAGGTTCTTCTTCTTGGCGATCTCGGCCAGCGGGTTTTGCGTCTCCTTGCGGATGGCGAGCAGTTTGCGCTCGAACGCATCCTGGCTCATCGAAGGTGATCCTTTGGCGATCACCGCCTGCTTGATCACGGGCATGCCTGCAATCACGGCCTTGCCGAGACCCTCCTTGTTGATCGGGACATCACGCCAGCCGAGCAGCTTCTGTTTCGACTTCGCCAGATAGTTGGCGAACTGCGTCATCGCGAAGTCGCGTGCAGCGGCGTCCTGCGGCAGGAAGCACATGGCGACCGCGTAATCGCCGGACTGGGGCAGCTCGACCTTTGTCTCTTTCGCCCATTCGTAAAACAGCTTGTCCGGAATCTGGATCAGAATCCCCGCACCGTCGCCCAGCAGGGGATCCGCGCCGACGGCGCCGCGATGGTCCAGGTTCATGAGAATCTGGAGCCCCTGCGCCACGATGGCGTTTGATTTCTTGCCCTTCACGTTGGCGATGAAGCCGACGCCACAGGCGTCGTGCTCATTGCGGGGGTCGTAAAGACCCTGTGCCTTGGGAGGCTGTGATGGGGGAAGGCCCATTTCCATGCGCGTAAACTCGTCTCGTCACTGTGAGCTTGAGCGCGTAGCAGCTAGGGACGAAATTTCAATCGAATAGCCCCGGCTGCGACATGATTTGCTCGCGTATGCCTCGCGGGGGGAGAGTTGCGCACGAGTCTTGCCGCCGCAAAGCGCAACCGTCCCCTCGGCCTTGCGAGAAATCGTTGCCCGCCCGAGCGTCTTGGGCCGCAAGCTCATGCTGCAGGCGGCGCATCTCGCGAAAATTCCATCGAACGGGACGTGCGATCAATGTGACGCGGTTGCCTGCCGCATCGCTGAGGCCAGCACCCGCACCACCTCGCGCTCTTCGACGGTCAGCAGAGGGTTCCAGACATCAAATATGAGAACGACCCGCAATTGGTCGCTATCATTGCGGGCCGCGTGCTCGATCGTGTCGTCGAAGATCAGGAGCTCGCCTTCTTTCCAGGTACGATGCTCGAAACCGACCCGGTAGCTGCACTTGTCGGGTACGATTAATGGCAGATGGACAACCAGCCGGGCGTTGGTCTCGCCGGTGTGGGGTGGGATTTCGGTGTGTGGGGCAAGGGCCGAGAACATCGCGTTCGGGCACAGTCCATCGATAGCCGCCATGTCGACTGCTTCCAGAGCCCGGCGCGTTTCGGGGCAGCGCGCCAGGTGCGCTTCGTCCGGCTGACCGTTCCGCCAAAGGCCGTAATGGCTCCACTTTGCGGAATGGTTCAACGCTTGCCACTGGTCTACCGGTTGTCCGGGCTTAAGTGCGATGTAGGGCGCAAAGTCTTTGCTCTCCTCCGCCAGTGCTGCGCGTAGTTCTTCGCGGATCAACCCGGTCTTCGATTCCAGCCCGTCGGCCCAAGGAAACTGCGCGCGGTCATGGAACGGTATCGCCGGCAGCCTTGGAACGTAGAGCTGGTTGGCGTGCTGCTGGTAGGGCTCCGTCACGCCCGCCATGATCGACGCGGCCTCGCGCCAGCGTTCGGCATGTGCGCCTGAAAGCGATGACATCAGCGGTGCAATCGCTTCGTTCAACTGTGCTTGTGTCTCGCGGGCAAAAGTATCGCTGGCCGCGCGGCCGAGCCAGAGTTGATTGCGAAAGATGTCTGGCCAGGTATTCTCTGGACCAGCGAGGCGCACGGCGTTTCGGAAAAACAGTGCAGCGGTCGCCTTGTGTCCCAGGCGGTCCAGCCACTGCGCCTTGGCCAGCAGCGCGGGCAGGTAGTACGGATCGACAGCCAACGCATTTTCGATGGCGGCGCCTTCGCCATCCCCATCGCCAATTTCGCGCCTTGCCTTCGAGAGTGTAAGCGAAATGAAAGGATCATTCGGGGTTACGCGCTGCGCGTCTTCGAGCAGTATGCATGCCTCAGCGAAAGACCGACGCTGCATGGCATGAATACCGAGGCTGAAGATGGACTTTGCATTGTGCGGGTCGCGTTTGCGCACCTCATGCCAGAGTTTTTCAGCCGCAGCCCACTGGCCAGAGTTTGCCGCAAGCTCGGCTTGTTGAATCAGTGTCGAGAGCTCGTGCATGCCTAGATGCATCCCCCAAAAGACCATGGCGGTCCTCCCGTTAGGGAGGGCCGCCGCCTTGTTCATAGTTCGAGACGACTAGAACTTAGTCGTCACGCCGACAGTGAAGACGCGACCCAGCACGTCATACGTTGAGGGATAGGTATTGCCTGAGTTGAAGGTCGTTGAGCCCGTCGAGGTCGCGACGAACGGAGCTTCCTCATTGAACACGTTGGTCACAGCGAACTTCAGCTTCGCCCAGTCCACGACCTGCCAGGAAGCGGCAAGGTCGATATAGTTGAACGCGCTGATACTGGCAGAGACCGAATCCGTATCTGCGAGTTGCGATGCGTCAACTTCTGCGCTGCTGAGATAGCGCCAGAGGTAGGAGACGTCGAAGTCGCCATAAGTCCAGGTCGTGCGCTGCACGAAGTGATCCTCAGGCGTTGGGCCGCCGGTCGAGCCGGACACGGTCGACGGGAGCCCGCACTGCTTACCGTAACGTCCGACGCAATCGACGCTGGCGCCGCCGGGAGCCGGAACGTAGCTGGCATCGAGGACGTGCGTCCCGTCGAGCGAGGCGTCGATGTTACCCCAGGCGCCGAGATCCCAGTTGTAGCGGATGCCGTAGTCGATGCCTTCGGAGTGGACCGAGCCGATGTTCCGGACAACCTGAACGGTGCCGTAGGCTTCGTTGCCTTCAAGGTTCCCGGCCAGCGGGTTCCGGAAGATCAGGCCGCAATCAGCCGCGGACGATGACATGGTCGTGTTACGAGCCGGGTTGTAGCAACCATCGACGATGTCGAAGTTCGGCCGGATCGAGATCGCATTGTTTACCTGAATGTCGTAATAATCGACTGTCAGGGAGAGGTCCGGAGCGAAGTCCGGCTGCCACACTGCGCCGAAGGTCGTGGTGTCAGCTTCTTCCGGCGTGACGTTGGGATTACCGCCGAAGAACGAGTTCACCTGGCCTTCGGTCGGTTGCGCAACCGTACCTCCGGTGATGCGGGCTGCTGGTACACCCGTGGCGATACAAAGTGCGGCGAGCGCACCCGTTAGTGGCGTGGCTGCAGTGCCGTTGGCGCAAGGGTCGACCCGGAGATCGCCCGTCCCAGATGTCACCGGGTTAAACAGCTCCCCGATATTGGCAGCGCGGACAGCGCGCTGGAACATGCTGCGGAACCGGAGGCCCTCAATTGGAGACCAGTC
>CANJXY010000185.1 GCA_947478925.1 Hyphomonadaceae bacterium | reverse complement strand
GATCGGCGGCAACTTCGACGACGGTCGCGGCAACATCACGGCCTACGGTTCGTACTTCACCCGCACGGGCGTGTTCCAGTCGGCCTACGACTACTCGCGCAGGTCGGGCTCGGTTGTGTACGACTCGGACGGCGCCAGCCACTATTCGTACGCACTCGTCGACAGCTCGCAGAAATGGCTCGACTATGTGAACAACCCCCCCGCCGGTCACGTCCGTGGCAACGCGGCGAGCGGTGGTTCGGGCACGCCGCCCTGGGGCTCGATCTCCAGCAACGCAGCCAACCCGTTCCGCAACCTGTCGACCCTGCTTCCGGCCCAGTTCGCTGCTGCGAACACCGATTGCAACGCGGCTACGGCTGGCGTGGCGGTCAACGGTGGCGGTCTGTCGTTCAACGACGCTGGCAAGCTGACACCGTTCTTCGGCACCCGCGCTTGCGGCGTTCCGGATCGCGCGGCGGGTTCGTCGCGCTACAACTTCGCACCGGACAACTACATCTACCTGCCGGCTGAGCGTTATGGCCTGACCACGATGGGCCACTACGACATCAACGACGACGTCACTGCGAACTTCATGCTCTCCTATGTCCGCAGCCAGACGCAGGTGCAGCTCGCCGCGACGCCGATCACGGGCCTTTCGATCCCGGTCAGCTCGCCGGCGATCGCGGGCACTGATGGCATCGTTGGTACGGCTGACGATCCGCACCCCGATCTGTCGATCGCCCTCAATTCGCGTCCGACCCCGGGCGCAAACTTCACCTACGCCTGGCGCTCGAACGGTATCGGCCCGCGCGTCGGCAACTTCGAGAACTCCGCTCTTACTGCGCGGGTCAGCCTCACTGGCCACCTCGCGCCGACCTGGGAGTGGAACCTCTCGGCCGGTTGGGGCGAGTCTGACTTTACGCAAGACCTCAGAAACAACGTCAACTCGGTCGCCCTGCTGCAGGGTGTCATGGGTTGCGCCAACGTTCCGGTCACGGCCCGTCTGCCGAACTGCGTCAACGTCGATATCTTCGGACCGACCGTGACGACGCCTGCCATGTCGGCGTTTGTCGGCACCGACATCAGGGCGGTCGGCCGTTTCGAACAGTCCAGCGTTGCCGGCTACGTCCGTGGCGACCTGTTCCAGCTTCCCGCCGGTCCGGTCTCGACGGTGTTCGGTGTCGAATACCGTGGTGATGACGGTGCGTTCCTGGTCGACGACGCTCAGCGCCGTGGCGAGATCGCTGGCTTCAACCAGCAGAACTCGATCGTTGGCGCCATCGACGTGTACGAAGCGTACACCGAAGTGGTCGTTCCGATCCTCGCCAAACTGCCGTTCGTCTATGACCTGAGCCTTGAAGCCGGCTACCGCGCTTCGGACTACTCCTCGATCGGTTCGGTCCAGAGCTACAAATACGGTGGTAGCTACTCGCCGTTCAGCTGGCTGAGCTTCCGTTCGGTCTACAACAAGGCCGTTCGCGCGCCGAACCTGCAGGAAATCGGCCAGGCCGGCGACCAGGGCTTCCCGACCTATGTCGACCCGTGCCGCAGCTTGGGCATTTCGGCCGCGACTCAGGCGTTCTGCATCACGCAGGGCGTCCCCTCGGGCAACTATCCTGGCTTCGCCCAGACCAACACGCAGGTTCAGTCCTTCGCCTTCGGCAACCCGAACCTCGACCCGGAAGAAGCCGAGACCATCACAGCCGGCCTCGTGTTCAAACCGGATTTCATCCCGGTCGGCACGCTCAACGCATCGGTCGACTGGTATGACATCACGTTGAGCCAGGCGATCGTTCCGCGTGGCGTCGGCTCTATCCTTAACGGTTGCTACGGCGCGCTCGGCGTGGGCGCTCAGGCGGCCGCGGATTGCGCCCGTATCACGCGTGACCCGGCCACCGGCCAGGTCACCGCGATCAACACCTCGCTCGGTAACGGCGTGGGCGATCTCGAAACCAAAGGCATCGACGTTCAGGCCGAGTACGAACTCGACCTCGACGAACTGTTCGCCGGCGTCCCGGGCCGCCTCAGCCTGAACACGCTGCTCTCCTTCGTGGACAGCTACGACAACTTCGGTACGGAAATTGTCGGCACGAACGCTGTCGGCATCGGTGGCTCAGTGCCCGACTTCAAAGCGGTCACGACTGCCCGCTACGAAATCGGCGACTATCTGGTCCAGCTCCGCCACTCTTACGTTCCGGAGCTCATCGATCAGAACTTCAACTTCACCAAAACGCCGGAATTCTCGAACTACGATCTCTCGGCCCGTTGGAACGTGACGGATGCCCTGCAGCTTACCGCGGTCATCTCGAACATCACGAACGAGTTCCCGCCGCAGATCCCGGGCGGTATCACCGACCAGGCTAACACGGACGCTGCTCTCTACGCGCCGTGGGCTGTGGGTCGCGTCTACTCGGTTTCGGCTCGCCTGCGCTTCTAGGCCAGCCTGAACGTCTACAGATTGGGCGGCGGGCCGTTTGGGGTCCGCCGCCTTTACTTTTTTGTGCCGGTGGTCGTTCCTGCTGGGTGGCCGCAAGAGGCAGGCGAGGGATCGTGCTGACGAACGTCAGGTGCAGCCCTTTGCTGCGCAAACGCGCAAGCGGCCGCACACTCAAGTGACAGCCGGCTGAGCAATCACCTGCGAGGGAACGCCATTGGCGCTGCTATCTCAGGTCATCTGGCTCAGGCGATCCGGCGCTAATTCCAGATCGGATCGCCGTTGCGATCGACGAAGCCATCGCGCTCAAGCTCTGCGCGCAGCGGTTCAAGCTGCTCGGCATAGGCGCGCCAGCGTCCGACGCCCTGGCTGTTGATGGGCTGGCGTATCTGGGTCGCGCTGGCGGTTGATACGCCGCTGCTGTTCTTCTCTGGCGACAGGCAGGCGGGTTCGAAGTCGAGCCCGGCGCCCGCCAGCAGACGGCGGATCTCCGGTTCGGGATTCTTCACCAGCTCTTCCAGTGTCACCTCGACCAACCGATCTCCAAGACAGGCCCGCCAATGATCCATGATGCGGCGGTACTGGCGATAATTCTCGGTGAGATCTGAAAAGGCATAGGACCAGTGATAGCCGCCTTCACCGAACAGCAGGCGATAGGTTCCGAAAAGCGAATCCATCGGGGCGCGCCGTACGTGCACCATCGCAGCTTCCGGAAAAGCCAGCGCGATAGGTCCGGCAAAATCATAGTTATGAGGCGTCTTCTCGCTGAACATGTCGGCGCCCTCCAGAAGGAACGCGATGTTCTTGAGGTAGACGTTCGCTACGGTTGACCAGTCCAGATTGCGCGAGGCCCGAACGTCTGCAGGCGCAAGGCTGGTCGCTTTCTCGTATCCAAGCGCGTGTTTCACGGCCCGCAGGAAAAACGGCGTTTCGCCCAGCGCCGTCACGCGGCTATGGGCGGCGAAAATGCGCTCGGTGAGCGTGGTGCCCGATCGCGGCAGCCCGAAAATGAAGATGGGTCGTGGCCGCTTGAAGGATGGCTGCGTTCCGATGTCCGTGAACGCAGCCGGCGGAAACGTCTCGATCAGGGCGCTCGTGCGGTCGATCCGATCCTGCATGTCGAACGGAAAAACACTGCGGGCGTGCCTCGCCCCTTCGACCAGCGCGGGCCAGGCCTCCTGGTGTCGCCCCAGATCGTCAAGTTCCTTGAAAAGCGCATGGTGAAGCCGGGCGGAACTCTCGGGATCGGTTGTCGTGCCGATCGCCTCCTGCAGCTCCGCGACGTGATTTTTGTCGGACCTCGCCTTGGTCATTGCCGCCAGCGAGGCAAGGGCGAGGCTGTCGCCCCGTTTCAACTCAAGGACCCGGTCGAATGCGTTTCGCGCCTCCACCTCACGTCCGAGATAGCGATTAGCCGTCCCAAGCGTGTAGAAGGCCTTTGGACCATTCGGCAGACCATCGGCGCCCAGCTGCGCGTGGTGCAGCCCTTCTGCGTAAAGCCCGATTTGCGGAAAGACGGAGCCAAGCGTGTTGTGCTGTTGCGGTCCGAGGTCCGCACGCCTTGCGGTTTTGCGGGCGAGGTCAGCGGCCTCCTGCCAGCGGCCGCGTACCATCAAAGAGCGCGCGCGATCGGCATTCAATGCGGCGGATAACGGATGTTCATCACCGAGGTGGCGCAAGGCATCGGCAATACAGACCTCAAGATCGGCACTGCCCAGCTCATCAAGCGCGGCGCAGAGATATATCCAGGCGTCGCCCCGCAGGGGATTGATGCGGGTGGCGATCTCGGCGGCCTGGGCGGCCGCTTCAAGCCGGCCGCCTTCAAGTGCGGCCTTCGATTCTGCAAGCAGGCGGTCGATATGAATGTCGCGCTCCGAAACGGAGATCGTGGGGGTCGGTGGACGCGGTCCGCCTGCAGACATTTACACACTCCAACCGGCGCGCCGACCTTTGAACATCCATGCGCAGCGCAAGGCTCATAGCGCCTCGCGGCCGTGTGGCAAAGCCGCCAGCACCGTGTCACCGGCACGACTGACGGATCACATTTCCACGCCCCCCAAATGGAGATCAAGGCATCTTCCGGCAGAGCTCGCCTGCACAAGGCGCCGCGGCAGGTTCCGCCGTTCCTGGCGCCCTTGGCGATTGCATCGGTCTGGCGAGCAAGGCATAAAAAGGTACAAGTTTGCGCTGCTTCGGGGTCCTGCGGACGGCGCATTCCAGCTCAGCTATGGAGTTGTCGGTGACGCGTATTGCGCAAGCCTTTGCCGTTATCCTCGCGGCGTTTGCAGTTGTGACGGCCCCCGCTTTTGCGGGACCACCCTCGCTCGATGATTACACCCAGCCCAACACGTTCCGCGGCGCCGCCATCTCGCCCGATGGCAACAAGATCGCCGGCGTGCGGCACGAGAACGGCGCCGATGTTCTTATCGTGCTCGACTGGGTCACCAAGAAGACCAAGGCGATCCAGTTCGTGAAGACGGACAAGGAGCAGTGGATCGACTGGGCTGAGTTCAAGGGCAATGACCGGATCATTTTCTCGACACGTGCAAAGATCCACGTGGTGCCGGGCGCTGCGTCCGCCAAGCGGACGCGCCGCTCGTCCGATGACGGGTTCACGTGGGTCTCGCGTATTTATTCGACCTCGACGGATGGCGGCGCACTTGTGTCGCTTTACGAACCGGGTGGAGACGTGCCGCGCCGGGTGTCGGCAAACCTGATCGACATCATGCCGAATGATGACGAGACCGTCCTCATCACGGCGCCCACCATCCAGGGCACCAAGCTGCTCAAGGTCAACGTCGCCACCGGCAAGTCGGTCGAGGTCGATCGCGGTGACACCAACACCGGCAACTTCGTGCTCGACAGCACGGGCCGGGCTGTTCTGCGCCAGGACGTGCTCGCGCAGGGCCGGGGGTTCGCCTGGAAACGTCGCGCTCCGGGTTCCAATGACTGGAAGGAAATCGTGCGCTTCATGGGCGCACAGGGCGCCAACAGCGGTCCGACCTTTCAGGGCGAAGGCCCGGCCATCGGCGCGGGCAAGGTCTTCGTGCTGGCCCGGCCGGAAGGCAAGGAAACCTCCGGGCTCTATGTCTACAACACGGCGACCGGCGCTTACGATGAAGAGGTGCTGAGCGTCCCGGGCTTCGACGTCTCCAGCCCCTATCGCGACACCGATCGCAACGTGATCCTCGCCGCCTGCTACTGGGGCGAGACGTGGGTCTGCAAGCCGAAGGACGAGATCTTCGCCAAGAACTGGCCGGCGCTGCTCAAGGCGTTCCCGGATTCGAACGTCCGTCTGGTGGGCCGCTCTCGCGACAATGGCCGCTGGTTCATCAACGTGTCGGGCCCGCAGGATCTCGGCTCATTCTACCTGTACGATCTGAAGACGCATGCCGTGGATTATGTCGGCGGCTCGCGTCCGAACCTCCTGCCAGCCGACATGCCGAACGAGCAGGTTGTGCGCTACACGTCCCGTGATGGCACGGCTCTCTGGGGGTATCTGTGGACCCCGCCTAACGTTGCCAAGGACGCGAAGAACCTGCCGATGATCGTGCTGCCGCACGGTGGTCCCGAAGGGCGCGACGTCTATGGCTCTGATCCGTTCGCGATGTGGTGGGCGGCCAATGGCTATGCCGTGTTCCAGCCCAACTTCCGCGGCGGTGGTGGCTTTGGCCGCGCCTTCGTCGAGGCGGGTCACCGCCAGTGGGGCCAGCGCATGCAGGACGACGTGATCGATGGCGCCAAGGCACTGATCGCGTCTGGCCAGGCGGATGCGAACCGCATGTGCATGGCGGGCTGGTCGTATGGCGGCTACGCCACGATGATCGGTTCGGTGCTGAACCAGGACGTCTTCAAATGCTTCTTCGCGGGCGCTGGCGTCTCCGACCAGATCGAGATGCTGCGCTGGACACGCGAAGGCGGCGATGATGGCGACGTCATTGATGGCGGCGGCGGCGGTCGTCAGGGCGTTGCCTACAAATACTGGTCGCAGGCGCAGGGTGACGAAAGCGCTGACTACGCCATGCTGAAGAAGTACTCGGCAAACCAGCGTGCAGCGGAGATCAAGAAGCCGCTGCTCCTGATCCACGGCGACGAGGACGAGACCGTGCCGACAGAACAGTCTGTCATGCTCGAGGCATCGATGCGCAAGGCAGGCAACAACAATGTGCGCCTGATCCTGCTCAAGGACGAAGCCCACCAGTGGGCGCCGATGACAGTGGGGAACCGCCAGATCGTGCTCGGCGAGAGCCTGAAATTCTTTCAGGAGAATCTCGGGCCGGGCGTTGGCGCCAACTAGATCCGGACACGCGGGCGCTGGCCATCAGGCCGGCGTCCGCTTCTGTCCTACTGGTCGCCGATCGCGTGCAGCACGCCGCCGCGTTCGTGCAGCCAGTTGCGCGCTTCGCGCCAGTCCGGATAGCAGCGCTCCACCTGTTTCCAGAACCGGTCGGAGTGGTTCATTTCCTTGATGTGCGCGACCTCGTGCGCAGCGACATAGTCGAGCGCGAAGGGCGGGGCGCAGACCAGCCGCCAGGAGAAGTTCAACCGTCCCTCGGATGAGCACGAGCCCCAGCGCGAGCGGGTGTCCTTGATCGAGATCGAGCGCGGTTTGACCTTCAGCG
>CANJXY010000184.1 GCA_947478925.1 Hyphomonadaceae bacterium | reverse complement strand
CTTCCGACTGCAGCACCTGTTCGCCATCGAAGTAGAACGGCAGGTCCGTGCCAACGAGGCTGCGGAACTTCGCCAGCGTCGACTCCCGCGTTACGCCCTGGCCGAAGCCGTAGGCGACCGGAACCACTGCCACGTCCTTGCCCGCGAATGCCTTCTGCAGGCGCGCGAGGCTGGGCATTTCCTCGACGCAGGGCCCGCACCATTCGGCCCAGATATTATAGACCAGCACCTTGCCCTTGTACTCGGCGAACGAGTGCGCCTTGCCTGTGTCGTCGACGAAGGTGGAGGTCGGCGCGGCAAGGTCCACGTCGAAGTCCAGCCGGTCGAACTTCCCCGTCTTGAACGAGGCCAGCTGGCTAGCGCCCGCCGGTGCAGGCGCAGCTTCCGGGGCCAACACGGTTTCAGGCCCGGGCTCAGCGGGCTTCTCGGCTGGCTGGCAAGCCGCCGCGAAGAGTGCGAGAAGCGCGGCAGAAACGACGGGTCGCAGGTCCATGACGAAAAATCCCGAGAGTAACTCACCCCCGGGCGGACGCCCGGAAAGCAATACGATGTGGGGCGGCCGGTTTTCGGCCATGCCCGACCAGGTCATGGAGGCGATAAACGCGTCCATCGACGTGGACAAGCGTCTCGCTGAGCAAGACATCGCCGGCTCGAAAGCCCATGCAGCGATGTTGGTCAAAACCGGCGTCATCACCGCCGCCGACGAATCCGCCATCCAGAAAGGCCTCGATCAGATCCTCTCGGAAATTCGCGAGGGAAAATTCCAGTTTTCCAAGGCGCTGGAAGACATTCACCTCAACGTGGAATCTCGCCTCAAAGACATCATCGGCGAACCCGCCGGCCGCCTGCACACTGCCCGCTCGAGGAATGACCAGGTCGCGGTCGACTTCCGTCTCTGGGTCAAATCCGCGTGTGAGACCCGCCATGCCCAGCTCACCACGCTGATGCAGGCGCTGCTGGCTCAGGCCGGACGCCACGCTGACACCGTCATGCCCGGGTTCACCCACCTGCAGACCGCCCAGCCCGTCACCTTCGGCCACCACCTCATGGCCTACGTCGAAATGTTTGACCGCGATCGCGGCCGCTTTTCGGACGCCATCGTGCGCATGAACGAAAGCCCGCTCGGCGCAGCTGCCCTCGCCGGCACCGGCTTCCCCATCGACCGCCACATGACGGCCAAGGCGCTCGGCTTCGACCGGCCCATGGCCAACTCGCTCGACTGCGTCTCCGCGCGCGACTTCGCGCTCGAAGCTCTCAGCTCGGTGGCGATCTGTGCGCAGCATCTCTCGCGCCTCGCCGAAGAGATCGTGATCTGGTCCTCCGCACAGTTCGGCTTCGTGCGCATGTCTGACGCTTGGTCGACGGGTTCCAGCATCATGCCACAGAAGCGCAACCCCGACGCCGCCGAACTTGTGCGGGCCAAATCCGGCCGCGCCATCGGCTCGCTCGTCCAGCTCTTCACCATCATGAAGGGACTGCCGCTCGCCTATTCGAAAGACATGCAGGACGACAAGCAGACCACCTTCGACGCCTTCGACTCACTCGATCTCTCGCTGCAAGCAATGGCCGGCATGATCTCCACCATGACGCCCAATATCGAACGCATGCGCGGCTCAGCCTCGTCGGGCTTCAGCACCGCCACCGACCTGGCCGACTGGCTCGTCCGGGACCTCAACATCCCCTTCCGCCAAGCCCACCACATCACCGGCGCCGCCGTGAAAGCCGCCGAGACCGCCGGCATCGCCCTACAGGACGTCCCCCTCGGCGTTCTGCAAGAGCTCGAGCCGCGTATCACCGACAAGGTGTTCGCCGTACTGACGGTCGATGCGTCAGTGGCGAGCCGCCAAAGCTATGGCGGCACAGCGCCCACCCGCGTGCGCGAGCAGGTCGCAGCGTGGAAGCAAAAGCTGGGGTGAGCCCTCCGGCTCAACTGCTTTGCATGCGCCTTTGATCCGCATTCGCGAAACCTCATTATAGCTTGGTTTAGATTTCGCCGATTGATGTGCCTCAACGCACATTCGCGACGCGTCGCACATGATAGGTGGGACCAGGAGTCCCTTCATGAACAATTCCTCTCCGCGGGCGCGTTATCCCAACAGCGCCATTCTGCTGCACTGGCTGGTCCTGCTGCTTGTTGTGGCGGCCTATGCCTGCATCCTGTTGCGCGAGAACTTCGAGCGCGGCAGCGATTTCCGGGAAGGGTTGAAAACCTGGCACTTCATGCTCGGCCTGACCGTGCTAGCCGCTACCCTCCTTCGCGCCAGTCTGCGGGTGTTTATCTGGAAGACCCCGCCGATCACGCCGGAGCCGCCGCGCCTGCTTTACTGGATATCGATAGCGGCACACCTCGCGATCTATCTCTGGCTGATTGCGATGCCCCTTGCCGGATGGACCATCCTCAGCGCCGAAGGCGATGCAATCCCGTTCTGGGGTCTCAACCTGCCGCCGCTGACCGGAGTGAACAAACAGTTCGCTGAACAGGTGCAGGAGCTGCACGAGACAGGAGGAACGGTGGGATACTTCCTGCTTGGTCTCCATGCAGCTGCGGCGCTGTTTCACCATTACGCCCTCAAGGACAACACGCTGCGCAGAATGCTGCCGGGGCAGGGACGATAGCCGACAGTTCTGTCGTAAGCTTGGTCGCCCCGACCTGCCACCTTGCACGACCAGGTATTGCTGACGCACGCTTGGCTTCTTGGAGAAGCTATTTTGCACGTCTTGATGCACAGGTGTTTGTCGGACCGTTGGCGCACCTAGCGCTGGCGAGCAACCGGTCAGTTCGGGTCACACGCCGAACTGACCGCGCGGCTTATTGCCAGTAGTCGACTCCGACATTTCAAACTGGACAGGCACGCATGTCATTCCTCATCCGCCCCTATGCCGCCCTCGATCTCCCAGCCCTGCACGCGATCCGCGCCGCGGCCTTCGCGCCCGTTTTCGCGTCCTTCCGCAACATCGTTGGTCCCGAGATTGCGCAGCTCGGCCTCGCCCATGCTGAGAAGGAGCAGGCCGACCTACTCGACGCCATCGTAAGGCCGGAGAGCGGCCACGCCACTGCTGTCGTCGAGATCGACAACAAACCTGTCGGCTTCGTCTCGTGGAAATCTGACATTGCCCCCGGCGTCGGCGAGATCACGCTCAACGCCGTCCACCCCGATCATGGTGGCAGAGGCATCGGCACAGCGCTCTACGAGCGCGCCCTTGCTGCGCTCAGGGCCGCCGGAATGCAGCTCGCCACCGTCGGCACAGGCGGCGACCCGAGCCACGCGCCCGCACGTCGCGCCTACGAGAAGGCAGGCTTCAGCGTTCACCTGCCGTCGATCTACATGTACCGGAAGCTCTAGTCTCAGCCCGGATTTGTGACAGGCGCCGCGGCATGGGCGGCGCGGCGGTGCGCACCTTCGCCGCCTCGGACGCCCCCCCACCCAAAGTCGACTACCATCAACGACCCCAGCAGCAGGGCGGATGCAGCCGCCACAACCAGCAGGATCGCAGCCGGCGCTTCCATCGGCTTGTCTACAGTGTTGTTTTCCATGGCTGTCTGATGCTCCCTTGGGCGGAATGATCGATCCAGCATGTGGGGAAACTACCCCCCGGACTCCCATCAACAGCCGTGCGCAGACCAACTTGACCCGCCCCCCGCCGCAGCGGATTGTGCCACCATGCGTTCAGTCCTCCTTCTCGCCGCGTCCGTTCTAGCCCTTTCCGCCTGCGGCCTCCGCGGCGAGCTGGTGCGCCCCGTGCCGATGTGGGGCGACCCGCCGAACGAGGGGCCGAACGATCCCCGCACCCTCAAGGCCGAGGAAGACCGCAAGGCCGCCGACCGCGCCGCGCGCGACGCCCAGCAACGCGCCGATGACGCGGCCAATCGAAAGGCGCTGGAACAGCAGGTGCAGCCGCCGGCAGCAACGCCCCCGGTGCCAACAACGTCGCCGCACCGCTAGCGCCCATATCACCACTGGCCAATCACAACGCAGTCGCTGCCGCCGGGGTGACATTTCTTCCTGCTTCCGCTAGTCGCGTCGAAGGGGAATGGCTGGATTACGCACGATGAATCACTTCGGTTATCGCAATGGCGTCCTGCACTGCGAGGATGTCTCGCTCGAAGCGATTGCGCGCGAGCTCGGCACCCCCGCCTACGTCTATTCCGACGCCACGCTGACCCGCCACTATCAGGTGCTGGCCGAAGCTTTCACGGGCCGTGACGTGCTGATCGCCTACGCCGTGAAGGCCAACTCGAACATCGGCGTGCTCGCCACCCTCGGCGCGCTCGGCGCGGGCGCAGACACAGTCTCCGGCGGCGAAATGCTGCGGGCCATGGAAGCGGGCATTCCGGCCAACCGCATCGTCTTCTCCGGCGTCGCGAAGACCGAGGACGAGATGCGCCTCGGTCTCGAGCGTGGCATCTACCAATTCAACGTCGAATCAATGCCCGAACTTCACCGCCTCTCCCGCATCGCGCAGGAGATGGGCAAGCGGGCGCCGATCGCCTTCCGCGTCAATCCGCACGTCGAGGCCGGCGGCCACGCCCACATATCCACCGGCACGCCCGAGACCAAGTTCGGTATCGCCTGGCACGAGGCCGACGCCTTCTATGACGAGGCAAGCCGCCTGCCCAACATCGATCCTGTTGGTGTCGCGGTTCACATCGGCAGCCAGATCATGCGCGTCGAACCGCTACGGGAAGCCTGGGAGAAAGTCGTCTCCCTCGCCCGCCGCCTGCGCGACCGGGGCTTCTCCATCAGCCGCGTCGATTTCGGCGGCGGCCTCGGCGTACCCTACAAGGATGGCGAGGATCCGGACAGCCCTATGCTCTACGCTCGCCAGGCGCGCGAAGTGCTTGGGAACCTCGATGTTCGCCTGATGCTGGAACCGGGACGGTTAATCACCGGAAATGCCGGAGTTTTGATCTCGCGGGTTGAGTACATCAAAGAGCGCGACGGGCGCACGTTCGTGATCCTCGACGCCGGCATGAACGACCTCATGCGCCCGGCCCTGTACAACGCCCACCACGATGTTCTCCCCGTGCGCACCCCCGCTCTGGGCGCAGAACGCCGTGCTGTGGACCTTGTGGGGCCTATCTGCGAGAGCACCGATCGTTTTGCCAAGGACCGCCCCATGCCCCCGCTGAAGGAGGGCGATCTGGTTGCCTTCATGACTGCAGGCGCATACGGCGCCACATTGTCGTCCCAGTATAATTCGAGACCACTTGTTGCCGAAGCTCTGGTTAGAGGCGATGCTTGTGTTGTCGTCCGCCGCAGGCCGACCTTCGAAGAAATGATCGCCCTCGAACGGGCCCCGG
This sequence comes from Hyphomonadaceae bacterium, assembly GCA_947478925.1. Lineage (GTDB taxonomy): Bacteria > Pseudomonadota > Alphaproteobacteria > Caulobacterales > Hyphomonadaceae > UBA7672. The sequence goes on along the minus strand of CANJXY010000184.1, from coordinate 1,878 downwards.
ATTGGATAGTGAGTGGCTGACGGATTTGGCCTCAAGGAGAAGCTGGATGGCCGGATTTCCGCGGCCCGGCGCAGCCTCTTCTGGCCATCGCTGGTCCGGTCGGCCCTCCCGGCGATCCTCTGGTTCGTGGCCTTCGCCGCCTTCTGGCTGACCGGGCTCTACACGCCCCTCCAGCCCGAGATTCAGGCCACCATCGGGGTGGTCTTCTGGATTGGCGTCCTCACCACCAGTCTCATTGGCCTCAAAGTCTGGGAAGCGCCGACCGACGATGAAGCGCGGGACCTGATCGATGGCACGATCGAAGGCCGCCCCCTGCGCGCCTTGGCTGACCGTCCCGCGAAAGCCGATGCCGCCGGCTGGACGCTCTGGCAGGAACACCGCAACCGCATGACGGCCCTCGCTCTCAAGCAGGGCCGCATCGATGTCCGTCCGCAATGGAAGCAGGCCGACCCCTTCTATCTCCGCTTCGCCGCCCCGGCCGTGCTTGTGGTCGCCGGTGCGATCGCCGGTCTCACCGTCGTCGACCGCATGGGCAAGGGCCTGTTCCCCGACTATGGTGCGCTGTTCGGTGCCCACACGCTGAAGATCGAAGCGTGGATCACGCCGCCCGGCTACACCGGCACCGCTCCCTTCGTTCTCACACCCGGGCAATCTGCAAAAGCGCCCGAAGGCTCGGAAGTCACCATCCGCATTATCGGCCCCGGCCGCCCGCAGGTTGGCGTCATGCCGGACAAGGCCGGCGCAGTCACACTCAACCCCGAACCGGGCATCGATGGCGCCTACGAAGCCCGCGTCGTCGTCAAGCAACCGATGCGCATCGCGGTGAATTTCTGGGGCGAGCGCGCCAGCTTCCCCTTCACCATCATCGACGATGCGTCGCCCAGCGTCGCTTTCGTCGAGCCGCCCAAGCTCGGCGATGGCGACCACACCGAGTTCAAGTACAAGCTCGCTGACGACTATGGCGTCGACAAGCTCGAGCTGATCGTCCGCCGCACCGACACGCCGAAAGAGGCTGGCGTGGTCGAAGACCCCACACTGATTGAAACGACCACGCTCTCGCCCAAGGAAGAGGAAGGCGCCTTCAGCCAGGATCTCGTCCGGCATCGCTGGGCCGGCATGGAGGTGATGGTGAAGCTGCGCGCGACCGACGGCGCGGGCCAGACCGCCGACAGCGAAGAAGTCGCCTATCGCCTGCCCGAGAAAATCTTCCTCCAACCCAACGCCCGCATGGCGCAGGAAGCCCGCGCAGTGCTTCTGCGCAACTGGGAGGCCTACAAGACGCCGCCCGGCGCGGACAAGTTTACCGCCGTCAAAGGCACTGGCTATGACGCAATCGCCATTGACGCCGCTTCGCGCCTCGCGTGGGCCCCGAAGGAGATCAAGCGCTCCGTCATGGTGCTCGATGCGATCACCTGGCGCCCAGAAGACTATTTCGAAGACCCGGTGATCTATCTCGGCCTGCGCCACGCCCGCAGCATCATCGAGAGCGCCGCTAACAAGGATGAGGCCGAAAGCGCTGAAGGCCTGTTGTGGGACATCGCCCTGCGCGCCGAGTTTGGCTCGCTCGCCGACGCCACCGCCGCACTCGAGAATGCGCGCCGTGCTCTGGAAGAGGCGCTCCGCCGCGGCGCTTCCGAAGAAGAGATCAAGCGCCTGATGGACATGTACGAACATGCCGTCGAGGACTACCTTGCCGCCCGCATGGCCGAGGCGCTGCGCAACGGCAATGTCAGCGACGGTCCCGATCCACAGATGGGCGGCCAACCCGGCCAGCAGGCGCTCGGGGATGACGAACTCACCAAGATGCTGCAAGCCTTGCGCGACATGGCCGAAACCGGCGCCCGCGATCAGGCGCGCCAGCTGCTCAGCGACATGCAG
>CANJXY010000183.1 GCA_947478925.1 Hyphomonadaceae bacterium | reverse complement strand
TCTTACGCAATAGTTGCCAATGACAACTTTGCTCAGGACCAAGCTCTTGCTGCGTAAGCAGCGGACCTAGTCCGAACACTTAAGTCCTTAGCTCTAGCCAGCTAAGGCGGGGCTCGGGGCGGCGCCTGGCAACAGAAGCCGCCCCACTTATTGTTCCACATCGGCGTTCAGGTGCTCCTTCACCTCGGAGGCGCGACCTATGTAGCTGTCTGCAGCTGAGGAGGCTTCAACATGAAACGCACAGCACAAGCCGTCTGGTCCGGTGCGCTGAAGGACGGCAAGGGATCAATCTCGACGCAGAGCGGCGTGCTCAAAGAAAGCCCCTACACGTTCAAGGCGCGCTTCGAGGACGATAGCGGAAAGTCAGCGACAAATCCGGAAGAGCTCATCGCGGCGGCGCACGCATCTTGCTTCACGATGCAGCTCTCACACTTCCTTGCCGAGGCAGGTCATCCGGCGGCGAAGCTGACCACGACCGCCGAAGTGACCGTCGGTCCGGTCGAGGGCAAGGGAAACACGATTTCGAAAAGCGCCCTCACGCTGCGCGGCAACGTGCCGGGCATGAGCCAGGCGGACTTCATCGACCATGCCAACAAGGCAAAGGCCGGTTGCCCGGTCTCGCGCGCGCTTGGGGCGATCGAGATCACGCTGGATGCAAAGCTTGAAGCGTAGGGAGGATTGAGCAACGCGAAATCCACCGCTCTCGGCGGGGACGGTTGCTCAATTCACCCTACGCGCCCGAAACGATCCCATAGCTTTCGCCCTCGGCGATCGGGACGATGACGTGGCGAATGCTGTAGGCAAGGCTGTCCAGCGCGCCTGCCTCGCCGAACGGCCATTCGGCCTCGATGACCATGAGGACGTACTGATCGCCGATCATCAGGCGTGTCGCGCCCTGCACGGCGCCGGGGACCAAGGCGTTCTTTGGCAGGACGAGATAGCTCTCGCCGCCGCGCGTGTCCCAGCGACCGGGGCTGTCGAAGAGCTCGGAGTCAGTATCGACGGGCGGCGCCAGCGGATCGTGTGCGACGAGCGTGAGGTGCGGTACGGCCTTGCCCTGCGCGATGATCCAGCTGTCGAGCCATTCGTTGGCGTTGCCGGTTCGCGCAATGCGGCTCGCCGATGCGGTCAGGATCTGTGACTCCGGCGTGTCGGCAGGCGCCAGCGCCCACACTTCCGGCTTCTGCCAACCGCGCCTGCAGACACAGCGTCCCAGTTCTCCTGACGACCAAAGGAGCTGCTGGACATAGTCCATCATGTCTTTCGGTGCAGGTATCCGGGCGAGGGCACTCACGAACGACTCCTGCCGGCTCTCGCTACCTGCGCTCCACGAAGAGCGGCATGCCTCCTTCGGGCCGGAGCGTGATGCGGATGTTCGGCTCTACCTTGTGAGCGGCATTCGGCAGGAAGCGCAAGCTGCGCACCAGCGTCGCGAGGATCGCGATGGCTTCCATATAGGCGAATTTCATTCCGATGCAGATACGAGGACCCGCGCCGAACGGCATGAACTGAAAACGGTGCATGCCCTTGATGCGGTCCGGCGAAAAGCGATCGGGGTCGAAACGTTCTGGATGCTCCCACAGCGTCTGATGGCGATGCATCACGTAGATGAGGTTCAGTGCGAAATCGCCTTTCTTCACCTGCACGTCGCCAAGGTCGATGTCTTCGGACGCCATGCGGTCGATGATCGAGACTGGCGGATAGAGCCGCATCGCTTCCTTGATGACCTGCTCGTGGAAGGGAAGTTCGTCCACCATGGTCGCATCGATCGGCAGGTCGCCGCAGACATCGCGCACCTCGCGCAGCAGGCGGTCCTGCGTCTCCGGCGAATTCGCGACGAGGTAGAGCGAAAACGCCAGCGTCAGCGCCGTCGTCTCATGGCCTGCGCCGATGAAGGTGATGACGTTATCGCGCAGCTCATCGTCCGAAAGACCGCGATGCGTTTCCGGGTCGCGCGCGGCAAGCAGGAGGCCGAGAAGATCGAGTTGCACCTTGCCGCTGTCGCGCCGGCGCTGGATCGCGTTGACGGCCGTGGCCTTCAACCCCTCCGCCGCCCGCCTGCCCTGCGCCCCCCATGGACGCCACAGCCAGGGCGGCGCGCCGAACATGTCGAGCATGTCGGGCTTGCCCATGGTTTCCATGTAGGTCGCGATGATGTGCGCCATGCGGTCATAGCTGAAGCTGGGATCGGCGCCGCCGAGAATGGTTTCCACGATCACATCGAGCGTCGCGTGCTGCATCTCCTGCATCATGTCGACCGGCTGGCCCACAGGCATCGCGTTAATGCGCTCGACCGTCGCTGCAGCAGAGCTGGAGAAGGCGGGCACGAGCGCGCGCAGCGCATCAATGCGGAAGGCGGGCGATGCGGCGCGGCGCTGGAATCTCCAGTGCTCACCCTCGGCCGTCAGCAAACCGTCGCCAAGCGCAGGGCCGACCAGCTTCTTCTGGAACTGCGATTTCCTGAAGATGTCGGCATGGTCAAGGAAGACCGCCTTCATATGCTCGGGCTTGCGGAAATAATGGAAAGTCCGGCCGATCCATTTCACGCCGTGATACGGGTTCTCGTACATGGCCTTTGGCCAGGCGTAGAGCGGATTGGCGATCATCTGCAGCAAGCTGCGCACAAGGGGTAGCGGCTTGTCAGGCGGCGTTACCGTCTGGGGCACGAAATCCGACGAGGTCAGCGTATCGGGCATGGGCACGTACGTAGCATTGTGATGCGACGGCGTCGAGGTTACGAAGCGGCGAGCCACAGGCGGAGAAGATTGTGACCCTCAGCAGCCGCCATCTTGTCGACCCCCAATTGCTGAAGCTCCTGGATAGCGTGCCGGCTGGGGATATCACGGCGGAGATGCTGCCCTTGCTGCGGCGGGCGCCGGCGCGATTCGAGGTGAATGCGAGAGATATCGAGCGGACCGATATGACGGTGCAGCGTGTGCCGGGCCCGGCAGGTGCGCCGGAGGTGAGCGTGAACATCTATCGGCCGAAGGGCACGGCGGGTTTCCTGCCCTGCATCTTCCACATCCACGGCGGCGGCTATGTGATGGGATCGGCGGGTTCGATGGAGGCGGCTCACAGGCCAATGGCGTCGGATCTCGCCTGCTGCATCGTGTCGGTCGACTATCGGCTGGCGCCGGAGACGCGCTTTCCGGGGGCGATCGAGGATTGCTATTCGGCATTGAGCTGGGTGGTCACCAATGCTGCGACGCTTGGCATCGACACAACACGCATTGGCGTGATGGGCGAAAGCGCGGGCGGCGGGCTAGCGGCGGCGCTTGCCCTGATGGTGCGGGATCGCGGCGAGTTCCGGCTGGCCTTCCAGCATCTGATCTTCCCGATGATCGACGACCGGACTTGCGTGGCGACGGATCCGCATCCCTTTGCCGGCGAGTTCGTGTGGACGCCGCAGCGCAATCATTTCGGCTGGTCGAGCCTGTTGGGCGTTGAACCAGGATCGGACGGCGTATCGCCCTACGCCGCCGCCGCGCGCGCGGAAAATCTCGCTGGTCTTCCACCGGCCTATCTCGCGACGGGCTCGCTCGACCTGTTTCTCGAGGAGGACCTCGAATACGCGCGGCGGTTGTGGCGCGCGGGCGCGCCGACCGAACTGCACGTTTATCCGGGTGGATTTCACGGCTTCCAGTGGGACCCGACGGCGGACATCACCCGCGCCGCCAAGCGCGACAGCTATGCGGCACTGACGAAGGCGATGGCCTAGACCTGCAACGCCTGTTCGATGTCGGCGATCAGGTCGTCGGCGTTTTCAACGCCGATGGAGAGGCGCACGAGGCTATCCGTGATGCCAAGGCGTTCGCGGCTCTGCTTGGGAACGTCGGAGTGGGTCATCGCCGCCGGGTGCGAGGCGAGCGTTTCGGTGCCGCCGAGGCTGACGGCGAGCTTGATGACCTGCAGCTTGTCGAGGAAAGCGAAGGCTTCCTTCTCTCCACCGTCGATTTCGAACGCAAAGGTCGAGCCTGCGGCGACGCACTGGCGTTCAAACAATGGACGGTCGGGGTGATCCTTCGGCAGGAAGCCGAGATACCAGACCGATTTCACACGAGGGTGTTTCGCCAGATAGGCCGCCACTTTGCGGGCGCCGAGCTCGGCCGCATCCATGCGGAGTTTGAGGGTTTCAAGTGAGCGCAGAAGCAACCACGCCGTGTGCGGGTCGGTCATCGTGCCGAAGATGGTGCGGAAGACGGCGACCTGGTTGACCCAGGCGACGGCGCCGGAGGCGGCGCCGGCGATCAGGTCAGAATGGCCGCCGACATACTTGGTAAGCGAGGTGACGCAGATGTCCGCGCCATGAGCGAGTGGTTTCTGCCAGAGGGGGCCGAGAAAGGTGTTGTCGACGATCACGGGCGGGCGGCCCGTTGGACCTGTCAGGCTTTCGGAAATCTCACGCGCCACAGCGATGTCGACGAGGCCATTGGTGGGGTTGGCTGGCGTTTCGATGTAGACGGCGCCGACCTTGCCGCCGCTCTTTGCAGCCTGCACGGCAGCCTGTTTCGCAGCCTCGCGGAAACTGGCTTCTCCGCCCTCGGCCATGAAGCCGACGCCGTTGATGCCGTACTGCGGCAACAGCGTGTGGATCAGAAATTCCGTACCGCCATAGACGGGTTCCGAAAACACGAAACTGTCGCCCGGACGGAGAAACGTCATCAACGTCGTCGAGATCGCCGCCATGCCCGAAGCAAAGGCGAGAGCTTTCTCGGCGCCATCCCAGACGGCGAGCCTGTCTTCGAGGACTTCGAGGTTGGGGTTGTTGATACGCGAATAGATGAGATGCACTTCCTCATCGCGCGCCTTCTCACGCAGCCCATAGGCGAGTTCGAAGGAAGCCTTGCCCTCCTCGGCTGTGCCGAACACGAACGTCGATGTCTGGAACAGCGGTGGCTTCAGCGCGCCTTCCGAGAGATGAGGCGAATAGCCGTACCCCATCATCAATGTCTCTGGCGCAAGGTCGCGCGCGCCCAGCTTCCGTGACCTGTAAGGCTTTGGGGTACGTCTCATGCCCAAAAAGATAGGCCTGTTTGCATCATCGTGGAATCAATTGTTGTGCTTCGCTCTTGCCCAGACGTGCGATATGCGCGTTATCGTTCCAGTGAAACGAGACAAGACGCAGGGGCTCGCCTCTCGCTTGAAGGCGTTTTACCGGGCCGTAGTGAGCGCATAGCTCTGGAACCAAGGCGAGGGAGACATCACGTTGGAGCGGACACCGGGATCCGGGAAGGATCATATCGGCTTTCACGCCCTGACGCAGGCTGCGCTGCGCGGGGTCGTGCGCGCCGCGATGGACAAGGTTTCCCGCATCGGCCACTTGCCAGGTGATCACCACTTCTACGTCACCTTTCGCACGCGCATGCAGGGCGTGCAGATGGCAGACTGGCTGAAGGACAAATTCCCCGACGAGATGACGATCGTCATCCAGCACCAGTTCTGGGATTTCGAAGTTTCCGACGACCGCTTCCAGATCAGCCTGAAATTCGGCGGCGACCTCCAGCAACTGCGCGTGCCGTTCGTCGCGGTCTCCCGCTTTGTTGATCCGTCGACCAACTTCGGCGTCCAGATCGAGACGCCGGATGTCCGCGCCAATGATGGCGCGCCGACCATCCTGCCGGAGAGAAAACCTGGACCTGATGGCGCTCCGCCCGCGCCGGCAGAGCCGCCCGAGGGCACGGTTGTCTCACTCGACGCATTTCGTCGCAAATAGAGCGTCCGCGTGAGCGCCCCGGAACAGCCCGACGAGCCGCCGCGGATGACTGACGCGGAGATGGTGGCGCGGTTCCAGAACGCGAAGAAGCGACCGCCCTGTAGTGAAACGCTGGGCATGAAGCTGACCGGTGTGGATCAGGCCAACATGATTTCGCGTTTCTCGTTCGAGGCGCGGGCGGAGTTCGCCAATCCGTCCGGCGCGATCCAGGGCGGCTTCATCGCTGCGATGCTCGATGAAGCGATGGGGACGGCTGCGATCATCGCCAGCAATGTGACGATGAATGCGCCAACGCTGGAGATGAAGATCTCCTTCCTGCGTCCGCTGTTCGTTGGATCCGCTACGGCGGAGGCGAAAATCCTGAAATGGGGCAAGTCGACCTGCTTCATCGAGGCGGAGCTGTTCGATCCGGACGGCAAGCTGGTTGCGAAGGCCAGCGCGACGCAAGCGCCGAAACTGTTCAAGCGTTTCTGAAATCAGCACGTTCGCTGATGCCTGGTTGCGATCGGCATTTGCGATACAAGGCTATCAGCTGTTTCCGGAGGAAGCTTTGTTTGTCCGAACGACAATTGCGGCAGTTGCAGCGATTGCTCTGGCTCCAAGCGCATTGGCATGTTCATGTCTTTGCGATTTTCCATCTCTCGGCGCGAAAGAATGGCTTGGGAAGGCAGACTATGTCTTCCGCGGCACCGTAATTTCTACCTCCGGCGATGATCTCAACGAAAGATGTCAGCAGCCATCAGCCAAGTGCAGTGACGATGTCATTGAAAACGGCCGCACGGCTAAATTGAAAGTGACCAAGTTGCTGAAAGGCAAACCGGCGGACGTCCTTACCGTCTATTCGGCGATATCACCGTCCATGTGCGGCGTAGGATTTGAGCCCGGACAGACAACGAACTTGCTGGCGTTCCGACAAAAGGACGGGAAGCTACACGTGTTCGGGTGCTCGCAGTCCTGCGGCAGCCGCGCGGGGGCCTTCAACGGACTTGAGGGCAACAAGTGAGCGCCATCTGCCAAATCACCTTACCCGTAGCGCCAAGGACGGATGCGCTGGCGGCGCGTCTGCTGGGGTTGCAACCCGTGGCGGAGGACGACTGGCTGCGTGTGGATGACGCGGACGCCGCACAGCTGGCGTATAGTGACCCGCTTCCCGAGACACGACGCGGCGACGTAGTATTGCATCAGGTGCGACTGGACCGCGAGCGTCGGCCTTTCGATCCGGTAGCGCCAACATGGGACCGGGCGGAACGGCGGTGGCTTATGCGGCTGGTTGCGGCAGCGACGGCCTCCGCGATCCGCACTCATCCTGTGCCGCTCGAGAAGCCTGCGCCGGAACAGTCTGCGGGCCTGCCGGAGACTGTTCGGCGTGTGGGCAGCATGGTCAAGACAAACTGATGGCGCGCTCAGCTACAGCGCGAGAGGCTGCGCACATCCTGCCGGACCGGCTCGCGCCCGGCCTAAGGCTATGGTTCGTCGGTACGGCGGCG
>CANJXY010000182.1 GCA_947478925.1 Hyphomonadaceae bacterium | reverse complement strand
TTGGCCGCGATGCCGGGTATCGCAGTCGAGCCCATATGATGCACCGTCACAAACACATCGCCCAATACAGCCTTCAAGCAAGCGGCCGCTGCCTCGGGCAACGCAGCCCCTTCAGGCGGATGAGACCCAAGCCCGACGCGCGTTGCGCCTGCCATGCGGGCTGCCCGCTCAACTTCCGCGGAAGTGATCGTAGATCCGCTGCGCCAGCGCAGCGTTCACGCCTTCTACCGTCTGCAGGTCGGCGATCGTCGCGTTGCTCACGCCCTTGGCCGAGCCGAAGCGGTTGAGCAAGGCCTTCTTGCGCCGCACGCCAACGCCGGTGATCTCGTCCAGCGGGTTCTGTCCCGTGATTGCGGCAGCGCGCTTCGCCCTGTGCGCCCCGATCGCCCAGCGGTGCGCCTCATCGCGCAGCCGTTGGAGGTAGTAGAGCGCAGGGTCGTTCGGCGGCAGCTGGAATGGCGCGCGACCGGGGCGGAAGAACTGTTCGCGCCCGGCATTGCGGTCAGGCCCTTTGGCGATAGCGACGAGATTGAGATCGCCCGGAGCGAAACCAACTTCCGCAATCGCCTCGCGCACGGCGCTCAGCTGTCCGAGGCCACCGTCGATCAGCACAAGGTCTGGCCACGCATCTGGCCGCTTGCCCGTGCCCCCCGCCAACCGCACGCCTTCTCCCGCGTCGGAAACACCGGGGGCAACAGGCGGTTCAGCGCTTACGCTCTCGTCTGCGTCAGCAGCCACCACGGGAGTTGCAGCATTCAGCTCCTCCCACTCCTTCTTCAGGCGTCCGAACCGGCGACGCATCACTTCGCGCATCATGCCGTAATCGTCACCGGGCTCGATCTCCTGGTCCTTGATGTTGAACTTGCGATAGCTGTTCTTCTCGAAGCCTTCCGGCCCCGCGACCACCATGCCGCCGACCATGTTTGTACCCATGATGTGGCTGTTGTCGTAAACCTCGATGCGCTTGGGTGGCTCGGGCAGGTCGAACACTTTTTGCACGGCGGCGAAGATCTTCTGCTGGCTCTGCGTCTCGGCCAGCTTGCGGCCCAGCGCCTCGCGCGCGTTCAGCGCTGCCTGTTCCACGATGCCGCGCTTCTCGCCACGCTGCGGCGTCCGGATCTCGACCTTGTGTTCGGCCCGCATTTCGAGGGCGTCCGTCATGAGCTGCCATTCCTCGATCTCGCGATTGAGGAGGATCAGCTTCGGCACCGGCTTGTCGTCGTAAAACTGCGCGATGAAAGCGGTCAGCACCTGTTCGGGCGTGTCGTCGCGATCGTGCTTGGGATACCAAACCGTCGCGCCCCAGTTCTGGCCCGCGCGGAAGAAGAAGGCTTGCACGGCCGAGGCGCCGGCTTCCGAATGAATGGCGAAAACATCCGCCTCGACCAGCCCGTCCGGATTGACACTTTGGCTCTGCCGCATCGCTGAGAGTGCGCGAATACGATCCCGCAGGCGGGCGGCGCGCTCATAATCCATGTTCTGCGCGGCGCGATCCATCTGCGCCGCCAGCTGTTCCTGAAGCGTCTCGGCATCGCCATTGAGGAAGCGCTCCGCTTCGCGCACCAGATCGCGATACTCATCGAGCGCAATGAGACCCGTGCACGGCGCAGAGCACCGTCCCATCTGGTGCAGCATGCAAGGCCGCGAGCGCGTGGCGTAGACATTGTCCGTGCAGGTCCGCAGCAGGAACGCCTTCTGCAGCGTGTCCAGCGTGTGATCCACGGCGCCTGCCGACGCGAACGGACCGAAATAACGACCCTTTGTTCGTTTCGCGCCGCGATGCTTCAGAGCTTGAGGAGCTTCATGGTCTTCGCGAATGAGAATATGCGGAAAGCTCTTGTCGTCGCGCAGGATGATGTTGAAGCGCGGTTTCAGCTTCTTGATCAGGTTTGCTTCCAGCAGCAGCGCTTCGGTCTCGCTCGCCGTGACCACGAATTCCATCGATCGCGTCAGCGAGATCATCCGGGCAATGCGCTGGGTCTGTCCGCCGATCTTGGCATAGCTCGACACCCGGGCCTTGAGGTTCCGCGCCTTGCCGACATAGAGCAGTTCACCCGTCTCCCCGAACATCCGATAGACCCCGGGCCGGGAGGGCAGGCGCGTGACGTGATCCCGGATCACATCCGGCCCACTCATCCTCTTCTTCTTCACACCCTCCGCCGAAATGACATCGATGCCGGAGGAAATCTCCTCCGTCTCCATTTCGATGTCTTCCGGCAGGTCTTCCGTTTCGGGGGGGTCGCGCGATTCCATGGCGGATAGGTAAGGCAGGCGGCTGCCGCATTCAAACGCGATTGCTCGAACCTGCTGATAGTGCTCTGTCAGCAGCCAGACGATCCGGGGAAGAACGCCATGAAACGCCTGTCGATCCTGCTCGCGGCCATGGCTGCCGCTGCCGGCTGCACGCCGGCAAAAGCGCCCGATCCAGCCGTGGCCGCGGCGCCTGCGCCAGTCTACAAGGAAAGCTGGTTCTCCGGCGGTGATGGGGCTTCGACGCTCAATATCCACGAGACAAAATACGGCGCGGCTGGCCGCCTGATCGATACGACGGGCGCGTCCTTTCCGGTCCGCAACATCGTGATGTCCGACACGGCCTTGTCCTTTGTGTCTCCCTCGCTCGAGGCAACATGGTCGGCGACCAAGACGCCCGAGGGTGGCTGGGCCGGCAAATGGATTCAGCTTGGCTCATCGCCCGAGGACGTCGTGCTGGCCGCTATTTCCGCTCCGGCCCCCGAGGGGGCGCCGGACGGATCAATGCCCCGCTTCGTGACGCTGCCAGATGGCCGCCAGATGTTCATCAACTGCATCGGCACAGGTGCGCCCGCTGTCATCTTCGATAGCGGCGCCGGTAGCGATTCCACCGCCTGGCGCGGCGTCCGCGAGGAAGTGGGCAAGACGACGCTGAGCTGTACCTATGATCGCGCCGGTCGGGGCCTCAGCGACCCCGGCCCGCTGCCGCGCGACACCGCAGCCGTCGCCAACGACATCGAGGCGATGCTCACCGCGGCCGCCATTCCCGGCCCATACGTACTCGTGGGCCATTCCCTCGGCAGCTTTCACGTCCGCCAGTTCGCCAACACGCGCTTCGACAAGGTGGCGGGTATGGTCCTCGTCGATCCGTCGGGCGATGGACAGGATGCGCGCTTCAAGGCCGTCATTCCGAAAGCCTACGCCGCCTCCAACGCCGCTTTCGACAAGGCGAAATCGCTCGACTGCGTGACCAGGCTGCGCGCCGCCCTGGTCCCGAAAAGCGATCCGCTGGTAAAGGATTGTCTCGGCAATGACGCAGACATGGTCGATGGCTTTCTCTCCGAAGTTGATGCGATGGCCAGCGCCAGCACGGAGGAGCTCACCGAATCCCACCGCAAGTGGAATGACATGCCGCTCATCGTGCTGACACGGGGTGACTACAACAAGGACATGCCGCCAGAGTTCACGCCTGCCGATCGCGACGGCATGAAGCTGGTCTGGGTCGCGATGCACGATGAGATGACCGCCCTCTCATCGGCCGGCCAGCACCGCACCGTTGCAGGCGCCGGCCACTCCATCCAGCGCGACAAGCCACAGGCCGTGATCGATGCGGTGAACGATGTGGTCAAAGCTGCGCGCGCCAGACAGCCCTGAGCCGCGCTTTAACTTGCCCGCTGTTGTGATTGCGTCCAAATTCAAACGCCGCAGATGGCGGTGATCGTTGAGGACGCGACATGAAACGCTCTCTGCTTGCAGCCGCTACCGGACTCGGCATTGCGGCCCTTCTCGCTCCCGCCGCTTCGGCACAGGTCTATGGGGGCGTCGGCTACACCGCCTTCCAGGCCAATGTGAACGGCGACGACATAACTGTTGGCGCCGTGATGGGGCGTGTCGGCTTCAAGACCAATCCCTTACTCGGCGTCGAAGGCGAATTCTCCATCGGCGTCCAGGATGACAACTTCGATGTCCTCGGCACGCAGGTCAGCGCCGGACTTGACAATGAATACGGCGTCTTCGCCACGGGTTGGCTACCGATCCCGCTTGTCGGCGATCTCTTTGGTCGCGTCGGCTACGCGCATCTCTCGGTCAATGCAGACGCCGGCGGCCTTGGCACATTCAGCCAGGACGGCGACGGCCTTGCCTATGGCGCAGGTTTCCAGCTCAGCAACATCCCCTTCACCAAGCTCCGTGTCGAATACACCAAGTATGAGCCCGACAATGGCGACGTCGACTCGCTGAGTATCTCGGCGCTGCTGCAGTTCTGACAGATATTGGCGAGGCCTTGTCCATGCCGGGTCTGCTCGTATGGCTTGTGATCGATCCCGAATACCTGCGTCCGGGCCATGCAAGGCGCGAAGCTCCGCCGCAGATCCGCACGGCGCCTCCCTAAAGAATCGACCATTTGCCGAGAAAGAAAATCAGCATGTGAACGAGCGCGCTGTCGTAGGTCGAAGCCATTAAGTCATCGATGCTGTACCCGATCGGCGCCGATCCAAATCAGCGGCACGATCGTCATCGCAAGCGCGATGACAAAGTTCAGTCACGCTCCCCCAAGCGTCTCGCCGTTCAGGCCGCCGCAGGCTCCGCGACAACCTTCGAGCCGCACCGCCGCAACACCTCGGCATAGCCCTTCGTGACGCGCATGCGATCGCCAAAGCCCTTCAGCATCAGCAGCCTGTGGGTCTTCTCGAGGTTGTAGCACGGTACATACATGAAGCAGTGGTGCTCGCAGTGATAGTGCACCCAGAACGGCGCGATGAAGAGCCGCTCCAGCGGATTGGCCAGCGTTGTGCGCGCGTGCGTGAACGGGTCTTCCTGCGTGTTGACCATCGCGTGCTCACCCATGGCGCGCATCCGCGTCACCAGCGGAAACCACGTCGCCATCGGCACGATCCACAGAACCGGCCATGCCCACCAATAACCCAGCAGCGTTGTCGCCACGATGATGACGCCCTGCACGATCCAGAACCGCTTGCCCGGGCTATCCGGCACGCGCGGCGGCTTGCGCTTTTCGCCGCGCACCTGAGCGATGAACGGGGCAATACGCTGCTTGTAGAAAGTCTGCCCCGTGAGGTCGCGCACGAACTTTCGCATCAGCGATCCCTTCGTGACAGGGAAGGGGCGCGACAGTCCGATGTCCGGGTCTTCTTTCTGCTCGGTGTATTTGTGGTGGGTCAGGTGATACGGACGATAGCGCTTGAGGCTGCCCCCGACCGGCCCGCCGCACAGCCACTCCGCCATCCAGTCGTTGAGGCTGGCATTGGGATGCAGTGTGCCGTGCGCCGCCTCATGCTCGAGGATCGCCAACCCGAGCTGCCGCGTTCCGATCAGCATCACGGCGATGAGGTAGCTCACCGGATTAGGCCACGCGATGAACAGCGCGCCTGCGCCGATGATCACAGCCCATGCCGATGCCACCAGCATCGGTCCGATCCACAGCGACTGGCGCGATACACGCGTCCACTCCTCGGGCGTGAATATGGTTTTCGGATCGACACGAGACACAGCTGGCATGAGCGCAGTCTAGCAGAACTCCCCGCCCGGCGAAGGGGTTGCGATGACGCGCTGTCTTATAAGAATTACGTAACGAAAGGTATGGCGTACCCGTGCGACGGGGCGATAGGGTTCCAGCGGTTGGATTGAATCGACCGCTGTCCGGTGGAGCCCGCGCACATGAGAACGCCTTCAAGAAGCATGATGGCCAGCCTGATGCTGGGATGCGCGGCGTTCGCGCTTGTCGCCTGCGGTGAGAACAAGCCGGCGGAACCTGCTGCTCCCGTCGTTGAAACGCCCCCGGCGGTCGAACAGGCGGCCGCCCCGATGTCCGATCCGTCCCAGGGCGATGGCGGTGTCTCCGCCTTCTACATGCCTGACGCGGCGATCCCCGCGACCCCTGGCAAGATGATCCGCACGGAGCCTCAAACGGCTGACACCTCCCTGCCATCGGCCGCTTCCGCGTTCCGCATTCTCTATTCCTCTGTGAACGGCCTTGGCGACAAGAAGGAGCCCATCGCCGTCTCCGGCTCGGTCTTCCTGCCGAAGGGGACAGCGCCCGCCGGCGGCTGGCCGCTGATTGCCTGGGCCCACGGTACGGTCGGCATTGCCGACATCTGCGCCCCTTCGAACAGGGCGCGCTCCGATCGCGACAGCAAGTACCTTAGCCACTGGCTCGACCAGGGCTATGCCGTTGTTGCCTCGGATTATCAGGGCCTCGGCACGCCCGGCGGCCATCCCTATCTCGCGACCAAGCCCGAGGCTTACTCCGTCCTTGACTCGATCCGCGCGGTGCAGGCCGATCCCACTTTCAGCATCGGCAAGCCCGTTGTGCTGGTCGGCCAGAGCCAGGGCGGCGGCGCGGCCTTCGCAACCGCAGGCGAGGCGGCAACCTACGCCCCTGAAATCGATATTCGCGGCACAGTCGCCACCGGCACGCCCTACTTCACGAATGACACCGCGCCCGCCGTGCGCGATCCCAACGCAGTCTCCGGCGTCCTCGCTTACTCGATGTACATCATGTTCCTCGGCGAGCAGGTCGATCCGCTGTTCAGGATCGCGGACTATGCATCGCTTCCGGCAAGGCCCTTCTTCGTATCGACTCGTACCCAGTGCTTCATGGATACAGCGAAGATGATCATGACTGAGAACATGAGTCAGGCGAAGATGTTCACCGCAGACCCTATGCCGGCGACAGCGAAATTCTATCCGCTCATGGCCTATTCCACGCTGAAGGTGAAAGGCCCTGTCTTCATGGGCACCGGCGGCATGGATAAGGACGTCCCGCCTCCGGGCCAGGAGCGTCTCTTCAATGATGCGTGCAAGGCAGGCAGCGTGATCGAACATAAAGTCTACGCCAAGCTCGATCACTCCGGCACAGTCAACGGCTCGCTCGCTGACTCGACACCCTTCGTGAAGAAGGCCTTCGCCGGGGAAGCCATCGCGGGCAACTGCCCGAAGGGGTAGGGCGTCGCACAAAAGCCGGTTGTATCAGCGGGGACAGGGACGATGACTGACCGGCGGGCGTTTCTGAAACTGCTGGCGGCCAGTCCGCTAATTGCTGGCATTCCCTGCATCGATCAGGCGTTGGCCCAGACGCAGACGTTGCAAGGCATTGATAGCCTTGTGGCGACTGCCTCCGATGTGCTCGACATCTTCGACCTTGAGGCCATCGCGCGCCGCAACATTCCGCCCGCGCACTGGGGATATCTGGCGGCCGGCGTCGACGGCGAGGACACGCTCCGGGCAAACCGCGAGGCCTTCTCGCGCTATCA
>CANJXY010000181.1 GCA_947478925.1 Hyphomonadaceae bacterium | reverse complement strand
GGCCAAGCAACTCTTGCAAGATAGCGCCGTACCGCTGCGAGTAGTCTCCGACCAGAACGATGATCGCGCGGATGCCACCATGGGTGAAGCGTCCAAGAGCAGCTGCCGCCGGCAGCATGACCTGACGCGTATGCTTCAAGCGCGCGCTTATTAGCGTTGTCATGTAAATATATTTAACAGATTGGCTTTTGTTTGGCGTTCCTGCTTTTGACTAGGCTAAGAAACAGGCCAAAAGTAATATGGGAACTGGACATTGGTCTATGATCAAAATCTGGCGGGTCATTCATCTCACTTCGACCGCTCATTAGGGAGCTGAATAATAACGCTTTATTCGTAAGATTCGTGCCTTGCGCGAACAGAAATGCGAGTAAAAATTCACGCATGGCGCGCAATTTAATAAGTCTGAATATCGTGAAAAGAGTTATTTCTAGATAGTTCATTGCGTCACGATAAATGATCCCCGCGAGGGCCCGTTTTGGGCGAAAACTAATAGCGGGGCTGTACACGTGGCGATTTCTCGTTGGGGCGACCAGAATACAGCACCGCTCCCGATGAGCAGGGACACCGGCCTCCAGAGTGGCCCGGTCGTCGCAGATCAAGGCGTCAATGCGTTTTCGGTTGGGTGGATCGACGGCTCGACCGTCAAGCTCGGCTTCTTCACCGAGCTGGGGCAGCCCGACCCGGTGCAGCCAACGGTCGTTCTTAGCGATGGCTTTTATGGTTCAACGACCTCCGCTGCCACGGTGCGCGACCTGCAGCTCTCCCAGGGCGGCTTTGGCCTTGGCATGGGAATGGTTTGGGAAGAAAGCGCGGCGGGCCAGCTAACCCTTCTGCGCATGCGCTATGTCGCCCACGTAACCGGAGCGCCGGTCGGCGGCGAGTTCGCCATTTCCGCAAACACGTCGGCAAATCAGCACGACGCAGCGATGTCGGCCTTCGCCAAGAACGATGCTGCCGGACGGCCACTTTTTGACGGGCTCGATATCGCCTGGGTTGAAGGTTCGGGTGGGGCGCACGCTCTTGGCGCAGTCTATCTGCAGCGCGTCGGTGTTCAGGTTAACGGAGCCAAAGACCCGGTGGGCGGGCTCGTGGCGCTGGGTCTCGATGGCCTCGTTGGCGGCGTTAATGATGGGCAGGTTCTGCTATCGGACAGCGGCCGCGACCCCTCGGTCGCCGGTCTCTTCTTTGGTGGCGCGAACGAGACGGTTGTCACCTGGATCGACGCTGACAACAACATCAACATCAAGATCTACAATGACGCTGGCACGCTCATCACCAACGGCATCGGCGCCGACCCAACCAACCTGAACACCATTGACGCGCCGCTTGCCGCAGCTGGGCAGCAGCATGTGATGGGGCTCGCCGGCGGAGGGTTCGTGGTGGCGTGGATTGCCACCTCGAACGGCGACAACAGCTTGGTCGGCCGGGTGTTCACGCCTGGAGCGGTAGCAGGCTCATTCACGTCGTCGCCCCTCCTTCTCCTCGATGCGCTTGAGGGTGCCAATTCCATATCGGACTTCACCCTGGCGCCGCTGTGGGAAAGCGGTGGGTTCACGATTGGCTGGACCGCGTCGCATGATCCGGATGGCGCAGGAGTGCAGGTCGCGACAGAGGCCCTGTTCATGCGCAGCTACACTGCCGGTGGCAATGCTCTGGAGGTCTTGGGGCCTGCAATCTTCCACCAGGCCAAAGACGCGTCAAACATGTCGATGGCCGGCATCGTCGGCGACCGCATTGTGGCTGTCTATCAGGACAATGCAACGATTGGGGATCCGAGCAATATCAGCGCGCAGATCGTTGACACCCGCCTCAATGGCTTTGGTCAGCCGATTGTACTGAACGGCGCCGGGCTTACGCTGCTCGGCGATCCCACCCTGGCAATCAATGGACGCGTCCTGCCGGACGTGCTGGTCGGGACGATTGGCAGCGACACGATCGACGGCGGCGGTAACAACGACATTCTCGACGGCGCTCTGGGTGACGACGTCATCGTCGCTGGCGCAGGCAATGACTCGATCTTCGGCGGGGGCGGCAATGATACCCTGCTGTTGTCGGGGCGCTACACACAGGATGGCGATAACACCAACGACGACTATTCCATTACTGCGCTTGGCAACGATACCTTCCAGATCACGGATCTGCGCGCCAATGGCGATGGCGTCGACTTCGTCAACGGCATCGAGAATTTCACCTTCCTGAGTAGCGGGACGGTGTTGAGCCCTGTGGACCTGCTGACGGCACATGTACAAGTGACGCCGACGGCATGGGGCTGGACCGATATTGATGCCAACGCGGCGCCCAATGCAGACGGCACGCCGGATGTTGACGGCTTCGTGGTCAACTACGCTCCCGTCAGCCGGGTAGGCGTGCAGGGCAATGTTTCGGTCGCGGACATGGTCGGCGAGTTCGTCGGCGTGGTCTGGGAGTCGGCCGCTGCTCCAGGCGCCAACACCCGCATCCGCGGTCAGTTCTACGACGTCATCGGCGCGTTTGATAAGTTCCACCCTGACGTTGTTGATCTCAGCGATGGCGCCGGCATCGAGACCAATGCTGTCATCAGCTCTGGCGGCGCGAACTCGGGCTGGGCTGTGGCCTGGGAGGAGCGCGACTCTATAACTGACGCCTCGCGCAAAATTCGCACCAATTTCCTTGGTCCTGTGAGCCTGACGGCGACAGAATTCAGCGTGCTGGATGAAGGTCAGACCGTCGATCAGCACGACGCCGCCATCTTTGGCTCCTTCCTCGACCGTACGCTTGCCAGCCCGGTTGGGGGCTCGGTCCTGCCCGTCGGCATGAACGAGGGCTACAACGTCGTCTGGGTGTCGACCCGTCTCAATGGCGCCGACGGTACGCAGCCTGCCGGCTACGGCCGCATCATGCTGCAGCGCTTCGAAGCGCCGTTCGATGCCGTGGGCAACCCCGGCGCGCCAGTCGCAGGCGGCCTCGATGGCATCGCCGGACTTAACAACATTCACAACACCATGGACGCCGCCGTCTGGGTTGGCGACGAGGACGCCAACGGCATCGGGGGCATGTTTGGCCGCAACCCGTCCACCTCGTCGTTGCACACATTCGAGATGGGCATCGTCTTTATCGCGTCCAATGGCGCCGGCGGCGAGAAGGTCGTGTTCCGAGGCTATGACGACCTCGGGCAACTGATCTCGTTCCCGAACGCTGACAATATCTCCGGTGCCTTCTCTGTCGCTGCTGGCACCACTGCCCACATCGTTTCTGCGGGCGCGGTCAACTTCGCGATCGTCTGGATAACGCCCGACGCCACGAGCCCGTCTGGCTATACCGCCATGGGGACAATGCTGTCGTCGGCCGGCACGGGGCTCAATGGACAGGGCTTTGGCTTCGGTGCTCCGGCCGCGCCATTCGTCCTCAAGCAGCTGCCTGCCGGTTTCAACCCCGCCAGTTCCAACTTCCAGGCAACCGGTCTCAGTGGCGAGAACAGCAATGATGTCGTCCTCTCCTGGAATATGACAACCGTCGCCAAGGGCGATGATCTGATGGCGCAGCACATCCGTGTCTTGCTGGATCCCGCGACCGGTGTCGCCATGAGCATGACTGCGGAAGGTGATGCGATCACTGTAAACGCAGAGACGGCCGGCAATCAGTCAGGCGGCGCCATCGCTGGACTTCTTGGAGATCGCTTCATCGCCGTCTACCAGGACAACAACCTCGGTTACACGGATGGTGCGGATGTCGTGGGCCGCATTGTCGATACACGCGATGCCGTGAACCCCGATCCCATCATCGGCGACTTCGTCGCGCCCGGAGGAGCCGTGCGGGCGCGCCGCGACGTGCTGGTCGGCACTAACGGCAATGACAACATTCGCGGCGACATCTCGAACATCGATGGACTCACCGACTATATTTATGCCGGCATGGGCGATGATGTGATCGAGGGCGGGCCGGGGATCCAGGGGGCCGGTGGCCTTCCCGAGATCATTGACGGCGGCGAGGGCAATGACACGGCCGTCTTCACGGGCCGTCTGCAGGACTACTCCATCTCCCTCAACGGGGATGGCAGCTATGAGGTCATCGATCTGCGGCCGACGAGCGACGCCAACGGCAATCCGCTGACCCATGATGGCGTGGACAATCTCTACAGCATTGAAAACCTACGCTTCCTCGATCTCGACAACAATGGCCTGGGGGCGAAGACGATCCGTCTGGCGAGTCCCGCCAATCCGCCGCCGCGCGATCCTGGCTATGATGGAACACCCGTCGCCTGGAGCCTCGACGACACGAGCGTGTACAAGCAGGTTACGGTCGACGCCGATCCTACCCCGGCCACCGCAGCTGATGCGCGTGGCGGCATTGCCGTCACGAACCTCCAGGACGGCGCCGGCCTTGCCTGGACGCGTGATGGCAACCAGGTCTGGGCGATTTCCTACGACGTCACCGGCCGTCCGGACCCCGTTTTCCTGGGTGCGAACACCCAGCTCACCAGCGGCCAGTTTGCCGGTAACTCGGTCGCCGACATCGACGTCGCGATGACCGGTGGTCTCGGCATGACTGCAGTCTGGGAATCCGCCAATGCGGGCGACAGTTCAATCCACCTCGCCTTCGCCAGCACCAATACACACGTCGTCCTCGATCCCGCTTTGGCCGTGCCCGGTCCGGGCATACCAGGTGGTGAAATCGTGGTCGTCGGCTCAGATGGGGCCGGCGTCGCCGTAGATCCTGTCGTCCAGGGCTATGAAATCGTCAACGCTGCCAACGATACGATGGAGATCGGTTTCCACGTCGGCTACGTGGTGCAGAACGGCGGGTTGGATACGACCTCCGGCGACGCCTACGGCGCGCTCCTGGTCGCGCGCTACGAGATCCCCGTCTATGATGTGCTCGTGAATGCGGCAGGTCTGCCGATCCTCGATGCCAACGGACAGGGCCAGCTGGCGACCGACGCGTTCGGCAATCTGATCCCGGCTACGGCAGCAACGTTCGGCGTGGGCTCGGAAACCGCCCCGACCTCGCTTGGTCTCGACGGCCTGCGCGGCACCGCGGACGATAACGCGCCGATCGCGATCACGGACAAGGGTCTGTTTGCTGCAAATGCGGTTCCCTCAACCGCGCATGTTGTTCAGGGCCGCAGCCTCTCGATGGGAAGCCTCCACGACGGCCAGCTGGTCGTCAGCTACATCGGCACGGACGAGAACGTTCATCTGAGAGTTTATCTGCCGGCCGTTAACCAGACAGGCGATCGGGAGACCCGAGGCAATGGCGGCGTAAACGTCGTTGCAACTGGCGTGACGACCTACTCCGAACTGACGCTGCCGTTCGGCAACACGCTTGGCGCCGCTGCGCCGGGGCAAAGCGCAATCACCGTCTCACAGCAGAATGGTTCGTTCGGCGTCTTCTGGGGCGCTGCAGACGGCGCCGGCGGCATCATCATCCGTGGCGTCATCTACTCCGGAGGGGGCTCCACCTGGACGCCATCTCCGGTCATCACCTTCGCAACCGGCTTGCCGGCCGGCGTCGCCTTCCAGGTTGCGCCAACCGGGGTGACCACCGCCGGGCTCGAGGCAGGCTTCTTCGTCTCGTGGGAAACGACTTCAGGTGTCACCGGTCAGCGCTTTGACATGGCAGGCGCATCCGTTGGCCACCAGATCGCCGTGGGCGATCCAAACTCCGGTGTCCCCTTCGCACATTCTGCATCTGGCATCGACGACGGCCGCATGATTGTGGGCTTTGCCAATGGGGCCAATGTCTCGGTCCAGTATCTCGACAACCGTCAGTCTGGTGTCGAACTGATCGGGCCGCGCCTTGGCGCGCTGGCCAACGTGGTCGCCGGCACGGTGGGTGATGATGCGATCGATGGCCGCAACCGAAACGACACGCTTTACGGCGGTCTTGGTGATGATTTCATCACAATGGGCGCAGATGCAGACATTGGTTACGGCGGCAAGGGTAACGATGCGATCATCGGCGCCGGCGGTCAGGACCAGCTCTTCGGCGAAGACGGCGATGACCTCCTGTGGGGCGGCCTCAGCGGGCCGGCAGAGCCGTTCAATGCGGACCTCGACGCCAGCCTGGCTGCGGCCGGCGTCAGCGCGGCCCTGATTGCAACGAATACAGGCGCCGACGTGATTTCAGGTGGCGCGGGCAACGACACAATCTCGTTCGAAGGCGAGGTCGGTTCGTTCAACATCAACCTTGGCAGCGGGATCGTCACCAGCGACCGTGCGAATACCGGCGCGTTCGTCCTCGAGGATGTCATCGGCCAGATGACAACCGATGCAGCCGGCAAGGCAATATTTGTCTTCACGGCCGACGTCGAAAACGCCACCGGCGGCCTGGGCAACGACACGCTCGTCGGTGATGACAATGACAACGTCCTGTCTGGTCGCGACGGCAGCAATTCCTATGATGGCGGCCTCGGCATCGACACTGCCGTGCTCGAGGGCTCCCTCGCTGCCTTCACCTTCTCGCGAACGGGCAATTCGCTCTCCCTGACGAACGGGCTCGATGTCCAGACGGTTACGAACACGGAGTTCCTGCAGTTCGCCGACCGCCGCATCAGCGTAGCGGATGTTTTCGCAGTACTGTCGAGTGGACAGTCAAGACCTGGGGCGTCTCTTGTCGTACCCAACGCGAACCATGCGCCGACCGCGGCTGACGACGCAGCTTCTGTCCTTCAGGGCGGGGCGGTTGTCATCAAGGCGTTGGCCAACGATACGGATCCCGACGGAGGGCAAACGCTCGCCATCTCGAAGATCAATGGTGCGGCGCTCGGCGCAAACGCGGTGACTGTTGCAGATGGCGTGGTTACGCTCCTGTCAAATGGCGCGCTCCTGTTCAAGCCAAACGCCTCCTTCTTCGGAACAACCAGCTTCACCTACACGGCGTCCGATGGCATGGGCGGCGTATCTGACGCCACGATCACGGTGACGGTTGCCGCCTCCGCAGCGACGGTAAACACCGGTGCTGCGCTTCTGTCCGTCACCGGCGTTGCGGCGGAGCATGGTGTGCTGGTAGCTGTTCTCGGCGCCGATCCGGACGGCAACGGCACCGCCCCGTCATTCCAATGGTATCGCGATGGGCAGGCGATCCTTGGCGCGACAACCAACGCACACACGCTCACAGTTGCGGACATCGGTTCGGCTCTCACGGTCATCGCCGCCTATCGGGATGCCAAGGGCAATGCCGAGGTCGTCACCAGCGCGCCAACGGGTGTCGTCGTTGCGATCAATGACGGCGCCTCGCCTGTATCCATTACTGGAACGGTCGCGGAGC
>CANJXY010000180.1 GCA_947478925.1 Hyphomonadaceae bacterium | reverse complement strand
GGGCGCAATTTGCGCGGAATGGGGTCGGTTGACAGGCATGGCCACGACCGGACAATGAAAGAGCAGGACGCGAAACTCAAGCCACTCCCATAGGCTCGGCATCCCGCAAGGACGATAGAAATGGCTGCCCCTTCCGCAAATTTTGTCCCGTATGACGACCGTGACGGCTGGATCTGGCTGGACGGTGTGATGACGCCCTGGCGGGACGCCAAGATACACGTACTGACGCACAGCCTCCATTACGGCTCCTGCGTGTTCGAGGGCGAACGGGCTTATGAGGGCAAAGTGTTCCGGTCGACGGACCATTCCCGGCGTCTGCACAAGTCGGCGGAACTGGTGGGCTATAAATGCCCCGTTCCGGTGGCAGAGCTGGATGCCGTCAAGCTTGAGCTTATGGACAAGAATGGGCTGGAGAACTGCTATATCCGCGCATTCTCGTGGCGTGGCTCGGAGATGATGGGCGTTGCAGCCCAGTCCGCCTCGATCCGCACCTGCATCGCGGTGTGGGAATGGGGCAACTACTTCGCGGACAAGAACAAAGGTATCCGGGTCACGATGTCGGACTGGAAGCGCCCGTCGCCGGACACGATCCCGTCGGCGGCCAAAGCGGCCGGGCTGTACATGATCTGCACCATGTCCAAGCACAAAGCGGAGGCTGAGGGCTTCTCAGACGCTCTGATGCTGGATTATCGCGGCTATGTGGCGGAGCTGACCGGGGCCAACGTGTTCCTGATCCGCGATGGCGCGATCCACACGCCGACGCCAGATTGCTTCCTCAACGGGCTGACCCGGCAGACGGTCATCGAGCTTGCGCGTGCGCGGGGTTTCGAGGTCATCGAGCGGCACATCACGCCGGAAGAGCTGTCCACCTTCTCCGAATGCTTCATCACCGGATCGGCGGCGGAAGTGACCCCGGTGGCGGAGATGGCGGGGCATCGCTACAAGCCGGGCAACATCACCGGCACGCTGGCTGATGATTACAGCCTGCTGGTGCGCGGCAAAATCACGCTCGAGCAGATTCGCGCGCGGGCGGCAGAGTAAACGCCTGTCCCAGCTAGCTTAGCGACTTCAGGAGGTCGCTGATCTTCACTGAGACAAAGCGAATTGACGAATCCGCGACGCCGTACGGCACAAACAACCGCTCGCCGACCTTCATTGCGCCGCATGTATACACAACGTTGGGGACGTACCCTTCGCGCGTCTCATCGACGGGCGTGAGGAAGGGTTCGGTAGAGCGGGCGAGAAGCCGGGACGGGTCTTTCTTGTCGAGCAGGGCGGCGCCGATCGAATACTGACGCATGGCGCCGACACCGTGGGTCAGCAGGAGCCAGCCTTCGTCGAGTTCGATGGGCGAACCGCAATTGCCCATTTGCACCAATTCCCAGAGATACTTTGGGCCCATGATCTGCTTACCGAAGTTCCAGACAAATCGATCGTCAGACTGCATGAAAAAGATCGACTCGTGGTCAAGGCGGCCGATGGCGGCGTATCGCCCGTCCAGCTTGCGCGGGAACAAGGCGAGGCCCTTGTGCTGGGCCGCGGCGCCGCGCATCGGCGTCAACTGAAATCTCTGAAAGCGTTCCGTCGTCAGCATCTCACAGCCGATCTCGCGGCCTGAGAAGGCTGTATAAGTTCCGTAGTAATGCTTCGAGCCATCGTCTTCTGTAAAATGGACCAGGCGTAAGTCTTCAAGGCCATTGCTTTGCGCGCGGGTGATAGGAAAGATCACCAAGCCAGACAGCGAAGACGACTCGTGCCGCCGCACGGTCACAGGGCCGCCTTCGCCGTCATGATCCAGTGGCGCGGCCGCTATAGCGAAAGGCGGTTCCGGCCACAGCGAAAAATCGCCATTTGGCATGACGACGCCTTCACGGAACGAGATGGACGAGATGTGACCCTCTCCAACCGTGCGCAAGGACAGCACAAATCGTACGGCGCCGTCGCGAACGCCGGTTTGATCGGGGTGAGGCACGATGGATGGATTCATCACAGCGGCGGCCGAATATGAATACTCGTGACTGAAGAATGCGCCTATCAGTTTTGCCCGGTTATCCCCGACGTTTTGCAGGTTGCCAATCATGCCGCGCACCTGGTTGAACCGGTCCAGGAAAATTGCGTGCGTTTGCCAGTGGCGCCCCGAAAAATCTCCGTCGACGCGATCAAGGTAGGCGGCGCATTCGTCTTCACTCAATGCCATAACGGTGTGTGCGATACGCTCAGCGCGCGTCATCATGCCAAGTGCTGAGCGCCGTGGCTCGTTCGATATGGTGAAGGGTCGCAACACGACGTGCGACGCGTCAGCGGTCAACTTTGTATCGAAATTGCGGATGTCCATGGTCGTCGTCTCGCTGTCGTGCAAGTGAGCGACCTGACTCAGTTCCCGCCGGTGGAGAGGCCGAATAGGCCGCGCCTCACTGATGCAGCGGCGAGAAGGTAGCTCAGGATCGATTCCGCGCCATGGTTGCGATTCAGTCCATCAACGGTCAACCCGTCGCTGCATATGCCATCTGACGGCCGAGCGAGCGGCACGCCATGGACATTGCGACCGCCAAACCATTCAAACGTCTGGCGCGCCGCATGCGCATACTGCGTTGCGCCCGTGGCGCGCCAACCCGCGAGGCATGCATCAATAGTTGCCAACGCTTCGATTGGTTGCTGATCAAAGTGCGCGTGATCTGCGCGGGTTTCGGCGAAAGAGCTCGTCGCGATCGGTGCAAAACAGCCATGCGTCGTGAGCTGAAGTTTCATCAAGCGCTCAAGCATGTCTATCCCGGATGACAGCATGTCCGGATCCTGAAGGCGCTCGCCAGCAAGGATAAGCGCCTCGGGAAGTCTGGCGTTGTCATATGACAGGCTTGCTTCGAACCATCCATGTGTGGCGGCGCCATCCTGAGCGGAGCGCAATAACTCGCTCGCGGCTTTGCTGACGAGTTCGCGGACTTCTGAATCGCCGACGACGGCGTTTTCGGCCGCGACGAGGGATTTGATCACCAAAGCTCGCGAACGCAGGGAATTCCAGGCACCTATATGCTTGATGACCTCGCGGGCAAGATCTGCAGCCCAGTCACGGAGATCGGTCTGTGGCCAATGACGCGCAACGAGACAAAGCGCCTCGAGCGCACGCGCGCAGCAATCATCCGAACCGCCATCGTCGAGCCAGCGCCGGTCAAAACTCATGAAGTTGCGGAAGCGTCCAGTGTCTGGGCACCACGCGTGACTGACGAATGCCGCGCAGGACAAGCCAAGTTTTTGCGACGCTGCATCGAGTGGCGCCTCGGCGGCAAGCCAGGCGAGGAAGCTAAGCGCGCGCGCATTGTCGTCGGTGCAATAGCCGTGGCGACGATCCGGCGCGCCGAAGCGCGAGTGCTGCATCACGCCACAATCGTCCGCCATGCGCAGCAGGCCGTCAAGCTTGGGGCGGGCGAGGGGGCGGAACGCTTCTTCCTTGCGTCGTTCGTGCGACGCCAGACAGGCGAGGGCGAGGCCGGTGGTTTCCTGTGCAACCTTGCGCCAGCGCGAGGGTTCGCCCGCGTCATAGGCACGACGCGCCATCGTATCGCGCCGCGCATCGTCGGATAGCAGGTCTATTATCTCGCGCGTGAAGGCGCGGGTGTCGGCAAACGGGCAGATCACGCCGACGCCATCGGCCAGTGCTTCCTTCGCGTGCCAGTAAGGTGTCGAGATCACGGGTTTGCCGAGGGCGATCGCGTAGGCGAGCGTGCCGGAGGTGATCTGCGCTTCGGTGAGGTAGGGCGTCACATAAAGATCAGCGGCCTGAAGCAGGTCGACGAGCTCTGCATCGCCGACGAACCGGTTGATGAAGCGCAGATGGTCAAAGACGCCAAGCGTGCGCGCGAGTTCAACTAAGCGGTCGCGGTAAGCCTCCCCCTCGTGTTTCTCAAGATGAGGGTGGGTCGCACCGACAATCACATACACGGCGTCCGGATGGCGATCGAGAATGGCCGGGAGGCCGCGAATGATCGTTTCAAGACCCTTGTTCGGCGAGAGCAGGCCGAACGTCATGATGACCTTGTTGCCCGCAAGGCCCAGCGGCGCCTTGAACGGATCGGTCGCTGAGAACGGGCGCTCCGGTGCGCCATGCGGAATGACATGAACCTTGGTGGGCCCTGCGCCGTGGACGCGCTCGAGAATGTCGGCACCCAATTCAGTCATGACGATGACGGCGGAGGAGATGCACAGGATCTCGTCGAGCACGCGCTTTTGTTCCGCGCTCGGGTTCTGCAGCACCGTATGCAGGGTCGTCACCACAGGCATCTGAAGCCGCCGAAGCAACGTCAGGATATGCCCGCCGGACCCGCCGCCAAAGATGCCGAATTCATGCTGCAGGAACACAACCTCCACCCCGGAACCATTAAGGTCGTCGGCGGTCTTTTGATAGGCGGTGATGTCGTCCTGCCGAACGACATGGGTCACCTGAGGCGGGTAGGCGTGGTCTCCGCCCCTGTCTTCCATGACGACAAGCTTCCACTCGGTGCGGGGCAGGGCGGCGCGAAGACTCTCGAATGTGTCGCGCGTGAAGGTCGCGATGCCGCATTTGCGGGGCGGGAAGTTCCCTATCATGGCGGCCCGGCGCAGCTTGGGGCGAGTGGTTTCAACGATGGCGGGTTGCAGCGCGCGTACGATTGCCGTCGTTGAATCAAAACCCATGATTTTTTACCTGTTTGTCACGCGCGTCCGTTCCCGGAAAAGCGAACGCCTGCTGACCCAACGGGTTCCGTCACGACGGAGTGTGTAGAGGCGCTTCTTTCGTCATTGCGTCAATTGCCTGAATATGGCGCGTTGCGGCTCTAAAGCGCAGCTGCGATGCGCGCAGCCTGTTCGCGCAGAACGTCGAGGTCGGCTGGTTTGCCGCCGTGGTGCGGCTGGAGGGGCAGGTTGGCGTAGCGGGGTATGATGTGGACGTGGAGATGGAACACGGTCTGCCCGGCCGGTGCGCCGTTGAACTGGGTGACGATGACGCCATCGCAGTTGAAGGCCTTTGTCACGGCCGTGGCGAGTTTCTGGACCGAGGCGAAATAGGTTCCGAGGCGGTCGGCCGGGAATTCCAGCAGGTTGCGAGCGGTGGTGTTCTTCGGGATCACGAGGCAGTGACCCTGCGATTGCGGAAAAATGTCCATGAAAGCGAGGACATGCTCATCCTCGAAGAGTTTTACGCATGGCGCTTCGCCGCGCAGGATTTTCGCGAAGATGTTGTTGCCGTCATAGTCGCCAGCAAGGCTCATCAGAACCCCTCCTCTTCGTGATCCTCTGGTTGCTGCAATTCGCCCTTCCGAAAGGGCGAATAGGCCTGCAACGCGTCGATACCTTCTTCAACCGCCGCGCGCTCGCTGTCGAGATAGTCCGCGACGGCGCGGCGCAAACCGCTGTGAGCGATCCAGTGCGCGGAGCGGGTGAGGCGTGGTTCGTAACCGCGCGCCAGCTTGTGCTCGCCCTGCGCGCCGGCTTCGACGCAGGCCAGGCCGCGCTCGATGGCGAAGTCGATTGCCTGATAATAGCAGATCTCGAAATGCAGGAAGGGCCGTTCGACCGTGCGGCCCCAGTAGCGGCCGTAAAGCGTGTCGGATCCGATCATGTTGAGCGCGCCGGCGATCGGCTCCCCCCCATCCATGGCGAGGATCAGCAGGCATTTGTCGGCCATGCGATCGTGCAGGAGCGAAAAGAAATCGCGGTTCAAGTAGGGCGAGCCCCACTTGCGGCCGCCTGTGTCCATGTAGAAGCGGAAGAACGCGTCCCAGTGATGTTCGCATATCTCGTCTCCCGAGACGCGGGTGATCTCGATGCCTTCCTGCGCGTCGCGGCGTTCGCGCCGGAGCGTCTTGCGTTTGCGGGAGGAGAGTGCGCCGAGGAAATCGTCGAACGTCTTATATCCGCGATTGATCCAGTGAAACTGCTGGTCCTCGCGCAGGAGCAGGCCTTGGGTGCCGAGGTCCTGCCATGTCTGTTCATCGAGGAAGTTGAAGTGGGCGGACGAGGCGCGAAGTTGCTTGCCGACTTCCACGACCGACCCAGCGAGCGCACTGCGGACGGCGGTGGCGTGTGGTCCGGCCGCGAGCAGGCGGCGGCCGGTGACGGGGGTGAAGGGAACGGCGCAGAGGAGCTTTGGATAGTAGCGACCGCCGGCGCGGTGCAGGGCGTCGGCCCAGCCATGGTCGAAAACGAACTCGCCGCGCGAGTGGGTTTTCAGATAGAGCGGAGCGCCGCCGACGAGTTTTCCGGATTGGTCGTGCGCCAGCAGGTGGTGCGGGGTCCAGCCGGTCGAAGGTTCTGCGCAACCCGAGGACTCGGCGGCTTCGAGAAAATCCCAGTCGAGGAAAGGATCGTAGCGTTCGCCAGGCGGGTTCGCGACGGCATTCCAGGCCGAACGTTCGACGTCGCCCATCGCATCCGCGACGGAGAGTGAAAGTTCGATCCTGTCCGCTGCGTCGTCCGCCAAATCATTCCTCGGTATTGGGCCCGCCAGACTATATCGGTGTTCCGCCTGGGATTGCGAGGGCCGGGTCCAGCCCCTCGAATATAGGCGCGGCGCCGTACCTGCGGGCAATTGAGAGGTCCCGCTCGGTGCGGACTGTCCAGGTTATGAGCGGGCCGGGGTCGCGCGCGGCTGCAAGCGAAGAGCAGTGCGGCGCGATATAGGCGCAATCGAAATCGCGGGCGCGCTTGGCTTTCTGGGCCACGCCTTCGGGCCCGAGGTCAGACAGCGGTTCAATCAGCTGACCGATCTGGCGCTCCGGCATGAGCGTCGTCATGCGCCAGACGCTGGGTTCGTCGAAGCTCATCAAGGTGGCCGGGGCGGGAGACTGGTTCATGTATTCAATGATGAGGGGAAGGATGCGCCGGTTGGGCGGATCAATCTTGACCTCGACCAAGGTCGGCAGGCCGGCCATCGCCTCCAGCGCCTCCCGGAGCGTGGGGATGCGCGAACCATCTGGCAGGCGTAAGCCACGCAGCTCGACGAAGTTGATTTCGGCAACCGCCTTGGGCGAGTTGCACATGCGCTCGAGCGTCGCGTCGTGGAAGACTATCAGTTCGCCATCGCGCGTCATGCGGACGTCGAGTTCGCAGCCGAGACCCGCCACCGAAGCGGCGCGGAAGGCGGGAACGGAGTTTTCCGGCACGCCTTCGCCCCAAAGCCCGCGATGGGCGTAGGCGTAGCGGACCAGGTCGATGCGCGTCAGCGCCATGGCGATCAGGCGAATTCGACGACGGCGTCCACTTCGACGGCGACGCC
>CANJXY010000179.1 GCA_947478925.1 Hyphomonadaceae bacterium | reverse complement strand
TCAAGAGCAAACTGGGACCAGTGATGAACGTTGTTGCACACGCGATGCCTCGATGAACGCCGCTGGTCCTGTTTGCCTGTGAACGGGCGTCGAGGGATGCCGCCTCCGCCCTATGACAAATCAATCTCGTAGCGCGCCTTTACGCGTCCCGACCCCTGATATGCTCACAGGTTGCCGTGGCCACCTAAGAGGCGGGTCGCTGTCCGCTTCGCTTTCTGAGTAAGGCGTGACAGAACGCGAAGGCATAGGCGAATGTCTGGCATTAGGCGATGACGCGCCCGATCAGCACGGGGACTGCAATTCGGCGCCAGCAAATGACCCCTCCGTTTTCCTTGGAATCAAGATTGTAGTCTGCCTATCGGCACGGTGACCTCGCTCCGATTCACACCCAAAGCGGGTTGACTGCAGTTGTTGGAGATCCCTGCCCGCTGCTCACGCTTGGCCAAAGGCGCTTCACTGGCGCTGTCATCTGTATGTCGTTCGAGCTAGATACCAACAGATAGTCTGCGGAGACAGCCATGATTACTGATGTGGGCATGCGGGATTTCCATTCAACCAAAGGGTACAAGCCGTATCTGCGCAGCTGGATATCAGGGTGCTGCGCCATCGGGATTTTCCTTGCCTCGCTATCGAACGCGACAGCGCAAGCGCCTGCAATCGGTCAACCCATCGCAACCGGCCAGTTCATTACCCCGACCGCAGCCAAGGGGTCCGTCCTTCTGCCGCTGAGCACGGGCGCGAAGGCGGACAGTTTCGTGGCGGATGGCGCGGCTGCCCTGAGCCTCAGCCCCGACGGCAAGACTATGCTGATGCTGACCAGTGGCTACAACGTGTTCAACGGCCCGGACAGCAAGCGGGATCCCGTTGTCTCCCAGCAATACATTCTTCTCTACGATATCTCGGGCGCGACGCCGCGACGGCGGCAGACGCTAAAAATTCCGAACGCCTTTGGCGGTGTGAGCTGGCGGCCGGACGGGAAGGCTTTCTATGTCGGGGGCGGTGTTGACGACACAGTGCAGGCCTTCGAGAAGCACAAATCGATCTTCCTTGCGTCTGGCAAGCCCATCTCGTTGGGGCATGCAGCGGGCCTGGGCGCCGACGTCAAACCGCAAGCTGGCGGCGTCTCGGTCAGTCCTTCGGGCAAGCGCCTTCTCGTTACCAACTACTACAATGACTCGGTGAGCCTCATCGATCTCAAGACGCGGCGAGTGATCGCGGAACAGGACCTCCGGCCCGGCAAGATCGACCCCCGTCAATCGGGCGTTCCTGGCGGTGAGTTTCCGGTCGCCGTTGTCTGGCAGAGCGACGACATCGCTTATGTCTCAGCGCCGCGTGATCGCGAGATCATCAGGCTCAAGATTTCCGACAAGGCAATTGCAGTCGATTCACGCGCCAGGACAATCGGCGAACCGACATCGTTGTTGCTCGACGCCAAGGCCGGCCGTCTCTACGCGGTCGAGGATAATGACGATCGGTTGGCGATGCTCGACACGCGCACGGGAGCCTTGGTTGCTGAGCCTCGCCTCGGCCTTCCTGCGACGCTGGGAGATGTGGTGCGTGGTAAAGGCGTCAATCCAAGCAGTCTCGCCTTCGGGCCCGATGGCAAGACACTGTTGGTGACGTTCGGCGGCATCAATGCACTGGCGATTGTTACGCCAACTGCAAAAGACGCCACCGTGGTCGGCCTTGTTCCAACCGGCTGGTATCCGAGCGCCGTCGCAACACGCAAAGACGGCAAACGCATTTATGTCGCCAATCGCAAAGGTCCGCCGGGCCCCAATCCCATGGGCTGCGGCCCGCGGCAGGCCATGGTCCAGGCTCAGTCGTCGGCTTGCGGTTCGGCAAACCAGTACATCTTCCAACTCGAGAAAGGTGGCCTTCTCTCGCTTCCGACCCCGACGGTCGACGAGCTTGCCAGCCTGACGCTGCAAGTCGCCGACAATATCGGCGCCGGTGACCGCCCGGCACGGGCGCAGGCGGACCAGGTGATGGCGGCGCTTCGCGGCAAGATCAAGCACGTCGTCTATATCGTCAAAGAGAACCGCACGTATGATCAGGTTCTCGGCGATCTCGAAGTCGGCAATGGAGACCCCTCGCTCGCCATTCTTGGGCGCTCCATGACGCCCAACCATCACGCCCTCGCTCTCAACTTCGTCACGTTCGATAATTTCTACGACAGCGGTGAGCAATCCAGTACGGGGTGGAACTGGTCGACCGCGGCGCGCGCCACCGATCTCATGGAACGAACCGCCGCAGTGAACTACGCCGGCCGGGGATTGTCCTATGAGGCGGAAGGCACTGACCGCGATGTCAACGTTGCCTTGCCCAATGGCGAACGCGGAAAGGTCAATGGCAAGGTTGGCGACGATCCGGATCTGATGCCAGGAAAAGCCCACCTCACCTCCCCCGATGGCGATGATGATGACCAGCCCGGAGCGGGCTTTCTCTGGGACCAGGCGCTGAGGGCTGGGCTCTCGGTTCGCAACTACGGCTTCATGAGCGAAGGCGCTTATGATCCGAGCGACCCCAAAGCCATCCCCCTGATGCGCGATCCGTTCAAGGACGGGCGCATTGCCTTCGTCAGCGCCAGCGCGTCGCTGGCCCCTGTCAGCGATCCCTATTTCCGCGGCTTCGACCAGGCGCTGCCGGACTATTGGCGGGTCAAGGAATGGGAGCGGGAATTTGATCAGCAGGTCGTGTCCGGATCGATGCCGTCATTGACGCTGCTGCGTATCTCGCACGATCATTTCGGCGACTTCGGCCGAGCTGTTGACGGCGTCAACACCGTGCAGACCCAGATGGCCGACAATGACTACAGTCTGGGCCTGATCATGCAGAAGATCGCAGCGAGCCCGTTCGCGAGTTCGACACTGGTGTTCGTGATCGAGGACGACGCCCAGAACGGCGCCGACCACATCGATGCCCGCCGCAGCATTGCCTACGTCGTCGGGCCGTATGTGAAACATTCGGCAGTTGTATCCTCCCGTTACACGACCGTCAGCATGATGCGCACCATGGAAGACGTGCTCGGGCTGAAACCGCTGGGCCTGAATGATGCCCTGGCCATGCCGATGGCGGATGCATTTGACCTCAACCAGCCTGACTGGCGATATGACGCCATCGTTCCAGATGTCCTGAGAACAACGCAGCTGCCTCTGCCTGTCGGCCCCAAGAGGGAAGCTTCGCTTGCACCCTGCCCTGGCATGCACGACGCTGCATACTGGGAGGCAGCGATGCGAGGCCAGGACTTCCGAAGCGAGGACAAGCTCGACACCGACGCGTTCAACGCAGCATTGTGGCGGGGGCTTTCCGGTGATCGACCACAGCCCGCGCCGACCGGCGAAAATCTGAGCTATCACCGGCAGCAATTGTTGGCCGCACAACCCAAATGCCCGCCAAACTAGCTTCAGGATTCTGTCAGCGGCGCAGTTTGCGATCGTGCCCCGGAAGTGGCGTAGGTGTTTAGCGAGGGGCGGCGCGCGGACCGCAAGAGTCTGCGCGCGCCAGCCCCTAGGCTGGGGCGTTATCGGAAATCGCCGTTAGGGTTGGGTTGCAACACCAACAACCTGAACCAAGGACCTGACCGTCGTGCGTCATCGACCAATTGCCGACAAGGAGGTATCAAGCAGCCTCGCTTCGTCAGTCATTGCCAAATGCGGCCAGCGCTGCATTGGCGATGGGTTCACCCCATTCCTGCGCAAAATGCCCGGCTTCCTTGATCAGCATCGGTTCGGGGCAATTTGCGATCTGCTCGCGCAGCGCCATCATTGTCGGAACACCAAGAACCGGATCTGCTTCGCCGATCGCCATGAAGCTTTGTCCCGTCCACTCAGTTGACCACCAGCGCGCCGCTTGTCGTGAGATATCGACACCCTCCATGTCCGGCGAAACCATCACGAGTTCTGGAAAGCGGCGTACGCCGGCCTTGTAACTCCTGTCAGGATAGGGCGCGGCGTAGGCGGCGCATTCTTCCGGAGTGAGGATCGGGCTGGCCCGCGACATGAGCGCTGCGATGTCCATGTCGGACTGACTGCGATTGAACGCCTTCCAGGCGTCAAATCCCGGTCCGGGCGACTCGCCGACGGCCAGGGTCGTATTCATGACCAGGAGACGCTCAAACCGTTCCGGCATATCCATCGGAAGTGTGAGCCCCAGCAAACCGCCCCAGTCCTGTACGACCAGCGTGATGTTTTTCAGGTCGAGGGCGCGGATGAAGGCCAGCATCATCTTGCGATGAAAGTTGAACGTGTAGGTTGCGTCGTCGACTGGCTTGTCGGATCGGCCAAACCCGAGCCAGTCTGGCGCAATCACGCGCGCGCCGCTGCGGACGAAGACTGGAATCATCTTGCGATAAAGATAAGCCCAACTGGGCTGGCCATGCAGGCAGAGGAAAGTCCTGCGCGCATCCTTCGGCCCCTCGTCGAGGTAGTGAACGCGCAGCCCCTCATAGCCAGAGAGCGTGTCGATATAGTGCGGCGCGAACGCGTACCCTGGCAGATTCTCGAAACGCTGGTCCGGCGTGCGTTTGGCTTCGATCGGCATTGGTTATCCCTCCGCTAGGACGTTGCTCGTCGACCGCTTGTAACCGTCCGCCAACGACGCAGGACGC
Source organism: Hyphomonadaceae bacterium (assembly GCA_947478925.1). Classification (GTDB taxonomy): domain Bacteria; phylum Pseudomonadota; class Alphaproteobacteria; order Caulobacterales; family Hyphomonadaceae; genus UBA7672. Next base: position 2,660 of record CANJXY010000179.1, on the reverse strand, counting down.
GCAATTCCTGTTGGCGGCTCGCCCATGCGACGCATGAGACAGATAGGTCCCAACTCAGGGCTCCGCCGACATTGCGCGCAGTGCCTGCTCTGTTTCTGAGTCAGCTGGAAAGAACAGCTCAATCTTCAGATCGTCGAGCGCCAGATCCTCCGGCGTTCCAAACTGAGCGATGATCGCAAAGAGTGACAGACGCATTGACCCCGTCCGATAGATGGTTGGCGTGACAGGCCCGATGGGTTTCCCGCTCCCACCGGGAACGGCCGCGAGCTTCTCGGCCAGTCGATCAAGTTTTGCTACTCCACCTTGGGCGGCACTCTCCGTACGAAGCCTCTGCGCCGCGTGATGGGCGACGTCGGGCCAGTTCTCGATCAGTGGCGGCAGCGCGTCTGACGCCATGAGGTCCAGCATGCTGCTTCCTTCCACCATCCCGAGCTGTCCGAACAGAAGCTGTGCGGGACGGTTGAGGCGAACAACCGTCCACATCCGGTCAATCGCAATGCCCGGGTAAGGGGCGTGATGCTCGAGCGTATGTTCCAGCGCGGCGCGTATGGGCGCCATCTCGCTGGCGTCCCACTGACGCGCTGGATAGCGCGTGGCAAAGCCGGCGAGCGTCAGCAGCTGGTTGCGGGCGGCCAAAGGAATCTGGAGCGCCTCCCCCAATCGGCCAATCATTGCCGGACTGGGACGCGCGCGGCCGGTTTCAAGGAAGGCTATATGTCGTGCGGAGACATTGGCTTCGGCCGCCAGATCCAGCTGGCTGAACCGTCGGGTTCGGCGCCAGACTTTCAGGGCATCGGGAAAATCGGTCATGGGCAAGCCTATCCGAACGCGGGGAGCGATACACTTACCTCCAAGGTAATTGTTGGCCCCTGATCGATCCTATATCCTTCGTTCGATTGATCAGGGAGATCCAGCATGTCGACCTTCTGGCGCAACTGGCTGCTTGTCTGGAGCGTCGGCGTGGCAATCTTCGGCCTGGTGCTGGCGGGGGGCGCGTTCGAGGCGACGAGCGGCCCGGTCAGCCTGATCTACCAGGGCCTGCAGGGGCCCGGCGATCTCACGTTTGACCCTGCCATGCGGTTTACGCTCGCGGTGATGGGGTGCGTCTCCATCGGGTGGGCCGTGACAATGTTCCTGATGATACGCGTCGCCTATTCGCTCGGAGATCGCGCGAGGCCGATCTGGATCGGGCTGACTGCTGGCGTCGTTACCTGGTTTGTGACTGACAGCTCACTCTCGGTGGCGACCGGCTTCGGACTGAATGTCATTCCCAATGCAGGTCTCATCGTAACCTACTTGGTCGCCATTCTTGGGAGCGGCGCGCTCAAAGGAAGGTCGGCCTAGATGGACGAAGAAGATCTTAGAGACGGCAATTATGTGGAAGCACGGCGCAATCGCCGGCAGTTCGTGCTCGGCGCCAGCCTGATCATGGTTGGTGCGACCGCTTCATGCACAACAGCAGCACAAACCAACAAGGAAAACGCCATGACGAAAACGCCCATCGAAATCGTGAAGGCCTTCAACGCTGCAATGGAGGTCAAGGATTACGACACGGCCCTGAAATACGTTTCGGACGACTGTGAGTACACCAATATCCCGATGTCGAGTGTTCGCGGCCCCGCGGGCATCCGGAGCATTCTAGAACCCTTCTTCGCACCGACCCTTGAAAACAGATTGGTCATCATCCGTGAGGCAGCTGTCGGCCCTCTCGTGTTCCTGGAACGTCTGGATCGGCACCTGCTTGCAACGGGCTGGGTCGAGCTGCCTGTGACCGGCGTCTATGAAGTGCATAATGGCCTGATCACGGTCTACCGCGACTATTTTGATCTCGCGACCATTCAGAGCAAATGGCCAAGCTAGGGACAGGTGGTTCGAACGGAAGACATCGGGCCCATGACGCCAGGTTTGCGGGAAGGCCATGACGGGCAGCACGACGGGCAAGGTCGCTCGAGAGCACCTATGCGTGCTGCCTCCAGCATCCTGGCCAGACCTCGCCCAAGGGTGGTCAGTCAGAAATGGCGATGCAGAGACTAGCGCTCGCCGCTGAACCTGATTGTGGAATGATCATAAGTGAAGGATCAAAACCTATCGCATCAACGGTTTAGTGGAAAGCGACCGGCAAGGGTCCGACTTCAGCGACGCCGAAGGCAACCACCAACTCTTGGTGGGATCCCAGCAGGTTGTGCCTGTCTGGTGCGGGCCTCAACTTCACGTCGCCTGGCCTGACGTTACCAATGTCAGCCGCGGTCGTAAGTTGCTGCTCGCTCCCCCCTCCTGATCAGGCTGGAGCTCATCCAAATGGCCGCCGTTGAGAATGCGGAGCTCGCACGAGTTTATTAGGTCGTGCGCGCGATCGCGGCGTTGGGCCCGCGTGTTACGATCATTCCCTGCCCTAACAAACCCGCGCTTCATTGCCTTCAAGCAGTCGCTCTGCGCGCAGAAGACCTCAACCAACACGTTCGATTTGCAAGCGCCGTTGCGGTATCCACCGCTGTACTGGTCTGCAGACACCTGAAACCAATTGGCCAAGGCCCCCAGCTGCTGACACGGTGACGTCATCTTGGCCCGCTAGCAGCACTGCTATTGCTGAATAGTGTGGGTCGGTTCGAGGACCATGAGAAAGGCTTGCGCGATGTTTCGTTGGTCCGGCAAGTTGAGCG
>CANJXY010000178.1 GCA_947478925.1 Hyphomonadaceae bacterium | reverse complement strand
GTAGGACCGCATCTTGGTGGAATAGGCCGAGGTCTCGGCGCCGAACAGGCGATAGGACATTACAGTCTCCGGAAAGCGCGCGGAAACTAGACGGGAAGCCGCCCTGCCACAACCGCTGTTTGATTAGCCATCGAATACAGGATAACGCCTGCAATATCGCAGGAAAACAGGGACAAAACGCCTTGGGCCCAGTCTTTATCACCGGTGGGGCGGGCTTTGTCGGCAGTCATGCCAGCAAGGCGTTCGCCCGGGCGGGCCGCGAGGTCGTGGTTTACGACAACCTGTCGCGCGGCTGGGCGGACTTCGTGAAATGGGGTCCGCTGGTCGAGGGCGACATCCTCGACACCGCGCAGCTGACCCATGCGTTGAAACAGTACAGGCCCGAGACGGTCGTGCACTTTGCGGCGGTGGCCTATATCGCGGAATCGATCGCGCAGCCGGATACCTATTACAAGATCAATGTCGAAGGGACGCTGAGCTTGCTGCGTGCGATGCAGGCGGCGGGCGTGAAGCGGATCGTGTTCTCGTCCAGTTGCGCAACCTATGGCGTGTCCCCGGATGTAATCACCGAAGAGACGCCGCAGGCGCCGATCAATCCTTATGGGCGGTCGAAGCTGATGGCGGAACAGGTTATCCGCGATGTCGGGCGCGTAGCTGGCATCGACTCGGTGATCCTGCGCTATTTCAATGCGGCGGGATCGGACCCTGATCTGCAGATCGGCGAGCGGCATGATCCCGAACCGCATGTCATTCCGCTGGCCATTCGCGGCGCGATCGATGGCGGCTTTGTCTTCACTATCAATGGCGACGATTTCCCGACGCCGGATGGCACGTGCGTACGCGACTATGTGCATGTGTGCGATCTCGCCGAGGCGCACCTCAAGGCGGTCGACCATCTCGAAGCCGGCAGAGGCAGCGACGTGTTCAACCTCTCGACGGGCAAGGGATCGAGCGTTCTTGACCTGCTCTCGACCATCGAAGCGGTGACGGGGAAGACGATTGAACGCAAGGCTGGCGCGCGGCGGCCGGGTGACCCGCCGATCCTGGTCGCGAGCCACGCAAAGGCGACACGTGTGCTGGGCTGGCGCGCAACGCAGTCGGACCTCGCCACCGTGATCCGCGATGCATGGGCTTGGCAGAAACACGATGGCCTGCGCGCCGCGGGCAATGATCTGGATAAAAAATGATCCGACCCGTTGTCCTCGCTTACGCCGACAAGATGTTTACGCCGTCAGAGAGCTTCGTGCACCGGAGCTATACGGCGTTCTCGAAACTGGAGCCGGTGTTCATCGGGCATGAGCATCGCGGCCCCGCACCGGAGGGGATGCGGTCGCTCGAGCTGGGCGACTTTCATGGACCACTTGGCGAAATCGGATTCAAGCAGTTCGGGCTGGTGTCGGACAAGCTTCTGAAGCGGCTGCAGGCGGAAAAGCCGATCGCGATCCATGCTCATTTTGGCAAGTCGGGCGCCTATGCGCTGCCGCTGGCGCGCAAGCTGAACATTCCGCTGGTGGTAACTTACTATGGCGGCGACGCGACCAAGACGACGAACACAGCGAACAATCCGCTGCGGCCCTACAACCGCAATCGCGCGAAGCTGTGGCGCGAGGCGGCGCTAATCCTGCCCTGCTCCAGCTTCATCCGTGACGAGCTGGTGAAACATGGTGCGCCTGAAGAGAAGATGGTCGTCCACCACAACTCGGCCGATCCCTATCGCTTCATGCCGGGTGAGAAGACAAAGGCGATCCACTTCGCCGGACGCTGGACCGAGAAAAAGGGCATCGACACGCTGATCAGGGCGTTGGCGCGACTGGGCCCGAAACTCGAAGGCTGGACCATCCGGCTGGCGGGCGACACGCCAAAGAACGGCAATGCCGAGCTGAAGACGCAGCTGCTCGCGCAGTTGAAGGCGGCGGGCGTGACGGTGGAGTTGCCGGGCTGGATCCCGGCGGATGCGATGCCGCAGTTCTGGGCCGGCGCGATGATCGCAGCGACACCCTCGAAACGCGCGTCGTCGGGCGACGCTGAGGGATTGCCGCTGGTATGCGTCGAGGCGATGCTGTGCGGATGCGCCCTGCTCGGTACACGCCATGCAGGCATCACCGAGTGCGTGAAAGACGGCGAGACGGGCTATCTCGTCGACGAGGACGATGATGCAGCCTTGGCCGATCGGCTGAATCGCATGATCGCTGATCCGACGAAAACACAGGCGATGGGACAGGCGGGGCGCGATTTTGCGGTCTCGGATTTTAACCTTGTGACGCAGTCGCTGAAGCTCGAAGAGCAGCTCATGGCGCTTGCCGAAGCGGCTCACACGCTGCCGGCCGGATTTGTCTCCGAATAGAGCCTGCTTTGTTCCGGTGATCGTTTCGGCCTTATGGTTAGCGACGTGTTGATGCGCCTCCTTCGTAGGTTGCCGCGCGGCGCACAATTTACCTACCCAATTTAAGTCTTCGCCGACGGCTGTTTGGCAAGCTTCTCCCTCGGGGACGACGGGGAACTGCCGAGCGGAGAAGATGGACGCAGAGAATGAGCCGCCTGGCGGCCTCAACATGGCCGAACGTATCCGCCGTCTCGCAAACGGACGGAGCACGCTCGACGTCGCACAATTCCAGTTCATCGGAATCGCTGAAATTCGCGCGCGATATGGCGAGCGCTGGCGCGAGAAGCACGAACGCGTCGTGACGGCGGCGCGCTATTTCATATCGCGGCGGATTTCGCCCGATGACGTGTTGATTGCGGGTGCGGATGGCTTTCTGCTCGTGTTTGGTAATTTCACGGGATATGTGGCGGAGGCTGCGGCACGGCAGATCTCAAAGGACCTGAACACCTTCTTCCTCGGCGATCCCGATCTCGACGATATGCAGATCGTCTCGCAGCATCATGCGATGAGCCTTGAGGACTTCTCCCAGGTGTTCAGCGCGTTGATGGCGGAGGCGCGGGCGACGGCGCGGACCGAGCTTCCGCGCGAGCAGCCGATGGCGACGATTCCGATGGGCTATATCCCGCTGTGGGATGCGCAGCACGGCGCGCTGGCGACGCAGTTCATCTCGCCGCTCGATCCGGCGACCGGTTTTCCGCTGGTGTGGGACAATCAGAGCCACCGCCATGCCGCGATGGATGAGCGCAAGCTCAAGGATTCCGAAAGGGACATGCGGGCGCTTTATGCTGGCGGCGGACGTGCGGTTGTCGGTGTTGCGGTGCACGTCTCGACGCTCAACACGCCGCACAGCCTTTCCACCATCGTGCAGACCATGGCGAAGTTCGACCGCAACCTGTCGCGTTATCGCGTGCTGCGGGTGAGCTGTGTCGAGCCGGGATATCCCCGCATCTACCTGCAGGACGCAATGCGTGCGGTACGGCCGCATGTGGGACGGATCGCGATCGGGCTGAACTGGAACGAGCCTGATATCGGTGGCGTGCTGAAGCTGCAGCCGGCGGCGGTGGGGTTCAGCGTGCCGACGACGGCGCTGGTGAACCCCGGGGTGAAGGCGGAGGTTTATGCGCGGATCGCCGCCGCGGTCGAACAGGCCCGCGCGACCGGCGTGATGGTGAGCGTCGAGGGAGACCTGCATGCCGAACACGCGGCGCGGTTCGTGCGCGATGGCGTCAACTTCCTGTGTTCACCGCGCCTGTGGCCGGTGCGCGCAAAGCTTGCGCCTGCGGAAATGTGGCCCGTTGCAAGGCTGGAAGCCATGGTGCGGGCGGCGGACGCGGCGTGATATGCGCTTAATGGCAGTTTCACTGCACTTCAGGCCTTCACCAGGCACGTGAAACTGGTAAGTTTCGCGCGCCGTGCGGGGTTGGCTGCGCAGGCGATAGCAGAAATAAAAGTACAAGACGGAGACCTCCTCATGAGACTTCTCGCTCTTGCCGCACTTGCTGTGGCCCTGACGGCGCCGGCATTCGCCCAGACGACGACGCTGCAGGAAGTGACGACCAAGGGCATCGTGCTCAGCGCCCAGGGCATGGACATCGACGTCACTTATAAGCCGGATGGCACCTTCACCGCGATGGACGGACAGGTGACGGGCAAGTGGCGCATCGACGGGGAGAAGCTCTGCACCAGCTCCAATTTCGAGCCGGCTGAATCCTGCTCGGCCTATCCGGCCGGCAAAAAATCCGGCGACTCGTTCGACGTGACTGGCGCGGCCGGCACAGCGACGATCAAGATCAAGTAGTTTCCATTTCGAACAGGCTGCTTTCCAGACCAGCCTGTTTCCACCTGCCCCGCATCGCAAGGTGCGGGGTTTTTCTTTGCCCGTTTCAAATGCCTCAGTCCTCGACGTTCCACCTGTCGCGCCGGATCATGCGTTCGTCACGCCGGGTCATGGTCCTGATCCCGCTTATCGGGAAGTGTCAGCAAGTCGCTGGGTAAGCCGGGCGGGTACGGAGCAAACCATTGCCTCTTCGCAAAAACGCCTGGGCAAGGCCGGCTGTCGCAGCGATGGTCTTTGCGCTCCTGATGACGGGCAATGCACACGCGACCGTGCTGCAAGCGCCGGCGGGCGCGCCGGTGTGGGCGCACGTTGGCGCCGCAGCGTTGCTGTGGATGCATATCATCGGCGGCGGCGCCGGGATCGCCACGGGGGCCATCGCCATCGCCAGCCGCAAGGGCGGGAAGATTCACCGGACCGCGGGGCGCGTGTTCTTCTGGGTGATGCTCGTCTGCTACGTCGTGGCGGCGTGCGTCGCGCCCTTCCTCGATGACGGGCAACGGCCCAACACGATCGCAGGCGTGATGGCGCTCTACCTGCTGCTGAGCGGGAGGGCGGCGGCGCAGAAGCCGGAGATCAAGGCAGGGATTTTTCAGGTTGCGGGGTTGGTGGTCGCAGTGACAATTGCGGGTGCGGGCGCGCTGTTCATGAAGATGGGCGCGGATAGCCCGACGGGCACGATCGATGGCTCGCCACCGGAAGCGTTTGTCGTCTTCATGGCGGCGGGACTGTTCGCCGCGGCCGGAGAGATTCACGTGCTGGTGAGGAAGGCGCTGAGCGGGCCCGCGCGGATCGCCCGGCACCTGTGGCGGATGTGCTTTTCGCTGTTCATCGCCTCGGGCTCGTTCTTCCTCGGGCAGATGCAGGTGATGCCGCAATGGATGCGGGAGTCGGCCATTCCGTACGTGGCGGCGCTGGCGCCGCTGGCGGCGATGCTGGTGTGGCTGGTGCTGGTGCGGATCCCGAAGCGGCGAAAGATGGCGGTGGCGGAGTGACTCGCGCCCTGAAAACCATGACGCCGGCTCTGCTCTCGCAGGGCCGGCGCGACACCATGGTCATCCGCCGATGCGCGTCCTTCGGACTTGCGGCCTGTCGGCCCTGGCCCTGATCAGGGGCCGCCCGTTCGACGCCTTTCGGCGAAGCTGAGCCTTGAGCGCCTTGGTGCGCGCAGTCACAGAACTCTGGGCGTCAGCCCACTTTCCTGTCACCGCGCAGCTGAGGCCGCGCCCACAACCGTTCCCCCTTCCGAGGGCTCGTGCGGTTTTGGATCCCGCCCGAGTGTAGCGCCCGCCGTGCGCGGCGAACTCCACTTCCGGTGCTCGTTGCTCCCCTTACTCTCAGCGCCTGTCCAATCAGACTTACCAGCGGGGACATCCAGTTGCTCGACCCGCGACGGTCTCCTCTCCGGACCAGATAAGGATGCCAGAAATGCTTGCGGCGCCAATTGCGGCGCCCTGTGGAAACTGTTGACGGCTCTGTTGATAAAATGTGTCTGCACATGCGAGAGACGTCGCCAACTTCCTGGCGCAATTGCGAAGCGGAGACCTGACATGGCGCTCGACCTGGAGACGCGGCAGCAGCTGATCGAAACGGTGCGCCGGTTCGTCACCGAGGTGTGCCGACCGAACGAACAGCTGGTGTCGGAGACAAACGCGATACCGGAAAAGATCGTACAGGAGATGCGCGATCTTGGTCTCTTCGGGCTTTCGATCTCGGAGGCGTATGGCGGGCTCGGCCTCACCATGGAGGAAGAGGCGCTGGTGATCCTCGAGATGGGACGCACATCGCCAGCGTTCCGGTCGACCTTCGGCACCAATGTCGGGATCGGAAGCCAGGGCATCGTGATGTTCGGAACCGAAGATCAGAAGCGCGACTGGCTGCCGAAGCTTGCGACCGGCGAAGCGATCGCAAGCTTTGCACTGACGGAGCCGGATGCAGGATCAGACGCGGGCTCTGCGAAGACGAAGGCCGTGCGCGATGGCAATCACTATGTGCTGAACGGATCGAAGCGCTACATCACCAATGCCGACAAGGCGACAATCTTCACCGTGATGGCGCGGACGGATCAGAACACGCCGGGGCCGAAGGGGCTGTCGGCGTTCATTGTCGAGAGCGCGACGCCGGGCGTCAGCATCGGCAAGCCCGAGAAGAAGATGGGCCAGCAGGGCGCGAATGTCTGCGACGTGATCTTCGACAATGCGCGCGTGCCGATCACCTCTCGCCTTGGAGAGGAAGGCGAAGGCATGAAGGTGGCGATGTCCGTGCTGGATCGGGGGCGGTTGCACATCTCGGCGCTGAGTGTCGGGATTGCGGAGCGGCTGGTCGAGGAGATGGTGCGCTACGCGAGCGAACGCAAGCAGTTCGGCAAGCCGATCATCGAGCATCAGATGGTGATGAGCATGATCGCGGAGAGCTATGCAGAGGCTGCGGCCGGGCGCGCCATGGTGCTCGATGCGGTCAAGAAATACGATGCAAAGGAAAAGACTGCGCTGATCGCGGCTGCGACCAAGATGTGGTGCACGGAGATGGTGGGCCGCGTGGCGGATCGCGCTGTGCAGGTCCATGGCGGCGCGGGCTATATCGCGGATTATGCGGTAGAACGCTTCTATCGCGACGTGCGGATTCTCAGGCTCTACGAGGGCACGACCCAGATCCAGCAGATGGTCATTGGGCGTGAGCTGCAGCGCATGGCGAAGGCGGGCGAGATCTAGTTATCCGCCTGGATCGCCGCTGCCGTTTGCGCGCGCAGATCAGCAATGTCCTTGAGGTCGATTTCGGTTTCCTGGCCGTTGATTGTGACGCGGCGCGAGGCGGTATCAGGTTTTGAGAAGCTGATCGCTTTGTCGAATTCCGCGATGGCGGTGTCGCGCAGCTTGGTGCGCTGGGCGCGGTCCGGCGAGTATTCGGCCAGCGCGCGGCGGGACTGAGCGGCGAGCTTCAGGACGAAGGGATCGTTAGGTGCGGCGGCGACCTGTTGATCGACCTGCGCGGAGAGCTCAGCGATTCCGGCGGAATCCGAGCCTTCGCCGTGCTGGCCGATAGAGACCATCAGGCTGGCGG
>CANJXY010000177.1 GCA_947478925.1 Hyphomonadaceae bacterium | reverse complement strand
CTGAAGGCCTGTTGTGGGACATCGCCCTGCGCGCCGAGTTTGGCTCGCTCGCCGACGCCACCGCCGCACTCGAGAATGCGCGCCGTGCTCTGGAAGAGGCGCTCCGCCGGGGCGCTTCCGAAGAAGAGATCAAGCGCCTGATGGACATGTACGAACATGCCGTCGAGGACTACCTTGCCGCCCGCATGGCCGAGGCGCTGCGCAACGGCAATGTCACCGACGGTCCCGATCCGCAGATGGGCGGCCAACCCGGCCAGCAGGCGCTCGGGGATGACGAACTCACCAAGATGCTGCAAGCCTTGCGCGACATGGCCGAAACCGGCGCCCGCGATCAGGCGCGCCAGCTGCTCAGCGACATGCAGCGCATGCTCGACAAGATGCAGAACATGCAGATCCAGATGAGCCGTGGCGGACAGGGCGGGCAGCAGCCGGACGGCCCGATGAATCGTGCGATGAACCGCGCGCTGCAGGACACCAACCGCGCCATGGGTGACCAGCGCGACCTTAACGACGCAACAGAGGAAGCCGCCCGCGAAGGCGCCTCGCCCCAGCGCCAGCAGGAACTCGCCGACCAGCAGCGCCAGCTCCGCGAACGCCTTGAACAGCAACAGCGCTCCGGCGGCGGCCAGCCGCAACAACAGGGCCAACAAGGTCAACAAGGCCAGAAGCCCGGTCAGGGCCAGCAGCAGGGTCAGGGCAACCAGCCCGGGCAGCAACAGGGCCAGGGTCAACCGGGACAAGGCCAGCCGGGGCAAGGCGGCCAACAGGGCCAGGGTCAGCAACCCGGTCAGGGCCAACAGCAAGGTCAGGGCAGTCAGGGCAACCAGCCGGGTCAACAACCGGGCCAGCAACAGGGCCAGGGTCAGGGACAGGGCCAGCAGGCCGATCGCGGCGGCGCCGGCGGCGGCCAGCCCGGTCGTCCCAACGCACAGGGCGACGGCCGCTACGCGCAGGAAAACGAACGCACCCGCCGCATGCTCGGCAACGCCATCGAAATGCAGAAGCGCGCCGAGGAGGCCCTCCGCCGTGGCGACTTCCGCGCCGCCCGCGAAGCCCAGCAGCAGGCGATGTCATCGTTGCAGGACCGCTCGCAGGAACTCGCCCGCCTCAACGACGAGAACGATCCCAACGCCCGCGAGGAACGCGACGATCGCGATATTCTCGGCCGCCTCAACAATGGCGAGAGCGGCTTTGGCGACAACGTGAAAATCCCCGAAGAAATCGAACGCCAGAAGGCGCGCGACATTCTCGACGAGATCCGCCGCCGCGCCGGCAACCGCGCCCTCACCCGCGAAGAACTCGACTACCTCCAGCGTCTCCTCGAGCGGTTCTGAGAAACCTCTTCCTCGATTGCTCTCCGCGCAGATTTGGCGGAAAGCGAACAAACGTCGCGCGCCGCCGTCCGCCTCCCATCACAGCGGGCGTATGTTCAACTCCATGACTGGACGGCAAACGCGCGCACAAGGGGTCGTGACCTCATCAACCCGCCAGCCCTTGCTGGCGGCCATTCTGCGCGTTTTTACCTGGCTCGTGTCCAACGTCGCCTTGGCATTCGGGACGATCTTCAACCGCCGCTCTCGTGGTTAGAACACGGGTCGCACGGAAGGAGATCAGCTCTCGCCGCCGAACGACATCACACAGGAAGCATTTCAGGCGGACACAGGCGCCTCTCCACTGGAAGCGGCCTCCAGCTGCGGAAATCGCCCCCTCACGCCTTCTTCGCCGCTACCGTCGCAACCGCCTTCTCGATGCGCCGCAGGCGCGTCTCCAGCGCCTTGGCCCCCTCGATGGCGCGCACATGCTCCTTGCGATACGAGAACGCGAGCGCATCGAACGCCGCCCGAAGGCCTGCCTTCTTCAATGCCGCCGCCAGATCCTTCGGAACCTCGACCTCACGCGGCGCATCATCCACTTCAAGTATCACCTCAACCTTGTCGCCAGCCTTTACGCCCGCATTGTCGCGATGCTCTTTCGCCAGCGGCAACAGGAACTGACCGTCCATCACGGCGACCGTGCTGCGATACGTGTAGCCCTTGAGGGTGATGACAACCTTCGGCTTCCTGCTCGGACCGAGCTTCGCCACGACCGCATCGGGAACCACAATGCCCGTCGCGTTCATGCCTTCTGCCTGCATGACCGTCGTCTTGAATTTTGGCATTTCCTAGAGCCCCGCGGCTGTCGCAATCCAGAAGGTAGCGAGAGAGGCAACGTACGCCAACCCGATCAGGTAGGCGAAAAGGAAGCCGGTCCATTTCCACGAGTTCGTCTCACGGCGGACGGTCGCTAGCGTCGCGAAGCATTGCGGCGCATAGACATACCAGGCAATGAAACTCAGGGCCATCGGCAGCGACCACGCGGCGGACAGCGTCGTCTGCAGCGCCTGGCTGGTCTCGTCGACCGGCCCCAGCGAATAGATCAGACCCAGCGAAGAAACCGCCGCCTCGCGCGCCGCCATGCCGGGGATCAGTGCGACCACCATTTCTAGATTGAACCCGATTGGCTTGAAGATTGGCTCGATCACGCGTCCGATCATGCCGGCATAGCTGCCTTCAAGTCCGGCGCCGCCATTCGGAAAATACGCCAGCACCCACAGCGCGACTGTCGTTCCGAAGATGATCGTCCCTGCGCGCTTGAGGAACGCCCAGGCCTTCGACATGAGCCCAAGGAAGAAGTCGCGCCAGACGGGGAGCTTGTAAGTCGGCAGTTCCATGATCAGCGGCTGGCTCGGCCCTTTGGTCGCGGTCCGCTTCAGGATGAAGGCAACCGCCACGGCGCTGACAACGCCGAGCGCATAGAGGCCGAACAGTACGAGGCCCTGCAGGTTGAACGGACCGACGGACACCTCGGACGGAACAAAAACGCCTATCAGCAGCGTATAAACCGGAAGCCGCGCCGAGCATGTCATCAGCGGCGCTACCATGATCGTCGTGATCCGGTCGCGCTCCTCCTCGATCGTCCGCGCGGCCATGATGCCGGGAATGGCGCAGGCGAACGACGACAGCAACGGGATAAAAGCCCGTCCGTTGAGCCCGACGCGCAGCATCAACTCGTCCATCAGAAACGCCGCGCGGGCCATATAGCCGGAGGCTTCGAGGAACAGGATGAACGCAAACAGGATCACGATCTGGGGCAGGAACACAATCACTGAACCGACGCCGTTGATCGCCGCATCGACGATAAAGCCATGCAGGATCGGGTTCGAGATCAGCGGCGACACCGTCGCCTGCAGCCACGCAAACCCCGCCTCGATCATGTCCATCAGCGGTGTCGCCCAGGCGAACACGGCCTGGAAGACGACGAAAAGAACAGCGACGAGAACGGCAACGCCGGCGATCGGGTGCAGCAGCACCCCATCCAGGGCGCGGGTGAACTTGTTCATCGCCGGCTCACTCAGCGTGGCATCGGCGATCCGGCGGGCTTCGCGCTGCAGGGCGCGCAGGTCGTAGGTCTGGTTATCGATCGGCGCCGACGGCGGCAGGTCCCTCAACGCATCGTCGATCCTTGCGATCAACTGCTCACGGCCCGCCTTCCGTGTCGCCCGCGTGGGTACAACCGGCACGCCAAGCAAGGCCGACAGTTTCGCCACGTCGATCTTGACGCCATCGCGCTCGGCGAGGTCCATCATGTTCAGCGCCACGATCACGGGCAGGCCGAGCATCTTCATCTGCAGCACGGTATGCAGGTGGGTCCGCAGGTTGGCGGCGTCGGCGACAAGGATCAGCGCGTCCGGCGAAGGTTCGCCCCGTTTGCCGAGGATCGCCTCGACCGCCACGCGCTCGTCCGTCGATCGCGCCTGAAGTCCGTAAATGCCCGGCAGGTCGACCAGCGTGACATTGGCTCCGCCGGGCGTCGCGAACTTGCCGCTCCGCGTTTCCACGGTCGTGCCGGCATAGTTGGCCGTTCTGGCGAGACCACCGGTCAGCCCGTTGAAGAGTGTCGTTTTCCCGCTGTTGGGGGCGCCAACCAGCGCCAGCCGCAATGTTCCTGCCGTCACGCCGAAGGCTCCACCAGCACCATGGCTGCTTCAGCCTTGCGCAGGGCGATCACTGTGCGGTTGAGCCTGAATGACAATGGGGCGCCGCCCAGCCACCCACGGGCCAACAATTCCACCTCGTCCCCCTCGGCAAACCCGATCTCGCGCAGCTTGGCCACGAGCGATTCATCGCCCAGGCGGAACCCGGCAACGCGGGCGACCATGCCCATGCCGAGCGTGTGCATTCCGACGGAGATCGAGCCGCTGTCCATATGCAGTTCTTATTGAGAAGCATTCTCAAAAGCAATGGGCTTCATGTCACGGCCGACATGTGAATAGAGGCTCCCAGAATTCAGTTCCCAACGGACACAGCGGTCGCAACTTCCGGCACAGCGACGGGAGCGCCGCCATCCTTGAGGAATTTCACGAGCACCCGCTGGCCGACCAGCACGGGTGCCGATTCCGCGTTGACCACGACCTCCACCACCCGCTCATCAGCCCGCTCGCTGGGGTCGTCCGACCGTAGCTTCCGCGCACCCATAACGCCGGCGATTCGCACGACCTCGCCCGGATAGGATGACTTCTGGTCAGACTCCGGAACGATCTCGGCTTTCTGGCCGACCTTAACCTGGGTCACGGAACGTTCCTCGACCTCCGCGCGAATGATGCGCTGGCTGTCAGGCTGAAGCTGGAACATGGCGGTGACACTGAAGGTCGATGCGCCCGAACCCGGATTGGCATAGCGGCGCACGATGGTGCCGTCAGCTGGCGCGCGGATGACATGCAACTCGACCTGGTAATTGGCCTCGGCGAGCTGCGCGCGCACCAGCGAGATCGAGGATTTCTGTGCCTGAACCTGCGCCATCAATTGCCGCGTAGCGTCTTGCGATTGCTCGTGGGCCTGCGTCGAGGCGGCGCTCTGATCGGTCAGGCGCTTCAGCCGGGCTTCCTCGCGCGTCGCCGCTTCAAGTTGCACTTGAAGTATCGGCAGCTGCGCCTCGGCCTGCTGCAACTGCGCCGCAACGCGATTGCGCGACAGCCGCGAGTCTTCGTCTTCCTGCCGCGCGAGAACCTGCCCGGTCTTCACCTTGTCGCCTTCCTGCACCAGCACTTCGCTGACAATGCCGGGCGCGCGCGCCGCGATGTCGACGAGGCCACCTTCGATATCCACCTTGCCGGCGGCGATCGCGGAATAGGGCGTGTTGATCGACTTCGGATCAATCTTGGCGCCGGCTGCCTTGGCGTCGGGACCACCCGGGGGCGGCCCGCCGCAGGCGGTCAGCGCGAGTAGACTGGCTGCAGCAATGAGCGAAAGGGAGAGGCGTTTCATGACGGTTTTCCGTTCTCTCAGTGATGGTGCGCGAACAGGGCGGGATCGGCGTTGGTCGACGTGATCCGCCCGTCTTCGATGGTGATTATGCGGTCGGCGAACGTTGCGAGGCGGGCATCGTGCGTCACGCAAAGCACCGTTGCGCCCTGCTCCTTGGCGCATTTGCGCAGCAGGGTCATGACGATGTTTCCGTTCTCGCCGTCGAGCGCAGAAGTTGGTTCGTCGGCGAAGATCAGCCTGGGCTTCTTGGCGAGGGCGCGCGCGATCGCGACGCGCTGCTTTTCGCCACCCGACATGCGATCGGGCCGGTTGTTCAGCCTGTGGCCGAGACCGACATCTCCGAGGGTGGCCTCCGCCGCCGCTTTCCGCGCCGACTTCCGCATCTTCATGAACTTCAGGACGATCTGCACCTGCTGGCTCGCGGTGAGCGCCGGAAACAGATTGAAGCCCTGGAAGATGAAACCGCAATTGGCGAGGCGGAACCGGTCGATCTTCTTGCGCGACATCTTCCAGATGTTGGTGTCTAGCGCGACCACGCTGCCCCTGTCGGGCTTCATGAGACCTGAAACAGCCGCGAGAAGTGTCGATTTCCCTGATCCTGACGGTCCCATGACCAGCACGATTTCGCCGGGCTCGATCAGCAGGTCGATGCCTTTGAGGACGTCGACCATGACGTGGCCCGCCTTGAAGCTCTTCTTGATGCCCCGCGCCTCGATCGCCCAGCGCTTGCCGACGTCTTCGGGACGCGGCGCGAGGCTGGAAGAATCGATGTCCTCGGTCTCGATTTTCTTCTTGCGGAGAGCGTTGATCATTTGAGCAGGTCCGCCGGTTCGCCCTTCTTGAGGGCTCCGAGAGTGAGTGCGCCAGAGCCGATCGAGATCGCCAGCAGCAGGACGGCTGTCTGGATCACCGAGCCTGGTTCAAAGCCCATCGGAAGATTGACGGACTTGGCCAGCAGCGCGACGCCGGTCATCAGCAACGCCGCTGCGCCAATGCCAAGAACGCCGACCCAGAGCGACAGCTCCATGACGACGCCGCGCAGCTGGCCGATCGAAACGCCCAGTGCGCGCAGGCTGGCAAACTCCTTGATGTTGGCAAGGATCGCGCCGCGAAGCGTCTGCCAGGTGATGACGACGCCGATGATGAAGCCGATTGCGCTGAGGAAGGTCAGCAGGATGACAATGAAGCCTTCCGACATCATCTCCTTTGTGGTGGAGGCGGTGAGCTCGGGCTTCGTCCAGGCGCGATAGAGACCGTCGGACATCGAGTTGAGTTCGTTGCGGATCCGCTCAACATCCTTGAGCGTCCCGTTGTTCTTCACGCGCACCATCAGAAGCCCCAGCTGTTCGTCATTCGCGCGACCCATCAGGCGCTGCGTCTGGCGAGACATCACGAGACCTGGCAACTGCGCGTTGGCGTAACCGTCCATGATCAGGGCTACTCGAACGGTGCGCCCGTTGAGGGTCGCCTGGTCACCCAGCTTTACGCCCAGCTGCTTCATGGCCGAAACGTCGATGCCCACGGCGTAGGGCTCCTCGATCGCGCGGCGCATGGCGTCGGTGAAATCGTCCGGCAGTGTCAGGCCATTGGGCGAGGTATCGATGATCATGATGTTGACCATGGAGGGCGAGGGCTCGCCCGGCCCATAGAATCGGCCGAAATCGTCGGGAAGGTCCTGTACTTCGACCACGTCGGGGTGACGATAGATCAGCGGCACGACGCGTTTGGGCAGCGACCCTGACCCGCCGCCGGGCCCTCCGCTGGCCTTCGCGTTCGGTGAGGTGATGATCAGTTCCGCTCGCGACTTGTCGATCGTCACGGTGAAGGACTGCATCATGCCGATGAACATCGCGCCCAACGCCAGCATGAGCACGCCTGCCAGCGCCAGCGCGATGATGGCGGCCAGATATCGCCGCCACTCATAAATGAGCGTCGAGAGCGCAAGGCTCATCTCGGATCCCTCTTAGGAAGCCACGTTAGATTTTGAGGGGTCCTGACACCCGAAATATCGATATTCGATATCGCGTTTCAGTGCAAGTCCGCCACCAACTCCTACGCGAAGTAATCGCGCGCAGAT
>CANJXY010000176.1 GCA_947478925.1 Hyphomonadaceae bacterium | reverse complement strand
TGGCCAAGTTGAATCGCACGTTACGCGGCTGGGCGAACTACTTCCGGGTAGGCGCCTACAGCAAAGCGTACCGTGCGCTCGACATGTACACGGCGATGCGGTTGCGTCGGTGGCTGCGCGCCAAGCACAAGGTCAAGCGAAAGGGCGGGAGCGATCGATTCTTGCAACTATACGGGCACCTCGGGCTCGTATGTCTGACCCAACTTGGGCGCGGCCCGTCGTGGGCGAAGAGGTGAGTTCTTGTCCGAGAGCCGGATGCGGCAAATCTGCATGTCCGGTGCGATGAGCGGGATGTGGAAACGGAGCTACCGTCGAGCTGCTAAGGCGCCGCCAGACGAAAGAGGCGGACAACAGAAATGCCCGGCCTACCGCCACCGCGCCACATCTCGACTCTACTCCGAAGCCGCCGTTCGTGATTCAGTCTTGGAGAGGCCCGAAAAGCATGGAGCAGGTGGCCGGTAAGCGCGAGCGGCGTGACCAACCGCGTTGTTGATCGAGGACTGACGATACCGCCAACAACAAAGGTTGGGGCTGGGACGCCGACTACGGAATTTGCGACGAGACGATTTGTTGGACCGGGACTGCGAGTTTGAATTACGCTCGTTCCGATGGAGCTAGTCAATCGTCGCGTCGGCCATCGCGGTAGCCATCCCGATACCCATCGGAATAATCGTCGTCGCGATCATGGTGGCGATCATCATCGTCGTCGTCGCCGTAGTAGCCGGAATACGTGGTAGGGAAGGCGCAGTATGAATAGCCGCCGCCGAACGGGTTCAGCTGGTAGCCAATCTGCTGGTAGGGGTATTGCGGATAGGATGTCGCCAGCGTGTCGGCCACATGCTCGCGGTACATGCCGCCCGGGCAGGGCGCGTTCACCTGCGCATCGAGTTCGTAAGCGGCCTGGTTCAGCCCTTCAGCAAAGAGGGCGAGGTCATCGGTGGTACAGGCACCAGCCGCAAGCAACGGCGCGATCAACAGCTTACTTCTCAAAGGCGAAGCTCCCCAGCTTTCCCACCAGCGCTAACTGATACAGGCATTCTCGGCGAAATCGTGGCGAAAAACTTGGCGTGCTGGTCAATCGCGAAAGCCGGCGCGACAGAACTGTCAGGTTGACTTGCAACTCGGCTACTCTTCGCGACGAATGGTGCGCGGGGTCAGTCGCTGCGCAAGACCCTCGATGAGTTGCAGAGCCTGGCGCGGATCTATCGGCTTGTGGATTACGAAGCGGGCCCCAGCTGCAAGCAGCCTTTCGCGGGCGGCCGGTGACTGGTCAGACGTGCAGGCGAGAATCGGCATACCCGACAGGGACGGATCGGTCTGCTCCCGCAGCCAGATAGCAAAGTGCGAGCCTGTCTCTTGCGGGTCGGCCAGGTGCTCATCAATGACAACCACGTCGACATCGTGCTTTCCAATCAGCGATTTCGCTGAGCCGAGATCGCGCGCGCCGATATACCCCAAGCCTGCCGCAGCCAGCAGCGCGCTCCAAATGCCCTGAATGCGCTCGTGATCGTCAAGAACGAGAACAGTTACGCCTTCGGTTGATCTGTCCACGGGCTCAATCTTCCACTGTGGGTATGACCGCCTCGCTTCTCCGCACCAGATCTGGCTGCGGCGAACGCGCTACGTCTTCAATTTCTTCTTGGACCTGTTGGGGCATCACCGACAGGGCGCGATAACATCGTCCAGACATGCGTTACTCTTCTCGTTCAACCTGCGAGCGCGCGATTGTTTCTGGGAGGAAGCGTCCGAGCCAACATCGGGTTGCTCCCCAATGCGGTCGTTGCCCGGCAGCGTTGAACAGAGCAGTTTTGCGAGAACTCTACCCTGAATGTCCCCTAGAGCCGGTCAATCGAACTCGGATCTGGAGATGAAGACTGCAGCCATGCCGGCGGGGACGATTTGCTTACTCGTCGCCTCCGCAACGCCTAGCGACTACAGATGACTGAAGTACCGTGCCCCGCATCCCATTTCTCCACGTTTGTCTCGGCCGATTTCTCGGCACGCAGACTGATTTCGCAAGCGAGTGATATTCCGCAGAACCAGGGCCCGTTGGTCATGTCGCTAGCGGAGGCGCAAAAGCTTGGCACCAACGGCACGATTTCGAACGCATGACGCTCCGGCAACTCAGACTTTTGACTATGCCGTTCGGCTCGCGCTGACCTGCCCCCGGAATCTCAAGCCGAGCGAACCGCGAATTGAGGTGCTACCCAAAGTTGGACCATCCGGGCGCAGAGTTTTTGACCCGTTGAGGTGCTGTGCAGTCCCGACTTGAAGGACGAGGGGTGTGAGGAGATAACGGTGCGACCGGCATCAGCGCACTAAACAAAAAGCCCGAATTGGGGCGCGCACCGCTCAGGCAGTCAGCCGACGGCGTCGGTGCGCAACCTTCTGATAACCTTATCCTTCTTATATCGAACATGAAATCGCCCTGAACGGACGACGGCAAAGCGGGGGCGGCGCCGGGCAGGCTTCTCTACTCCAAGTGGAAGCCAATGAGACCTGATCAAGAGCCCGACGGCCGCTCCGGCCATGGCGCATCAATCCTTGCTCGCGTTGCGCGGTTCGCTCCGGAGGGGTGGGCGGGCGACCGGCAAGCGACTGTGCCGGTGGCGGTGCTCGTGCTGCTTGCCTGCGCGGCCGCGTGGGGCATCCAGAGCAAGGTCAGCGCCGACCGAGAGATGGCGCTTTCGGCCTATCGCACTCAGAACGCAGAGCTTACGCACAAAGCGGTGGACCGCATCTCTGAAAAGCTCAGGCAGGTCCACCAGAACCTCCGGACGATCAGCCTGCTGCCGAGTGTGCGCGAACTGGACCGGCATGGAGACAACCTCTCGGAAAGCTCCCTGATCACTATCCAGCAGGTCTACAACAACTTAGCCTCGAACGTCGATATCTCCGAAGTCTATGTCGTGCCGGTGACATTCAAGCCGGATCGCATCGATCCTGTCACCCGGAAGTTCGAGGAGCCGACGCTTATGTTCGACGAGTTGATCGTCGATGCGGGCCAGCGGACCGGCGAAGCGGAGGGGCTCGACAGCAAGCTGGCCGAGGAGCCGGAAGTCGAGATGCTCGAGTACGCTGTGTTGCGCCGGCAGCTGGATTGGCTGAGCGAGTACCATCCGGATACATCGCGATTCAGCGGGCTCGACAGGCCGATGCTGACGTCCGAGGAGGTCATCACCTGCGACAACACGCTGTACGTCAAAACGGGACGAGATTCCGACCGGTCGGGCATCATGCTGTCGGTGCCGTTCTACGGGGTGGATGGCAAGTTGAAGGGCATCGTCTCCGCTATCATTCGCTCGACGGCGCTTGCCGGCTACCTGCCCGAGGCGAACGGCGTGCTGTTGAACAGGGCGCACAATTATGCCGTCTTCACCCGCGACAGCAGCCTCGCCGATGGTTCGCGCGCGCACGTGCTAGGCGGAACGCCGGATCCTGACCTGCTGTTTTCGATCGTTGACAAGGTCGATGTCGCTGACCCGCAGGGCGAATGGCTGTACTGGAGCGGCCTGCCAAATGTTCGGTTTGAGCAGAGCGCCGAAGTTCGCTCGATCGGGGCGTTCCAGATGACGGCGTATGCCATCCTCGCGCTGATCATGTCCGGCCTGCTTGCCGCGATCATCTTCGTGACATCCCGCGTGCGCGCGCAACGCGTACGCCAGCAGCAGCTCAGGCAGGAAGTCGAGATGCGCGAGGCGCAGATCGAGGTTCTCGAGCGCGCGAAGGCCGAGACGCTGGAGGCACGGAAGGCGGCTGAGAAGGCGCGCGTAATTGCTGAAGAGGCCAGCCGGGCGAAGTCGCAGTTTCTTGCCAACATGAGCCACGAGATCCGGACGCCGCTGAATGGCGTGCTGGGGATTGCGCAGGCCTTGCGCGCCGACTTGCAACGCGAACAGCAGGAGAAGATCGACCTGATCTTGGAGTCAGGGCGCTCGCTGACGTACCTGCTCGGAGACATTCTGGACTTGTCGAAGATCGAGGCGGGCAAGCTTGAGATCGTGCCGGCGGCTGGGGACTTCATCCAAAGCATCAACCGTGTGTGGACGTTGTACAAGCTTCAGGCGGAGAGCAAGGGGCTGGACTATCGGTTGCATCTCCCTCCCGATTTTCCTCGCTATCTGACGTATGACGATCATCGCGTCCGGCAGTGCGTGGGCAATTTACTTTCCAATGCGGTGAAGTTCACTGCGAAGGGACATATTGCGGTGTCTCTCGTTTCCAGACCAGCTGCCGACGGGCAGCACGTCGTGGCAGTGCAGGTTTCCGATACAGGGATCGGCCTCAGCGAAGACGCCCTTGGGCGCCTGTTCCAGCCCTTCAGTCAGGTCGACGACTCCACCACGCGAAAGTTTGGTGGAACCGGACTTGGCCTCAGCATTTCGAAGAAGCTGGCCAGACTGATGGGTGGCGATGTCCGTGTGCGCAGCGAGACAGGACGTGGGTCCAGCTTCTCTCTGGTGCTGCGCACAGCTGAGGCGCCAGCTCCGATTGCAGCCGCTCCAGTTAAAGACGTCGCGCCGCTGCCGGACACATCTGCGAAGTCACTGCGCGGGTTGCGGGTGTTGCTGACGGATGACAATGCACTGAACCGCAAGGTCGTCCGCCTTCTGCTTGCGCCGTATGCCTGCGAGGTTACCGAGGCAGGCAACGGCAAAGAGGCGCTGGAAGCCTTGTCGCGGCAGCCCTTCGATGTCCTGCTGCTCGATGCGCATATGCCGGTGATGGATGGCCCGCAAACTATCCGCGCCATTCGCGCCTCGGCCGAAGCATGGAAAGACCTTCCCGTGATCGCGCTGACCGCAGACGCCATGGCGGGCGACCGCGACAAGTATCTTGCTCTGGGAATGAACGACTATCTGACCAAACCGGTCGACAAGGGTGAACTCGTCGCCAAAATGTCCGCCCTGCTTGGAAACGGCACAGCACCATCGGAAGCCGCGCGCGCGGCTGGCTGACATTCGCCCTTGAGGGGGGCTGCAGGCGCGTTCGCTTCTTGAGTTGCGCTTTAGCGCCAATTCGTCCGCTTCCTGGACCAATGCTCATTCTTTGCATTTTGCCTGTGGAGGACTTCTGGGAGCCCCCGGAAGCAGACTGCGCAATTCCTTTAGTGCGAAAATGTGGCGGGCTGTGAAGCATCCGCCGCCTGTCGGCGGCCCTCCCAGAGCACCCATGGGGAGCGTGCCCGTACAGATGATTTAGCTCAAAGGTGAATGTCTGTCTTTGGGCGAAATCCGTTCTCATTGCGCCATTGGTGCTCACTGACGGCTTTGGTGGGACCTTGACGTCCGTAACCTTGCGCTGCTTGGGCAGGACCGGGGCCCGAAGCGGACATTGCGTCCAAAGATACCTGCGCTAGCTCTGGTGCGTGTCGACGTAACCGGCAGCAGCTCAGTCGTGTCACCTGACTTACAGGATCAGCCAGAAATTTTCCCGACGAACGCGTTTGCTCGCGCCAGTTCGGCCGCGCGTTTGGGGGAGATGCCCAGTCCCGTAAGCCCGAGCACAAGCATATCTGCCAACTGCTGGCCGACATCACGCGCGGGCGTTCGGCGATCAAGGGCGCTCATCATGAGCACCTGGCAGAGACCGAGCCAGTAGAGCACGCCAAGTCGCCTCGCCTCCGGCCGAACCAAGCCTCGCTCGGCGGCTGCATCGATGTCTGTGCGCAGTCCCTTGTTGAGTGGATGCTCGCGCATTGTGGGAGAGCCCAAGCTGCGCAGCAACGCCATGCTTCGCTTGGGTTGTTTGATCGCGAATTCCAGGCCGACCCGCATGCCGCCCGCGATGCGCTCAACTGGATCGCTCACAGACCCATTTGCGTCGGCAACTAGATGCTCCAGTTCGGTTCTTACTTCGGTCGCGATCGCGACAGCGAAGTCCTGCTTGTCTGTGAAGTGGTTGAAAAAGCTGCCTTTCGCCACCCCGGCCGTGGCGACAACGTCATCGATGGGAATTGCATCTATCGGCCGATCAACAAGCAGGTCGAAGCCGGCGGAAATCAATGCCGCTCGCGTGCGAGCTGCGCGGGGAGAAAGTTCGGTTTGGCTGGCCATGCGATTTTCATACTTGACTATACGGTCAAACACAATCTAGGTGACCAAATAGTCACATACAGATCCAGGAGCACCGGCGATGGCGGTCACCAAGATCGAAGACATGGCGCACGTGCGCTTCGCGGCTCCCAATCTTTCGATGATGAGATCGTTTCTCGAAGATTTCGGTATGGCATGTTTCGAAGATCGCGGGCGGTTGTATGGGAAGGGCAGTGACGGTCGCCCTTTCGTACATGTCACGGAGCCCGGGGAAGCAAAATTCCTCGCGGTCGGCTTCCGCGCCGAAACAGTCAGTGATCTGGAGAACCTTGCAGCGCATGAAGGCGCCGTGATCGAAGACTCGACGGAACCAGGCGGAGGAAAAATCCTCCGTCTCACGGACCCTGATGGCTACGGCGTGGAGGTCGTTGCCGGACAGGCAAACGGAGAGGCGACGTGCGCCTTCCAGGATAGGGAGCGAAACACGACCATCGTCCGCCCGCGCCAGCGTTCGACCGTGCGGTTCGATCCCGGCCCAGCTCATGTCCACCGCATCGGCCATGCGGTGCTAAAGGTGCGAGACTTCCGCGCGTCGGAAAAATGGTACAAGGATCGCTTCGGCTTCCTCACGTCTGATGAGGTTGAGGCCGCGACCGATGTGCCTGTCGGCGCGTTCATGCGTTGCGACCGCGGTGACAAGCTAGCCGACCATCACACGCTATTTCTGGCGCAACTGCCGGGTAAGCT
The DNA here is from genome assembly GCA_947478925.1 of Hyphomonadaceae bacterium. GTDB lineage: Bacteria > Pseudomonadota > Alphaproteobacteria > Caulobacterales > Hyphomonadaceae > UBA7672. The sequence continues at coordinate 628 of CANJXY010000176.1, read as the reverse complement.
CGGCTTGCTGCATGCCGCATTCGAAGTTACGAATCTCGACGATCTGATGCTCGGCCACCGGCATCTGAAGACGAGGAAGTGGAAACCGGCCTGGGGCGTGGGCCGCCACATCATGGGCAGTCAGATATTCGACTACTGGAAAGACCCGTTTGGCAACGAACTCGAACACTGGACCGATGGCGACCTCTTCACCGCCGCTGATCCCCCGCAGAAAATGCCAATGAGCGCGCTGCTCGCTGTGCAATGGGGCAGCCCCCATCCGATGTTTGCGGGGAAACGGCCACCCAGGCCCGCGCTCGTGTCATTTATTCTCGCCCTGAACCTGCGCCTGCAACGGCTTTTCAGCCGTCATTCAAAAGGACGGCCGGTATGAAGCTCGCAACATACACCACCAATGGGCAGACCCTGATCGGTATCGTAGTGGGCGAACAGATTGTCGACACGGGATTCGCAGGTGCGATGATCGACCTGATCCTCGATTGGGACACGCTCAGGCCCGACCTCGAGGGGCGGGCTGAAGCAGGCAGTGGTGTGCCGCTGTCCTCGGTGAAGCTTGAGGCGCCCATACAGCGCCCGGGAAAGATATTCGCCATCGGCCTCAACTACGCCGACCACATTGCGGAAAGTA
>CANJXY010000175.1 GCA_947478925.1 Hyphomonadaceae bacterium | reverse complement strand
GTCCCAGATCTTGTCGTAGAGGGTGCGCGCCTTTGTCATGCGCTGGCTTCTAGCGCAGCCGGGCTCATCGAGACAACAGGCCCGGACCGCGATCGCGCGGCGCTATGATGACCTGTCAGGTCATTGCCGGAAAAAGCCGCACGCCGGAAAAAGCTCCACGCCCGTAGCGGAGCGCCGCTCATAGCAAACGACACCCTTTTGCCGATAGATACCGACATCGCCGTCCCGCGCGCGTCGTGACGGACACAGGCGAATACACCAGTATTCCAATGTCCACGGTCAAAGGACCGGCCGGCGTTCGTGCCGTGCGCGATCCCTTCTTCGCGTCGACCCTGTGGAACGAATTCTCCGTGCGCCATGAGGCCGTGGCCGGATCGATCAGCCGAGGCGGTTCATCCGCGCCAGCGTTTCCTCGTATTCGGCAATGGTTTCCTCGAATATCTGGCGCACCGGTTTCACCGCGGTGATGCGTCCTGCGACCTGCCCCGTGAGGGCAATTCCAGCTTCGAGATCGCCGCCAAAATAGACGTCCTGCGTTCGGGCGAATTCGCCGAAGATATTGGGCGAGCCCTCGGTCTCGAGCCGTGTGGTGCGTTCGGTGCGCAAGGCGCGCAGGGCGGGCCCTGGACCCTTGCGATTCAGGAACACGGTGTCAGTCGCCTCTGCGTTGACGATCGCATCCTTCCAGTTGTGGTGAACCGGGCTTTCCGTGGACGACAGGATGCGCGTTCCCATCAAGATGCCTTCGGCTCCGAGCGCGAAGGCTGCCGCCATCGTGCGTCCATCCATGATGCCGCCAGCGGCGATCACGGGAACATTCACCCGCTCGCACACCAGCGGGATCAGCACCATTGACGCGACATCCTTGGGGTTCTTGAAACCCCCACCTTCGCCACCCTCCACAATCAAGCCATCCACCCCGGCTTCGACTGCCCGCAGCGCCCCGGCGAGGTTCGGTACGACGTGAAACACGGTGAGGCCGGCGGCCTTGAGGGTGGTGGTAAACTTGAAGGGGTCGCCCGCAGAGGTGGTGACGCACTTGACGCCCTGGTCGATGACCCACTGGACAATGCCGGGGTCGCGCACGAAGGCTTGGGCGATATTGACGCCGAAGGGCTTGTCGGTCAGCTCGCGCATCTTCACGATCTCGGCTTTCACCGCATCGAGTTCGCCCGATGACGTCTCGATGATGCCGAGGCCGCCAGCGTTCGAGACAGCTGACGAAAGCTGTGCTCGCGCGATCCAGCCCATTGCCGCCTGGACGATCGGCTTTTCGATACCGAGCATGTCGGTGATGCGCGTGCGGATGGCCATGGTAGCTCCTCGTTTTGCGGGAGACTTGCCTGCTAACCTCGCGTCAGCGCAAGCCCTGCTCAGAGGCGCTGCGGCCAGATCTGCGCGGCCACATGGGGCCAGAAAACCATCACACCGATCACCGCCGCTGCGATGGAGACGGTCAATACAGCGCCGGCGGCGACGTCCTTGGCGGCCTTCACCGAGGCGTGGAGCTCAGGCTGCACGACGTCGCACAGGTGTTCAAAAGAGGTGTTGATCAGTTCGGCGGCAAGAACGATCGCGATGGCGACGACCAGCCAGCGCCAGTCATTGGCAGATATCTGCCAGAGACATCCCAGAACGATCGCGGCCATGGCGGCGACAAGGTGGATGCGAAAATTGTGCTGCGTGACCAACGCGTAGCGAAGGCCCTGCAAGGCATAGCGAAAGCTCATGATGCGGCTGCTGAAGGTGAACGGGCCTTTCGGCTTCGGCATTGTGCACTCCCATCAGCGCGGCGGCCAGAACCAGCCAGTTCTACGCACGCATGCTTCCGGCGAATAGGTTCCAGATCAATGCGCTATTCAGATCAAGCGGCCGATTTAAGCTATCGCGATGCTACACCCGCCCGCGCCCGAACTGATCATGCGGGAAAAGCAACACATCCAACCTTGTGCGTCCGTACCCCGCCGTCGGCTGGTTCGCCTATGTCAGGGACGGCGACGCTGGAATGCTACCCAGGCGAGATGGCCTGTCCCGCATGATACGCGCGTCTCACCAGACACCGCGCCACAGGCCGTTGGCGAGGTACTGTCCAAGCGTTGGGGCGTAATACTGGTTCGAGGGCAGGGTGCTCGGCGGAAGAGGCCTCGCCGTTCCGGCCAGCACGTCTCCCATCGTGCCGGTCACCAGTTCCTGAGACCGTGCCGCCATTAATGTCATGTAGGTCTGAAGATTGTCGTTCGCGGCGACCGGAATCTGGTTGGTGGCGAGGATCGGGCCGGTGTCGACGCCGAGATCGACCAGATGCAGCGTCACGCCGAAATGCTCGGGCTCGCCTTTGGCGAGCGCGAAATAGCCGCCATTGATGCCGCGATAGGCAGGGTTGAGGCCGGAATGATAGTTCACGACCGGACAGCCGCAGGCTTCCAGCAGCGGCGCCCGCAGCATGCCGGTCGAGGCCACGAACACCGCGCGGGGTTTCAGCGCGCGGATCGCCACCAGCGCCTGTTCGGAGTTGAGATTGTCCACGTCGATGCGCGAGGGATCTGTCAACGGTGTTGCGTCGCATTCGGCGCGCAGGGCGGACAAGCGGCTGCGCGACAGGGGCTTGGTGACCTTCGCAGCGAGTTGCGCGGCCTTCATCGAATAGACAGCCGCTGCGCCGAGCTTTTTCTTCCGGCGCGCCCAGAAGGCGGAGGCAGGCTCGCCACGCTCGACGATGACAGGGAAGTCGCCGAAACGTTTACGCAGCGCGTTGACCATCGTCCACGCGTGCGGCGCATCACCGACGAGAGCGATCAGGCCGGAGGGGTTTGTCATGGGCGCAGTCCGGGCATTGAAGGCCGGAGCGTAGCGAAAGGCGGTTAGGATCGCCCAAAGCGGCTCGATGAAATTCGATCAATCGCAGCCAGACAAACGGCCCTCAAAATACACTTTGTGGCTGGAAGCATATCGCGCGTCGCTGTTGTTCGCGGGGTGGCGGCTGATTCGAAGCAGATCGTCTTCGCGCAGAACCTTTAGATAAAGCTGGCCCGGCCTCTCCCAGAAGAATGCCGCGCTTGCATCGGGTGGAATGATGCGATCTTCCCCAGCGAGATCGGGTGCGGCCGTAAAGCTCGCGTATGCATCGGTGGGTCCGGTAGTGCTTGCCAACTCCGCGTCGGTTCCGTCGGGCGTAAACGTCCAGCGGCTTGTCATGGTGGGTCTACCGTTGCGAATTGTCGATTGATCCCCGAGGAAACCGCCGGGATGCTCCCGGTCCGCCAGGAGGCGCAGGAAGTCGCCACTACCCGCATCATGCTGCTCCCAGCAGCCGCCGATGAAGGCGATATCCTGTGTGGCGATCGCAGCGGGCGCTGTGGCGCATCCGGCAAGAAGCGCGATGGTCGTGAGCAGCGCGAGCGCAGAACGGGTTTGCATCAGATATCCCCCGCGCACTACGCCCATCGGGCGGCGCCCCCAGTGCGGCGCTTCGTCCGACAGCATGCACAGCGTGGAAAACGCCGCAACCGGACACATGTTGTTAGCAGCGGAGAGGGCTTACGCTATGGCGGGTCAGACGCTAGAAACATCTCATGACAACGCAATCCGGTACGCCTGATCTCGCCACTCTGATCGCCCGCGCGCAAGCGGGTGATGTAAATGCAGCTGCGCGCGCATCCATCGAGCTCGACCGCGCAGGCAAGCACCAGCAGGCGTTCCAGTATCTCGTGCGGGCCGCCAATGGCGGCCATCTCACGGCGCAGGTCGCGCTGGGCCTGCGGCTGATGACGGGACATGCAGCGCCGGTGGACCCGGACCAGGGCATGATGCTGATCACGCGCGCCGCCGAGGGTGGCTCGGGCGAAGCGTTGACGCATATGGCGTCGATCGTTGCGAGTGGGCTGATCGGTGAGCCGAACTGGGAAGCGGCCTACGTAGCCCTCGCGCGCGCGGCCGAGCGGCGCAGCGCGAGCGCACTGACCCAAATCAACGTGTTGGACGCGGCAGGTCTTTTTTCGGTGCGCGGGCTGCAGGACTTCGCCAATGCGCCGCGCCCCCGCACGGTTTCGGAGGCGCCGCATATTGCGACGCTTGAAGGACTTTTGCCGCGTTCCATCTGCGACCACTGGATCGCGCGCACACAGCCCAAGCTCACGGCGGCCCGCGTGCATGATGCCGAGCAGGGCGGCCGGCGTGTCGACGCGATGCGGACGAATACGGGCGCCGGGTTCCGCCTGTCGGACACCGACCTGGTCATGCAGGCCACGCGGGCGCGCATTGCCTCGGCAATCGGCCGAGCGATCCGCTGGCAGGAGCCGCCGAACGTGCTTCACTATGCGGTCGGCGAAGCCTACGCGCCGCACTATGACTTTCTCGATCCCGCCAACGCCAACTTTGAATCCGTCGTCCGCACGCAGGGCCAGCGCGTTGCGACGGCGCTGGTCTATCTCAATGACGGGTTCGATGGCGGTGAAACGAATTTCGTGGAGCTCAACCGCAAGATTCGTGGCCGGCCGGGTGAATTGCTGACATTCGACAATGTGCGCCCCGATGGCTCCGTCGACTTGCAGACGCTGCACGAAGGCGTGGCCCCGACGCGTGGCGAAAAGTGGCTGCTGTCGGTGTGGGTGCGGGATCGCTCTCAGCCGGTGGTCTAGGTTCAGGCGAGCGAATGGAGCCGATGACGACAGATCTGGCAGCTCTCATCGCGCGCGCCGAAGCGGGTGATATTGATGCGACGCTGCGGGCCTCGGCGGAACTCACGCGCGCAGGCAAACATGAGCAGGCGCTCAACTACCTGATCCGTGCATCCAATGGCGGGCATGTTGTTGCGCAGGCGACGCTCGGCCTGCGGATGGTGACCGGGCGCATGGCGCCGCTCGATCCGGTCAAGGGCATTGAGCTTATCCGGGCATCCGCGATTGCCGGGAATCCCGAGGCGCTGAGCTACCTCTCCTCGCTCGCGGCGTCGGGACTGTTTGGCCCGGCGGACTGGTCGACGGCGCTGATGGCCCTCGCACGGGCTGCCGAGCGCAAGCTGGCCAGCGCAGAAGCGCAGTTGAAGGTTCTCCATGCGGCCGGTCTCAACACGCCCGGCGCAATCATGGACTTCGTGCGGGCGTCGAACCCGCGTGTCATATCCGAAGCACCCCGCATTGTGACGCTGGAGGGACTTCTGCCGCACGATTTCTGCGCGCACTGGATTTCGCACACCGCGCCCAAACTCTCGGCCGCGCACGTCTACGATGCCGAGAAGGGCGGCCGGAGGACGCATGGCATGCGGTCGAACACAGGCGCGGGCTTCAGCCTGCTTGAGACCGACATGGTGATGCACCTTTGCCGCGCCAGGATTGCATCGGCCATCAAGCGTCCCGTGCAATTCCAGGAAGCACCCAATGTGTTGCACTATGCGGTGGGCGAGACCTTCTCGGCGCACTTCGACTACCTCGCGCCAGAAAACCCGAACTTCCAGCAGCCGCTGGCCACGCTGGGTCAGCGTGTCTGCACCGCGCTTGTCTATCTCAACGATGACTTCGACGCGGGCGAAACCCGCTTCCTTGAACTGGATCGCAGCATCCGTTGTCGGACCGGCGGGCTACTGGCGTTCGACAATGTCGATTCCCAGGGCGCGGTCGACCCGAAGACGCTGCACGAGGGCACGCCCCCGACGCGCGGCGAGAAGTGGTTGCTGTCGGTATGGGTGCGCGACCGTCCCCAGCCGATCATCTAGTCACGGCAAGACGGAGCGATAGATGCAAGATCTTGAACACTTCATTCGCGGTCTGCCCAAGGCGGAATTGCATCTCCACATCGAAGGCTCGCTGGAGCCAGAACTGATGTTCGCGCTAGGCCAGCGCAACAAGGTCGATATTCCATTCAAGACCGTAGAAGAAGTGAGGGCAGCTTACGCGTTCTCGAACCTGCAGGATTTTCTCGACATCTATTATCAGGGTGCGAACGTCCTGCAGACGGAGCAGGATTTCCAGGCGCTGGCGAATGACTATTTCAAGCGGCTGCATGCCGACGGCGGCGTGCACGCCGAAATCTTCTTCGATCCCGAAACGCATACAGATCGAGGTTTGCCGTTCTCTGTGGCGATCGAAGGCTTGCTGCAGGGTATGCGCGACGCCGAGGCAGAGTATGGCATCACGTCGAAGTTGATCATGTGCTTTCTGCGCCATCTCGATGAGGAGTCGAGCTTCCGGACGCTGAAGGCGGCGGAGCCGTATCTCGATCGCATCGCCGGCGTTGGGCTCGACTCATCCGAGAAAGGTCATCCGCCCTCGAAGTTCGCGCGCGTGTTCAAGGCGGCGAAGAGCCATGGGCTCAAGCGCGTCGCCCATGCCGGCGAAGAGGGACCGCCCGAGTATGTCTACGAGGCGCTGGATGTGCTGCATGTCGATCGGATCGACCATGGCAACCGTGCGCTCGAGGACGCCGCGCTGACGCAGCGGCTGGTACGCGAGGAGATGACGTTGACGGTATGTCCGCTGTCGAACCTCAAACTGTGCGTCATCCACGATCTCAAGGATCATCCGATGAAGCGGATGCTGGACCTCGGGATGAAAGCGACCTGCAATTCTGACGATCCAGCCTATTTCGGGGGTTATGTCGGCGACAACTACCTGCGGACTGCGGAGGCGCTGGGGCTTTCGCGCGCCGAGATCGTGCAGCTGGCGAAGAACTCATTCACCGGGTCGTTCCTCGATGCAGCCGCGATTTCCAAGCACGTCATGGCGGTCGATGCGTTCGCTGCGGTAAACCAGTTGTAGCATCGGGAGTAGCTTGCATGCGTATCCGCCACCTGGTCACCTGTGTCGCGATGACGGCGTGCACGGTTACGCCCGCGCTGGCACAGGCGTCGTTCCAGCGCGTCGCTCAGGAGAGCGGTCCTGTCTATTGGAATGCAGAAAGCATCAAACTGAGCGACGATACGTTCGAGGTCGATGTCCTGGAGCCCTACAAGACAGACGCGGGCGCTCGTGCGCCTGTTCACGCTAGCCTTACACGTCACAAACTGTCCTGCGTTTGGAGTGCAAGCGTGGGCGGTACGCTGGGCAGCAGGACAATAGATGCGACCGGCAAGACGCTGGAGTCGTCAGATCCGGAGCTCGACTCGCAGGGCTCATTCTACGGCCCGCATGGCTGGATGGCGGCGGTGGCGTCGCGTGTATGCAATCCAAACAAGAAGATCCCCAAGGGCATGGACGTCGTGCAAACGATGGCGGATGCGAAAGCAACCTTTGCGTCGAAAACGCCAGCCAGGCCTGATCCCGTTCGCTCCGACGCTCCGCCGGATGAGAGTGCGCCCGCGCGCTTCGGTCTGATCCGCGAAGAAAAAAACACCGGCAGCATGTCATTCCTCGACTGGTCGCGCCTCACGCGTGCGGGGGACAAGATTACGGTGCAGACGCTCGACGTGCTGGGCGACGATACGCCGCCCCCGCCAGAGCCGCAGTGGAACTATTCGGTGATCGCGCTGCGCACGCTGTCGCTCGAGT
>CANJXY010000174.1 GCA_947478925.1 Hyphomonadaceae bacterium | reverse complement strand
GTCGCCGGCCGACGACGTGCTGATCTCAATCGAACGCCCGCTTTCCATCGACACTCCGGAACAGATGGTGGCGTCGATTCTCTCGAAGAAAGTCGCGGCCGGCTCCACCCATCTCCTGATCGACATACCAATGGGCCCGACCGCAAAGATCCGTTCCAACATCCATGCACAGAGCATCCGGAAACTCTTCGAGTTCGTCGCATCCCGTCTAGGCCTTGTCACCGAGGTGATCATTACCGATGGCGCCCAGCCCATCGGATACGGTATTGGCCCGGCCCTGGAAGCCCGTGACGTGCTTGCGGTGCTGGACGGCAAACCAGATGCCCCGGCAGATCTGCGAGAAAAATCGATCCGCCTTGCAGGTCGCCTGCTGGAGCATGATCCGCTGCTGCTGGGTGGACGCGGCGAAGAAAGGGCCCGCGAGCTACTTGGTGGCGGAGAAGCCCGCAGGGCGCTTGACCGCATGATTGAAGCGCAGGGCCCGCCACCGCGAGCGGCGCCAATCGGGGCTCTGGTGTTTGAGGCTCCGGCTCCGCGAGATGGCGTCGTCAATCAGATCGACTGCTTCCGCATCGCTCGGATTGCTCGCACGGCCGGCGCGCCAAACGATCCCGGCGCCGGGATCGATCTGAAGAAGAAGGCCGGGGATGTGGTCCGGAAGGGCGAGCCGCTCTATCGCATTCACGGACTTGACCACGCCGATTTTTCTGCCGCCTGCGAAGCCTCCAGTGAAGACTCCGGCTTCCTCATTGACAGCGCGGGCCGATGACAACCGTGGTGCACGCCTTTCGCGACGAGGCCGCTGAAGCGCAGCGACTGGCGAATGCGCTACAGGTTCCGCTAGCTTTTGTGGACGTACACGCGTTTCCCGACGGCGAGATCGTGCCATGCGTTCCGGCGCCGGCGGCGACAACTATCGTGTACCGTTCACTTGACCAGCCCAATACCAAGCTGGTGGAGTTGCTGCTTGCGGTCGATGCTTGGCGCAGCAATGGCGCACAGCGGCTCATTCTGGTCGCTCCTTACCTGCCCTACATGCGGCAGGACACGGCCTTCAGGACCGGAGAGCCGGTCAGCCAACGCGTGATAGCCAATCTTCTCGATGCGGCTTTCGACAGAATTGTCACCGTCGATCCTCATCTGCACCGCACCCAATCGCTGACAGAGCTATTTCCGACATGCCAATGCACACACCTTTTCGGTGCTGACGCACTAATTCCGCACCTTCGCGCATTTCCGCCGCCGGCAGGCACAGTCGTCGTTGGACCAGACGTTGAGTCAGATCCTTGGGTCAGGAGGATAGCCGCGCCGCTTCGGCTGGTTCACACCACTATGCGGAAACGTCGGCAGAGCGATACCGAGGTGGAGCTACTCGCTCCGGCCGACTTTGATCCTGCCGGATGCCCCGTCCTGCTGGTCGATGATATCTGTTCGACGGGCTGCACGCTGCGCAAGGCGACATCTCTGCTCAAGTCGTTGGGGGCGGGTGAGATCACGATATTCATCACGCACTTCCTCGGCGGTAGAAAAGTCTTGGAGGAGCTCCTGCGAGCTGGCGCCAGCAGGGTCCTTTCAACCGACTCAACTGCAGATGTCACCGATGGGATTCATCTTGCTGATCTGCTCGCCCACGCGCTGAGAGAGCCCGGATGAGGCAGGCCGAGGTTGACGCTTATCAAGCACGCCGACCGCAAATCGGGTTCTATGGGGCCCAGAGGTGATGAAATGGCAGCTCTCCTGAGCTTCTACGGGGCGGCCGGTTGTGTGACCGGATCCTGCACGCTGATAGAAATCGGCAAGACCAGATTGCTCGTGGACTGCGGTATGTTTCAGGGGACTAAAACGCTGAAACAGCTCAACTATGGGCCGTTCCCTTTTGACGTAACGTCGCTCGACGCCGTCCTTCTGACTCATGCTCATATCGATCACAGCGGCCTGCTCCCCAAGCTTCGCCTCGCTGGCTTTGAAGGACCGATATTTGCAACAACAGGGACTCGCGATCTGTGTGAGGTTCTCTTACCCGATGCAGGCAGCATTCAGGAAATTGAAGTGTCGCAGCTGAACCGACGCAATCGGCGTCGGGGTGGCGGTGACCTTACGCCAATCTACAGAGCATCCGATGCGCGCGATACGCTCTCGCAATTCCGGACGGTGCAACTGAAGGATTGGACCAACGTTTGCTCAGGCGTACGAGCTCGCTGGTGGAATGCTGGACACATACTCGGCGCCGCCTCCATTGAGGTCGAGATTGCCGACGATGAGGAAGAGAGGCCGCTGCGCCTGTGCTTTTCCGGCGACGTCGGCCCCGGGGGACGGGATCTTGCCGACGATCCCGAAGGCCCCACCAACGTTGATCACCTCATTGTCGAGAGCACATACGGCGGAGTCGATCGCGCACAGGTTGACACAGAAACCCGACGGAGGATTCTTCGAGACGAGCTGCGAGCAGCACACGCAGCCGGTGGCCCTCTGCTCATTCCCGCATTTGCCGTCGAACGGACGCAGGAACTTCTGGTCGACCTTCTTGAACTTATGGAAAGCACCGAGGCGCCGCCCGGAGAAATCTTCCTCGACAGTCCTCTAGCTATAAGAGCGACAAACGTATTCCTGCGGAAGGGTCACAAGGAGTCTGGCGAAAATCCATTTAGCGCACTTCGAGAATCGCGGCTGCTGCGCTTCACGGAAAGTCAGGCTGAAAGCCGGGAACTGGAAAGACAGCGCGGATGGCACGTCATCATCGCCGCGAGCGGCATGTGCGATGCAGGCCGGGTTCGGGGCCATCTACGTCGTCTACTGCCGCGTGAAGACGCTACAATTCTGATTGTTGGATACCAGGCGGTCGGCACACTCGGTCGCCTGCTGCTCGAGGGGCGTCGCGACGTCCGCATCCAGGGCGATGAGATCGCGGTCAGCGCCCGGATTCGAGAGATCGACGTCTACTCCGGGCATGCCGATGCCAAGGGCCTGATCAAGTGGATTGATGCGCGGGCGCCAGTTTCCGGATCGATATTCCTGACGCATGGCGAGTTGGAAAACCTGTCGGGCCTTCAATCGCGATTGCTTTCCGGAAGCTTCGCCGCGGATCAAATTACGATCGCTGAACTTGATCAGTCCTACGAGCTTCAGCGCGGATCTCGAGCTGCCAACCGGCCTACTACTTCTGCGCGCGTGTCGTTCTCTGCGCTGTCCCAGCTCGACTGGCACAATGCTCGCGTTGCGTTTTTGTCGGCGCTTCGACAAAAGCTTGATGACGCATCGGATGACAAGTCGCGTGAGACTCTCTTGAAGCAACTAGCAGAGACACTCGACGCGAATTGATCCAAGCCATAGTTGCCGATATCAGCATCATCGCGAAAATGAGCGCTGCGGCAACTCGCGCTTGCCAACAGCACAGCCGAATACGACTGCTCGTCTCACTGTGAAAGTCAGCGGACTCCTCAGTTTGGCGCCTTCACCATCATGCTCGAATGCATCATCATCATCATCGACACGCAGCGTTCGTCCTTCATCATGTCGGCATGAGTCATCTTGTGACACGCCATCATTGCCGTCATGTCCGCCTCTGACATCTTCATGCTGCTCATCATGCTAGTGCAGCCAGAGCTCTTCATCATGTCGTCGTGCGACATGGACATGCACGACTGCATCATCATGCGATCCGTGTCGGCCATCTTCATGGTGGCCTGGGGCGCTGGAGCCTGAACGCAGCCTGCAGCAAAGGCGATCGCGGCGATTGCGAGCGCCGCACGTTTCGACGAAATCATGGCAATTCTCCCTGGTGCCTTCCTGTGGGCAACTGCAGAACGCCTGAATTGAGGCACATCGCGGCGCTTGAGCTCGATTCCACTATGGGCATGCTGTCGTAAATTATGCGCCACAGGAACTGCACAGGATCTTGTGCTGGATCAAACGGAAGGTCTTTGACGCCACGCAGTCGGGAATGTGGCGTTAGGCGCAAGCATAGCGCATGATCGAAGCCTCTGCTGGCGGTCTCACGTTCTGGAGGTTGCGATGACCATTCCGCTTGAGTATCGCGTTACCGCCCGTCGCATCGATGCGCACGGCAGTCTGGCCAACACAAAACAGGCCGAGATTGTTCTCGATACCGACACGGCTGGACGTCGGGACGCCTTCAATCCAGCCGAACTCCTACTGGCGGCCATCGCCGCCTGCATGATCAAGGGCATCGAGCGCGTAACCCCCATGCTCAAGTTTTCGCTGAAAGGCGTGGAGGTCAACCTGCACGCGCTGAGGCGCGACAATCCCCCGGGATTTGATCGCATCGACTACGAGTTAATCGTCGATACAGACGAGACCGACCACCGCCTTGAGCTTCTGCATACGAACGTCCGCAAGTTTGGCACGGTCTCCAATACGATTGCAGCAGCGACCCGTCTCGAAGGCGTTATTCACCGCAAGGGAACAGCAGCAACTTGACCGACACAGTCCCGCACAATCCCTGCCAATCCAGCGACTACCTGCCGGGCGAGTCCGCTGTTCGCATGCGAGAACTTGCGGCTGAGTTCAATCGCAGCTGCTTCTGCATCACGCTCGACCGCGACGCGATGGCCAAGGCGATGCAGGCAGTGGCTGTCGTTCCTGATTTTTACGCAACGCATATCGTGAGCCGGCCCCACCTGTTCGCGAATGTGCCGGTGTTCCTGCCCGAAGCGGACCGGGACGCCATGCTGGCGATCGTTCATGCAATCGAGGCGACGGCCCGCCTCCCCGCTTACGTGGATGCCGTGTTGCAGTGGGCTTCGGCCAGTGCGCGCCGCGATTTCGGCCCCGCCGGCGCATTCATGGGTTACGATTTTCACCTAGGTTCAGATGCGCCTCGCCTCATCGAAATCAACACGAACGCCGGCGGCGCCTTCTTGAATGCCTTCAGCGCCCGCGCGCAGCTGGCCTGCTGTGACATGGTCGAGCCGCTCAAGAAGGGCATGACCGTGGGCGGGTTCGATGAAGCTGTCGTCGCCATGATTGAAAACGAGTGGCAGCTTCAGCGTCACACAGGACGCCCAAAGACTGTCGCGATCGTCGATGACGCGCCGTCCGAACAGTACCTCTTTCCGGAGTTCCTGTTGGCCCGGCAGCTGCTTGAGGCCAATAGGATCAAGACAATCATTGCAGACCCAGCAGAGCTTTCGTACGTCGGTGGAGAGCTTCGCGCCGGCGAAACGGTCGTCGATCTGGTCTACAACCGCCTGGTTGACTTCGCACTCTCCCAGGAGCGCCACCGGGCCCTTCGCGATGCTTATCTCGATGATGCTGTGGTCGTGACGCCCAACCCGCACACGCACGCCCTGTACTCCGACAAGCGAAATCTGGCGCTGCTATCGGATCTGGACCAATTGCGCGGTTGGGCCGTTGCACCCGAAGTCATCGAGACGCTGGCGTCGATCCCCAAGGCAATCCGCGTCACACGTGACAACGCCGAGCGACTTTGGTCTGAGCGCAAACAGCTGTTCTTCAAGCCAGTGGCCGGTCACGGCGGCAAGGCGGTCTATCGCGGGGACAAGCTGACGAAATCGGTCTGGTCCGAAATCCTCGGATCGGAATACATCGCCCAAAACATTGCGCCGCCAAGCGAGCGCCTTGTGAAGATCGGCGATACGGCTGTCTCGAGAAAGATAGACGTTCGACTCTATACATATCAGGGGCGGTTGTTGCTCGCGGCGGCGCGCCTCTACCAGGGCCAGACAACAAACTTCCGCACCGAGGGCGGCGGTTTCGCTCCTGTGAATTTTCTTTGAGAGCGGTGCCCGGAGTCGGCCATCGACGCCGAAACTTCTCATCAACGCAAGCAATCTCGTAATTTGCCCAAGCCTCATCGACGTCGATGGCACGCCGATTCCGATCCGACGATACCAATCACGCCCAGATCCTGACCCAGCCCCGTGATCCGGGCCGTCGATTACGAGAGTCCGTTCGCCTTTCTTTCCTGTTGTTGCGTGGTGATCAAGGCCCGCTGAGCGGAGCCGTGGCGTAGCTCAAGCGAAGTGGGCCTGGGTGATCGGGCGCGCCTCGCGAAGACAGCCGGGGCCAGACCACCGAGCGACGTGTGTGGCCTCGCCGTGTTGTAGTCCGTCCGCCAAGCTTCGATGATGCGGCGGGCGTCGTCGAGCCTGTCGAACAGGTGCTCGTTCAGGCACTCGTCCCGCAGCCGTCCGTTGAAGCTTTCGACGAACGCATTCTGGGTCGGCTTTCCCGGCGCGATGTAATGCCATTCGATCCGCTGATCCTGAGCCCACCGGAAGATGGCGTGACTGGTCAGTTCGGTCCCGTTGTCCGAGACGATCATCTTCGGCTTTCCTCGTTGTTCGATTAGGCGATCCAGTTCGCGGGCGACCCGCAAGCCGGAGAGGGAGACGTCCACGACGACCGCCAGCGCCTCACGGGTGAAGTCATCGACCACGCAGAGCGTCCTGAAGCGGCGACTGTCGGTGAGGGCATCGGAGACAAAGTCGAGGCTCCAGCGCTCGTTGATCTGAGCGGGCATCAGCAACGGCCGCCGTGTGCCCATGGCGCGTTTGCGGCCGCGCCGGCGCTTCACCGTGAGTCGCTCCTCTGTATAGAGCCGGTAGAGCTTCTTGTGGTTGGCTCGAAGGCCCTCGCGCGCCAGCAAGATGCCGAGGCGACGGTAACCAAACCGGCGCCGCTCCCCCGCGAGTTCGCGCAGGCGCTTGCGCAGCGGCTCGTCGCCGCCCTCGCGCTTCGGGTACTGGAAGGTGGATCGATCCAAATCCGCCAGGCTGCACGCCCGCCGCTCACTCACGCCGTGCGACGCCATTGCGTGCCGCACAGCCTTCCGCTTCGCGTCGGGCGTCAGAAGTTTTTTGAGGCGAGGTCTTTCAACACGGCGTTGTCCAACATCGCCTCGGCCAAGAGCTTCTTCAGCTTCCCGTTCTCGCCCTCCAGCGCCCGCAGCCGCTGGGCGTCCGAGACGGTCATGCCGCCGAACTTCGCCTTGTACTTGTAGAAGGTCGCCGACGAGAGCCCGTACTTCCGGCACAGGTCGGCTGTCGCCACCCCCGCCTCGTGCTCCCGCAGTATCCCGATGATCTGCTCTTCCGAAAACCTGCTCTTGCGCATCGTCCATCCTCTTCGTCGAGGACTCTGCAATTTCGTGGCCGGAACTCAGGGGGCTGGGTCAAGACAAAACCGCATCAGGTATGCGGCATCTCACCAGCGACCATGATGCGAAAGTCGTCTCTCGTGTTTCGGCGCTGACCGCTACTTTCCACATTCTGCGAGGCTCCGGAGACTCGCCCGCGCAAACGGGCCGAAGTCGCGGCACCTGCGAACCGCAAGCGAGTCTCTGGGAGGAATCTCTGTCGCTAAGTCCCGGAAAGTTGGGCTGACTTCACAGTCTCAACGGCCGGTGGGCCGGAGACTATTTCTCCCTGGCTGGGGCGCAGGGATTCGAACCCCGGAATGGCGGTACCAAAAACCGCTGCCTTACCACTTGGCGACGCCCCAATGCAGG
>CANJXY010000173.1 GCA_947478925.1 Hyphomonadaceae bacterium | reverse complement strand
GCGCGTACGCATCTCTTCCAGCAGGCGGCAGAAGCGATCGACGTTGGCGTCGTCGAGCGGGGCATCCACCTCGTCGAGGACGCAGATGGGGGCGGGGCGGGAGAGGAAGACAGCGAAGATGAGCGCGGTTGCCGTGAGCGCCTGTTCTCCGCCCGACATCAGAGACAACTGGCCCAGGCGCTTGCCGGGCGGAGAGGCATAGATTTCGAGGCCGGCGTCGAGTGGATCTTCGGATTCGGTCAGGCGTAGCTCGGCATGGCCGCCGCCGAACAGGGCGGTGAAGAGCGAGCCGAAATGGCCGTTGACCTGCTGGAAGGCGTCAACCAGGCGTTGGCGGCCATCCATGTTGAGGGCGTCGATGCCTTCGCGCAGTCTTGCGATGGCGGCGACGAGATCGTCGCGCTCCTCGATCTGGAAACCCATGCGCTTCGAGATTTCGGTGAGCTGCTCGTCGGCCTCCATGTTGACCGCCCCGAGCTGGTCGCGCTCGCGCCGCAGCTGTGCGAGGCGCGTATCCAGAACGTGCGCATCAGCAGGCCCTTCTTCCGGCGCAGGCGCATCCTCATCGCCATGTTCGACACGGGCGGCCTTCGCGGCTGCGAGAATAGCCGTGACGCGGCCTTCGAGTTCGTCGAGTTCCTGATCGAAGGCGGCGCGGACCTGTTCGGCGATTTCGGCCTCGCGGCGGATCGCGGCTTCAAGGCGAGCTTCGGTGCGCACCAGCGTTTCGCGCGCATTGCCCGCGCTGTCGCGTGCGGCCCTGGCGCCGAGTTCGGCTTCGCGCAGCATGGCTTCGGAGCCTGCGAGCGCGTCAGCGGCGTCGCGCCGGGCGGCTTCGGCAGTCTCGAGACTGGCTGCGAGTTCGTCCAGTTTGTGCTGGAGAGCGGCGGGCTGATCCTTGGCGTGGTCGAAGGCCAAGCGGACGTCAGCAAGCTCAAGTTCAACGGCGCTAAGACGCGCAGAAGCTTCGGCGCCGCGCGCAAGCCATTCCTCGCGGTCATGGTCAAACGCTGCGCGCTGCGCGGAGGCGCGCTCGGCTTCACGGCAGAACGTGTCGAGCGCGGATGCGGCGGTGCGCTCGGCCTCGCGCGCGGCACGGACGCGTTCCGACGCCTCGGTCAGCGCGGTCCGATCTGCGTCGGTAGGAGCGCCAGCAAGTGCGGTGCGAGCAGCGGCGAGCGATTGTGCGGCAAGATCGCGCTCGGTGGTCAGGCGCGTGGCGGCTTCTCTCAGCGAGGCGCCACGCAGCGACAGGCGTTCGACATCCTGTTCGGCGCGTATGGCGGCTTCGTGGGCCTGCGCCGCGGCGCGCGTGAGGTCCGGCACGCTGCGCCGGGCGGCCATCAGCGTGACTTCGGCCTCAGTGAGTTGCTTGGAGGCTTTGGCGCGATCCTCGGCGGCGAGATCGCGGGCGACACGAGCGGTCGATATTTCGGGCACGAGGGCTGCCCGGCGGGCGCGCTGTTCGAGCTTTTCGGCGGAGGTGAGCGGCGCGTCGGAGGTGCGGACAAAACCGTCCCAGCGCCAGAGGTCGCCTTCGCGGCTGACGAGGCTCTGGCCGGGCTGAAGTTGCGTCAGGAGGGCAAAGCCCTGTGCGCGTTCGACCAGCCCGCATTGCGTGAGGCGCGGGTGCAGTTCTGCCGGCGCTTCGACCAGATCGCTCAGCGGGGTTGCGCCTTCGGGCAGCTGCGCGGCGACGTCGCCATGCCGGCCTGACCAATGAACCGGAGACTGCGTGTCGGTCGGGGCTTCGAGATCGTCGTCCAGGGCTGCAGCGATGGCGCGTTCGAGGCCGGGCGCGCGAACGCCATCCATCACCGGCGGCGCAGTGGTTTCGGCCAGCTGGCGCAGCAGGCGGTCGAGGCCTTTGAGTTCGGATTCGAGTTCGCCGACTTTGCGCTCGGCGGCGAGCAATGGCGGCGTCAGCCGTGCTTCCAGCGCGCGGGCTTCATCGACGGCGCGCAGCGCAAGGTTGAGGGCAGTTTGCGCAGCCTGCGCCTTTTTCTCGGTGTCGGCCCGTAGCGTACGGGCATCCTTCAGAGCAGCCTCGAGTTTTGCCGGATCGCCAATCGACTTCAGTTCGTTCTGCGCGCGCGTGAGGTCTGCGGCGAGGCGGGTGTGGCGATCTTCCTCGCGCTTCAGCGCGGCTTGCGCAGCGGACGCTTCGGCTTCAGCGCGGGCGAGGGCGGAGCGGTGCTGGTCGGCTTCGGCTTCGCGTTTCTGGAGATGAGCCATTGCTGTGGCGACAGCGGCGCCAAGTTCGGCTTCGCGCGCGGCCTGCGCTTTGGGATCATCGGGCGGCAGCGCGGCGAGGGCTTGCGAGGCGCGGTCGGCGCGCGCGGCTGCGTCATCGCGCTGGACGGTTTCGCGGGTGGCAGCTTCGAGCAGGCGCGTGATGTCGCGGTCGAGGCGGACAACGAGATCGCGTGCGGCGTCGCGCTCGGCTTCGAGGCGGGCGAGTTGCAGCTTGATGACGCCAAGCTTGCCGGCTGCTTCGGACTCAGCGGCGCGCAACGGGTCGATAGACGCACGCGCTTCGAGTTCGGTCGTAGTCGCGCGCGTGACGGTCGAGATGGTGGTCTGCTCGCCGGCCCTGGCTTGCTCCAGCGCCTTCCGGGCATCGACGGTTTCTGTGACCGCGCCGCGCCAGCGGGCAGCGCCGAGGCGGGCTTCGAGCGCGCCGATCTCTTCGGAGAGCGCGCGATACTTGCGCGCCTTGCTGGCCTGACGTTTCAGCGCGTTCGCCTGACGCTCGACCTCGGCCATGATGTCGGCGAGTTTTGCAAGGTTCTCGTCGGCTGCCTTGAGTTTCAGTTCGGCTTCGTGGCGGCGGGCGGCAAGACCGCCAATGCCGGCAGCCTCCTCGAGGATACGGCGGCGGTTCTGCGGCTTGGCGCCGATCAGCTCGCTGATCTGGCCCTGCCGGACGAGGGCGGGCGAGTTGGCGCCGGTGGAAGCGTCGGCGAACAGGAGTTGGACATCCTTGGCGCGAACCGTGCGTCCGTTGATCTTGTAGGACGAACCCGCGCCGCGGCGGAGCATGCGCCGGATCTCGATCTTGTCTTCGTCGTTGAACTCGGCCGGCGCGCTGCGGTCGCTGTTGTCGAGGAGCAGCGTGACTTCGGCCATCTCGCGGGCCGGGCGGGCATCTGTGCCTGAAAAAATGAGATCGTCCATTTCGCCGCCACGCATGGCGCGGGCCGACGTTGCGCCCATAGCCCAGCGCAAGGCTTCAAGCAGGTTGGACTTGCCGCAGCCATTGGGGCCGACAATGCCGGTGAGGCCCTCTTCGATCGGGACATCCACCGGATCGACGAAGGACTTGAAGCCCGCGATCTTGAGGCCGATCAGGTGCACAAGCGGTTCCGTTTGGCCCGGAAATCCGGGGGGTTTGCCCCTCTACGGGCGAGGCCGGGCACGGTCAATGCTTGTCGCCGGTGGGGCGACGAAGGGGGGGCCTGTCGCCGGTCGGGCGGTGACCGAGCGGGCAAATCTCAGATTGGCGCGGCAGGCTGCGCCACCCTGGCCAATTCGGCATCGATTGCGGCGGCGAGGCCTTCGAAGGTTTCGATGTCGAGCTTTTCGCCTTTGATGACGAAGCTGGGCGTGCCGGTGATGGAAGCAGGGGCGTTCTTCACGGTGTCACGGGTGAGCGCGAGGATGTCCTTGCTGTCGATACAGGTGCCGACCTGATCGGGCGTCAGGCCGAACCTCCCGCCGATGGCGACGAGTTCCTGCTGCAGCTTGGGCGGATCCGAGGCGACTTCGAACAGCGTGTCCTGTGCATCGAAGAGGGCGTCGATGGCCGGGAAGAACTGCCTTTCACCTGCGCAGCGGGCGATGGCGGCGCCGGCAAGCGAGATGGCGGTCGGCTGGGTCGGCATCACGGCCCAGACGAGTTTCACCTTTCCGGTGTCGATGTATTTCGACTTGAGCAGCGGAAACACCTCGTCATGGAACGCCTTGCAGTGGCCGCAGGTCGTCGAGGCATATTCGGTCAGTTCCACGGGCGCGTTCG
Organism: Hyphomonadaceae bacterium; assembly: GCA_947478925.1. Classification (GTDB taxonomy): domain Bacteria; phylum Pseudomonadota; class Alphaproteobacteria; order Caulobacterales; family Hyphomonadaceae; genus UBA7672. The sequence continues at coordinate 3,489 of CANJXY010000173.1, read as the reverse complement.
GATCGCCGAGCACCGGCGTGTCCATGAAGGGCGAGATCGGGACGACGGTATAGGCTGCGAGCACAGGTTTCTGGTCGCACGCGGCGAGGAGCAGGGCGGCCGAGGCCAGTGCGATACGGAACAGCTTCATTCTATTTCGCGGGCGGCGTGGCCGGCGCTGGCGCTGCGCCAGCGGCGGGGGCGGCCGGAAGCGGCGTACCATTGAGCTTGGCGTCGATCACCTTGGAGAGGTTCTCCCAGCCGTGATCATCAACCTTCACACCGTCGATGATGATGGTGGGCGTGCCGGTAATCTTGTACTTGTCGCTGCCATCATTGCGCGACTTCTTGATCGAGGCGCGCAGGTCCGGCTGGAAATCGATGCAGGTGCGCATCTCGGCGAGCGTCATGCCGTGTTTCATCGCGATGTCGGCGACCAGCGGCAGCGCCTTGCCCTCGCGCGCGGCGTCGAGCAGGTCGCCCTGATTGCCGAACACGTCGTCGACGATCTCGTAGAATTTGTCCGCGCCCTTGCAGCGCGCAACTGAAGCCAGCACGACACCAAAGCCGTCGCTGGCCTTGCCGTCCGGTCCGGCTTCGAGCGGATAGTCACGGTAGATGTATTTTACCTTGCCGGTGTCGATGTAGGCAGCCTTCAGGCGCGGGAAGATCTGTTTCGCGAAATCGCGGCAGACGTGGCAGGTGAGCGCGGCATATTCCACCAGCTCGATCTTGGCGTCCTTGTTGCCGAGCACGACGTCTCCGATGATCGGCGAGACGGGTACGGGCTTGAAGTCCGATGTGGGCGGTGTCGCGGAGTTGACGAGCCCGCCATTGTTGTCGCCGCAAGCGGCCAGCAAGGTGGCCATCAGGGCGACGCCAGCGATGAAGATCGGGCGGAGGGTCGAAGCGCGGATCATGTGGCGTTCCTCGGATTTGCGCTGGTTGTGGCCAAACTGGCTGCGCGGGTCAACGTGGCGTGGTTCGCAAACGTGTTCCCGATGGCGTTACCCCTTGCGGACGCCTGTGAGGATGGCCTCGCCAAGGGAGACCAGAGCCGAGCGCAGGCCGGGGGTACTGACCGGGGCGACCGCTTTCACCAGGGCTTCGCGCTGCTGGGGTGTCAGCGGCCGGGGGATGATCAGGTTCAGCTGTTTGGGCGGGGCGGTCTGGATGATCTTCAGCGACGTGATCTTGGACCCGGACGCGAGGTTTACCCGCTCGAGGATGTGATCTTTGGAATGCTGAATGATCGGGGCGGCGGCCGAGGGGGCGCGCAGATGAAGGACGTTGCCGCCCTTGGTGCGCGAGACACGGACCGGTTCGGTTATCTGCGCCAGCTTGAGACCGACGATTTCCGGCCACCGGGACTTGAGCGTTTCCGGAGCAGGGCCGGCTTCCTTCAGGATCGGGCGGAGCGCTTTTTGGAGCGCAAAGCCCATGGGTTGGGAGGTGCGGTAGACGGGTCGGGCGTGCGTGGTCGCGAGGCGTTCTTCCGCCTCCCGCTCCTTTTCGCGCTCGTCCCAGTCCACGGTCATAAGCTGTCTTGCCACCAATGCGGTTTCGTCGGAATGGCCGATCTCAGCCGCGCGCAGGATATATGGCCGCTCACAGTCTGAATAAGATGCTCACAGCTGTGGATCGCTGGTACCGGCGGCAGGGCCGGTCGTTGCCCTGGCGGATCGGTCCGAAGGAGCGAGATGCGGGCGAGACGCCGGACCCGTATCTGGTCTGGCTCTCCGAAGTGATGCTGCAGCAGACCACAATTCCCCATGCGACGCCGTATTTCGAGACGTTCAGGAAGCGGTGGCCGACGGTGCAGACACTCGCGTGGGCGAGCTGGGAGGATGTATCGGCGGCCTGGGCGGGGCTCGGCTATTATAGCCGGGCGCGGAACCTTCATGCCTGTGCGCAAGCGGTTGCGGAGCTGGGGCGTTTCCCACAGGACGCGGCGGGTTTGCGCGAGCTCCCGGGGGTCGGGCCTTACACATCGGCGGCGATTGCCGCGATTGCTTTCGACGAGCGGGTTATGCCGGTCGACGGGAATATCGAGCGGGTTGTCTCGCGGCTGTGGGCGATTTCGTCGGATAGGACCGAAGCGGGATGGCGGGCGGCGAAAGTCGTTATTTCGGGCAAGGCGCAGGAGCTGGCCGACGCGCAGCAGAAGGACGGACGCGCGGGCGATCTGGCACAGGCGTTGATGGATCTTGGGGCGACGGTTTGCACGCCGCGCAATCCGAACTGCGCGAGCTGTCCGCTGTGGGATTTCTGCGAAGCGCGGAAGCAGGGAGAGCAGGAACGCTATCCGATGAAGGCGGAGAAGAAGGTTGTTCCGACAAGGTATGGATCGGCGTTCATTCTGGTGCGGGGCGGCGAAGTTCTGCTCGTGCGACGTCCGCCTCGCGGGCTGCTGGGCGGGATGATGATGCCGCCCTCGAGTGCATGGACGGACGAGAAGAGCGAGGCGCTGGACGGTGCGCCGGGAGCGTTCGACTGGAAATCTGCTGGTGAAGTGCGGCACGTGTTCACACACTTTGCCCTGAGGCTTGATGTGTGGACGGCGGAGGCCGGGTCAAAGGCGAAGATAGAAGGGGAGTGGCTGACGCATGAGGATGCGTTGGCTGGCACGCCGACGGTTGGGCGCAAGGCGCTGGCGCTGGTATTGAAGGCTACGGCGAGGCGGCGATAGTCGTCCGGTGGAGCACGCGGTCGTAGCCGGCATAGCCGCCGGTCGCTGCGTGAAGCACCGACCGGTTGTCCCACATCAGCAGCATGTTCTGCCGCCACTTGTGGCGGTACTGGAATTCCTCACGGGCCTGCCATTGGTAGAGGTCGAGCAGGAGCGGCGTTGAGTCCGCTTCGTCCATGCCTTCGAGGCCGATGATGTAGCCGAAGGCGGAGAATATTCCTTCGCGGCCGGTTTCGGGATGCTTGCGGATCAGTGGATGTAGCTGGGTCTTCTCAGCGTCGCGCGAGACGCGGATGTCCATCGAGCGTCCCTTGTCGCGCGCGCCATATTGGCCGTCCGGCGCGTAGGCCTTCACCGCGGAATGAATCGCCATGCGGCCTTCGAGTTTTGCGCGCATCGACTTGGGCATGGCATCCAGCGCGGCGTGCTGGTTGGCGAAGAGCGTATCACCACCGATGGGCGGAATGGTTATGCCATAAAGACAGGTGCCGGCGGGCGGGCGCGGCTGGAAGCTCCAGTCGCTATGCCAGTTCTCCGCGAACAGCGGCGAGGTCTCGTTCGCCTTGCGCTGCACCGAAATGATGTGGGAGCGGCCCGGGATCGGCGCAATGAAAGGATCGTGGCCGAAACCGCCGAAGGCGATGGTGTAACGCTCCAGATCGTCGTCGCTCATCTGCTGGTCGGGAAAGGCAAGCACGTGATGCCTGAGCCAGGCAGCCCGGATCGCGGCGACGTCGTCGGGCGTCAGCGGTTTCGACAGGTCGATGCCGGTGACAGTGGCGCCGCAGGCCTGACCGGATGGTTCAACACGGATCATCGCG
>CANJXY010000172.1 GCA_947478925.1 Hyphomonadaceae bacterium | reverse complement strand
CACCGCGATCCCGACAGCGCCGCCCGACGCCCTGACGCCCGCCTTGGCGGCGGACGATCGGAAGCGCGCAATGGATCGCTTTTGTCGAAACGGTCAATTTCGACCCGGGGGATGTCGCCACCATCCTCTTCGACCTTTCAGCTTTTCTCATGCCGCATGCAATCGCAGCGCGATCTAAGCAACCAGATCGAACGCAACAGAGAGACGTCTCGGAGAAATCAGCTTGCGCCAGTTGCTACGTGATCTTTGCTAACCGCGACTGATAAAATCGGCCCGTCGCCAGACACTTCCTGCGTCCGTGCAAGATGCGGATTGTGAAGACGACCAATGGCAGGGAAACCCTCGTCGCCGGGCGAACCGCCGGAATGGGCATCATGGCCGCCTGAATACTTCCGCTACGTTACCCTCTGCGGGCCCACCGGATACTGTCGGGTTGTTTACTGCAAATCCCAAAAAACTGCTGGCGCTTTACGTGCCCGTCAGCGCAATTTCCCGCCAACCGCGAACGCGGAGTGGAGGAGAGACGTTCATGAACTTGCTTTCGAAACTCACTGGGGTGGCAGCCTTGGCCCTGATAGCGGGCTGCACGACCATGGCCACCGCAGAGGCCCCGGCCGCCGCGCCGGCTGCGCTAAAGCCCGTTGCCGCTGTGCCCGCTGTCGCCCCGGCCCCGCCGGCTGCGCCAGCCCCAGTCGCTGCGCCGGCCCCCAAGCCGAACTATGTAGCCATCCCGATGTCGATCGATGTGAACAAGTCGGCCAAGGACGTGTGGGCCAAGGTCGGCGGCTGGTGCGATATTTCCAACTGGATCACACCGACCGGCGGCGTCCCCTGCGTGGTGACGTCAGGCTCGGGAGACGTCGGCTCGGTTCGTCTGATCGCTGGCCGCGTGACGGAAGTCATGACCGCCAAGTCCGAGTTCGGGTATGGCTACACCCAGCCGAACGTCGAAGGTAAGTGGTACAACTTGTATCACGGCTTCATGGAAGTCCGCCCGGTGACGGCGACGACATCCAAGATCTACTACACACTGATGCAGGACCAGGCGGACAAGGCCGACCAGGCTGCGATCGACAAGGAGGTTGCGCGCCTGAAAGGCCAGTTCGAAGGCGCGCTCGCCAACATGAAGAAGCTCGCCGAGAAATAAGTCTCGACTGATCCGACGATGCGACGGCTCGGCCCCAGGCCGGGCCGTTTGCGTTTGGCGACGCTAGTTCGAAGCCGCTGTCGAAGTAGGCGGCGGTTCGGCGGGGTTTTCGAAGATCCTGCGCAGCACGCCCGGGGTCAGCGCGGCGACCGGGTTAATTGAGATATTGGCACGGGCAAACGTGCCGCGCACCGAGTAGGTTGGCGCGAACATGCCCTCGCCCTGCCGCGAGACGAACAGGTCGCCGATGATCGGCAGCGCGCCGAGCACGGCGTTGGCGCCGATGAGGGAGGGAGCCAGCACGCCATCGAGCGAAAGTTCGCCGGACTCGGGCGCGATCCAGCCACGCGCTGTGAGGCCCATCGCTGGGCCGGTGGCGCGCATGCCCGGGAAATCGATGCGGCCATCGACGAACTTCACGGGCGCATTGACCTCCGTGAACATCACACCCTCGCCCGACAGCACGTCGGCGAGACCTTGAAGCGAGGCCAGCGCGAATAGTTGGGCGACGAGAGGCGCATCCTTGAGACGTACGTTGGATATAGTGACAAGCGCGTCGCCATCGGCACCGGAGAACTTGCCATCAAAGGCAATCTTCCCTCCAACTAGATAGTCGGCCTTGAGCAGCACGCGCGCTGCAAAGCCTGCGTCATCCGCCTTTACTGAGACATTGCGCACGCTGTTGGTCGAGCCGAGCGTAACGCTCAAGGTCTTGGCCTTATCGATCGCGCCGGTGATCGTTCCTGACTTCGGGCCTTCGTCGCCGATCATCAGCGAGACACGCGCATTGCGCAGGTCGGCGTTGTCGCGAAGCTTGAGTCGGTCGACATTGAGCTGGACGTCATAAGTCGGCCCGGCGTCGCCGGGACCGCCAACGGGCGTCGCTGCGGCCTTGGCGGGGCCGGACAGGTTGAGGAAGCCATCCATGTAGGGGCTGGCGTCAAGAAAAGGGCCATTGAGCGCGATTCGATAGCCGCCATCCTTCCGACGCGAGATGGCGCCGCGCAGATCGACAGAGTCCTTCGAATAGAGCCGCTCGATGTCGAGGCCATTGATGCCGCCGGCGGCGTCGAGCTGCGCCTCGCCTGTCAGTTCAAGCCCGTCGGCGCGAAGATTGCCGGTCAGGACGGCGCCATCACTGTCGCTGCCATAGCGGAATGAGCCGCTGGCGGGCGCGCCGAGCTTCTTGCTCCAACCAACCTCGGTCACGTCGAGTTGGGCCTTGGTGAAATCGACGTTGGCGGTGATGCTGTCGAAGTTGCGTCCGCCCGATCCGCTGGCTCGCAGATCCACCGCCGCCTCGCCCTGCATGATATTGCGTGCGGCAAGTCCGAAGGCGTTGAGCAGATCAGGCGTGGCGCGCGCCTTGGCGACCAGCAGCGCGCCGCCATCGTCACCCACGACAGCGCCTTCTTTCCACTCGAACGTCACCGGCGCGGGGCCAAACTCGCCTGCGCCCGTTGCGATGACGCCCTTCTCGCTGAGGTCGAATGTCATCGCGGTGTTGGCGAGCCCGAAATCGCCCATGAGGTCGGGCAGACGGACTTGCTGGAAACTTCCCTTGATCGAGAACAGCACATCTTCCGGCTTGACGATGTCGACCATCGGCAAACGCAGCTTGAGGTCGATGTCGCCATTGCCTGCGATCTGGTTCACGTCGAGGCCATAGCGCGAGCCGAAGGCGAACTGGCTCTTCTCGATCACCCGCAGCAGGTTGCCGAGATCGCCTTTCCCAGCCGTCGAAACTTCCATAATCGCACCACCCGGCGCGAAGCGCGGCAGGTTCACCTTTGCTCCGCCGAGCTGCCATCCGCCGAGCGCGCCGGAGGTAGCATCGAAAGTAAGGCTGTTGCCCTTCAGATGGCCGACACCCGCAACGCCTGTAATGGCCGGAAGATCGGTTACCGCGATCACGCTCGCGTCGACGACGTGGAATTCGAGCGATAGCGCTTCGTCGGGCAAATAGCCTTTCGCGGTAGCGCCGGGCGGCCAGTCGACGTTGAACAAGGCCTGGGTTGCGGTTCCAGCGGTGATGCGCGTGCGGACCCAGTCACGCGCGCCGGCGCCGAGGTGAACGGGCCAGAAGTCGAGCACCTGGCCCGGGGTGATCTCGCCCGTGCCAACCGCCTGGCCTTTGACGCCAACCTCGGGGGCCTCGCTCGTACCGCCAAGCCAGACCTCGCCGGAGGCTGTCGCGTTGAGCTTGCCCGTAACAGCCTCAACCCTGGTGAAGATGAGTTTCGACTGATTGAGCGCGATGGAGCCTTCGATCTCCGCCGACTCGATCGGCCAGGGGTTCTCGAAAACGGGACGGGCGTCGATGGTGACGCCTGTGCCCGAAAGCTTGAACGGTGTCGGCGTCGCCTCATCGCCGCGCATGATGGCGGCCGCATCGACTTCGCCCGTGAAGCTACCGGAAAGCCAGTCGCTGTCGATGTTCAGTAGCTTGAGATCAATATGCTTGGTCGCGGGGTCGTACGAGGCATCGAACGACAGGTTCTTGAGCGCAATGTTGCTCTCACCAACGCGCAGGTTGCCGGTGACATCGAAGAGCGACAAGCTGGTGCTCTGCAGGCCAGCCTTTTCCGTTGCCGAGACCGAGAATCCGGCGCTGGCTGGTTTGCCCGAGGTGAAAGCATCACCGGAGTATCCGAACATTTTTGCGACCGACACCGGGTCGACGCCGTCGACCGTGACGCGGCCAGCGGCACGCTCGACCTGGCCGTCCGAGACAAGGGCGATGCGAATGCGGTTGGGTTCTCCCGCAATGGCGTTGGCGAGGGTGACGTCGAGATTGAGGCTGACGCCTTCCTTCGTCGCCTTCCAGACGCCGGCGACAGGAGCGGCGCTCCAGACGTTGTGGGATTTGCGATCGTCAACATCGAGGTGGAAGTCGACCAACTCGACCTGCTCGAAGGCGCCGGCCGAGATCAGCGCGCGAATGGGGGTCGCGAGGGTCGGCCAGTTGATATCGCGGATCGGATCGAACGGCTTGTCCGAGGTGGCTGGCTCGCGGGCGAAGACGACGTCGGCCAGAGTCCAGACGCCATCGACCGAGCGGACGACGGTCGCCGTACCCTTCTCGAGACGGAGCTGGCGGGGCTGGATCCTTAGGGACAGCAGCGCGCCGGAATCCAAAGCTATCATGGCGCGGTCGGCGCGGAAGGTGACGTGGCTGGTCTTGTCCATGGCTGTGAAGCCCTGGGCGACGGCTTCCACCCGACCCCGGTCGCGGACCCATTCCAGGGCCAGTTTCTCGATGCGGACGGGCTGGTCGCCGCGAGCATCGGCGATCGAGCGCTCGACCTGCGGACGGATGAATTCGAGGTCGATCGGACCTTGCGACAACCGCCACGCTAGAACCCCCGCGCCAGCCAGGACGGCGAAGGCCAGAAAGGCGACGATCTCGAGGATCAGAAGCCGGGCGGTAATCCTCAACACTTGGCTCCTGGGCGCTCGCATTTGTCGCGAGCCCCGTTCGGGGAAAACCGCAGCTTCACCGGATCAGCGAAAAGACGGTACACTGCGGACACCCTTACCATCACATCATTACGGATCGATTGTGTCACAGCTCCTGAATACCGGCGATCCGGCCCCAGCATTCCAACTGCCAAACAGCAAGGGCGGTACGGCCCGTCTCGCGGATTACGCAGGGAAAACCTTGGTCCTGTTCTTTTACCCCAAAGACGACACCGACGCGTGCACCCGGGAGGCCTTGGCTTTTAGCCAGATTCAGGCGCGCTTCTCACGCAAAGGGGCTGCCCTGCTTGGGATTTCCCGCGACAGTATCGCCAGCCATAAGGCTTTCGCCAAAAAACATGCACTCAAAGTCGCCCTCGGGTCCGACGAGGACGGGACGGTGTGCAACGCTTACGGAGTGTGGACCGAGAAGCAGCTTTATGGCCGGAAGTTCATGGGTATCGTCAGGTCGACCTTCCTTATCGGACCGGACGGAGTGATTCGTCACGTTTGGCGAAACGTCCGCGTGCCGGGGCATGCCGAAGCGGTCATGGGACAACTTGCCCCGGATGCGTAACGATTTTAGCTGCGCTGACGCTCGCTTAATCAAAGCTTAAAGGGCTGTGCCCTAGCTGGTAAAAAACTGGGTCGAGGGGTTCGCGCGTGCGAGATTCTGCGATATCCATCCCATCGTCGGGCATACACCAGCGGGGCAGCGCGGGGCTTGGCGCGTATAGAACTGATCGGGCAGCGTAAATGGCGGTCAAGCACTTGAGGGCTAAAGTCAGAGCCTTCTTCGAAAAAGCTTTTCCGGAAAGGCAAATCTACCACCGTAGCGGCGGCTCGGTTCGGTACGTTTCCATTTCCCCTTGGCGTCAGGCGATGATGGCCGGCGCAGCGACGCTTGTCGTCGGCTGGTGCTTGTTTGCAACCGTCGCCGTTCTCCTAAAAGGTCCCGCCGTCGACATCCAAGGCGGATCGTCCGACCGCAAGTCGGCGCGTCTAGAGCGTGAACTTCGTCAGGCCAAGGCTGCCGAGCAGACGGCGCTGGCTCTGCTCGAAACCCGCACTACAGATTTCAACACCGCCATTGAGGAAGCTGAGAGCCGCCACGCGACGCTCAAGCGCCTGATGTCCAGCCTGCAGGGCCAGGACTCAGCATCGGCCATCGCCCTCAACGGATCGAATGCTTCCATGCTGATCGACTCGACGATTGAGGAAGGGGATCCGCGCCAGGCGCGCCCCGACCCCAACGAAGGGAGCGGTTCTACCGGCGGCACCTTTCGCGCCCGAACCGACAAACTGATCCAGGATCAGGCCAGCTTTCTCGACACCTTCGAGGAAGAAGCCGTCCAGCGTGCAGAGAGCGCCCGGGGCGTCATCAAACTGACCGGCGTGCCGGCGGCGCGCGTGCTCGAGCAAAACGGCATGGGCGGCCCGCTGATCCCGATCAACTTCGCCGACAAGGCTCCTCCGGAAGACCCGTTCCAGCGCCGCATCTACGAAGTGGAAGCGCGTCTGCAGGAAGCCAACGAGTTCGAGAAGGCCATGCGCTCCCTGCCGCTGGCTGTCCCGCTTCAGATGGCCTACCGTGAAACCTCGGGTTTTGGTTACCGCTCCGACCCGTTCAATCAGCGCACCGCGTTCCATGAAGGCGCCGATCTTGCAGCGTTCACCGGCGCACCGATCGTTGCGACGGCGCCGGGGACAGTTACCTACGCTGGCACCAAAGGGGGCTATGGGCGTGTCGTAGAAGTCGATCACGGTTCGGGGTTCAAGACCGTGTACGGCCACATGAATTCAATCAACGTGAAGCAAGGCCAGGAAGTCGTCATCGGGTCAAAACTCGGCACGATGGGATCAACTGGAAGAAGCACGGGACCGCACTTACACTATGAGATACACTTCCGCGGGAAGTCGTATGATCCGATCAAGTTTCTGAGGGCTGGCAAACATGTTCACTAAAGGCAAAACACCGGAAGCGCCTCCTCCGCCGCAAATGGCGCCGAAGCCCATGACGACCGACATGGCCCTGGCGCCGAAGCGCGCGCCGGTCGCCCGCTCGGGTCCGTCGATCATCTCCGCTGACGTTAAGATCACCGGCAAGATCGTGTCCCAAGGGGAACTCGACATCAACGGCCAGATCGAGGGCGATGTACGCGCCTCGGCGCTGACCGTTGGCGAGACCGGCGCCGTCAAAGGTGAGGTGGTTGCTGAGTCCGTCGTCATTCGCGGCACGGTCGAAGGCCGCATCCGCGCCCGCAAGGTTCAGCTCTGCACCGGCGCCAAGGTTCGCGGAGATATCTTCCACGCCTCGCTGGCGATCGAGCCGAACGCAATCTTCGAAGGCGCGGTCAAACATGCGCAGGACCCGATGGCCGAGCAACCCGCAGCGCCCCCGCCGACCGGCAATTTCTAGGCTCCTGGACTTCCAGACAGTTGAGGAAAGGCCGTCCGCAAGGACGGCCTTTTCGTTTGCGCAGGCAGGCGCAACCTGAGATGCACATACGCTGAGGTAGGCGGTTCCTTATCTCGAACGAGGTTTGGCGGCGGTCCGCGTGCGCGGGTGTGGCGATCGTCAACGCTACGCATTGACCCCACGCTTTACGACAATGGGGCACTTCACGGGCGTCGCGAAGTGCATGCGTATCCGCGCACGAGCGGAGCAGCACGTATCTTCGCGTTCGCTAACGGCGTAACGCTCGCACAGGCCGTCGACGCGGGCGTCAACATAGGCGTCCATTTTCGCGACCGGCGCGGGCCTAGGCCTGGTAACGCGCGACGGTCTGGTCCCCATCGTCGTAGGCGGAGACAAGTGTGAACGCGACGATGCGTGGGTTCCGGCCGACACGTCGACCGGCTTGCCGCCAGGGCGCGAAGGCGAGGCGTGCCTCGGCGTGCGAAAGCAGGATCGCGAAGTCTGCGTAGACGTTCTGCAGGACCCTCTTCCCGGACGCGGCGCGGCGCGCGTTGAGAATCACGAGGATCAT
>CANJXY010000171.1 GCA_947478925.1 Hyphomonadaceae bacterium | reverse complement strand
TCCATCCGGCGCTTCCTTCGGTCCACGCTGATCGCTGAGTCATTCGATGTTGAGGAAGCCGGCGATATCGCCGGTGCATGAGGTGCCGCGAGCAGATTCCGATTTGACTTAGCTGTGCTCGATCTTGGCTTGCCGAATGGCAACGGGGCTGACCTGATCGCCCCGATTCCTGCGGCCGGGGCGCCTGCTGTCATCGTTCTCTCCGTTTTGGATGACGAGCCGCGCAAGGTTGCAACGCTTGATGCTGGTGCTGATGACTTCGTTTCGAAGCCTTTCGGCGTGGCGGAGTTCATGGCGCGCGTTCGCGCGGCGTTGCGCCATCGCGTGCAGATGCAGGGCGGGTTGCCAGTCTATGACGACGGTCGCCTCAGCGTCGATCTCACACGCCGCCTCGTGAGAGTGAGGGGGCAAGACCCCAGACTGACGCCGCACGAATACGGCCTGCTGCATGAACTGGTGCTGCATGAAGGCAAGGTTCTCACCCACAAGCACCTCTTGACCAAGGCTTGGGCTGGCGGCGACACAGACGTTCACGCCTTGCGCGTGCATATTCGCCATCTGCGCCAGAAGATCGAAGACAACCCCGAACAACCGGTCTTGATCCTCACGGAGCCGGGTGTCGGGTATCGCTCTATTTGAAGCGCTTAGACGTCATTTCCTGCTACGGTTGATCGTTCGACTTGCACGCAGTGGTGCTGCGCGCGCGGAACGACTTTGCTCGCTTTTCGTTAGGGCCAGGTCCTCGCTCTTGCAACATGAGCTCCAATGGCCGATGCCCCTTCAGTTCATTCCGACGCGCCGTGCTGTGCGCCGCGCACGCTTGGAGGCGAAAGAATGAAGTTCGCTGTCGACGCGCTCCTTCTCACGCCGGACGATATCGACCTTTCACGATCGCCGCTGGCCGGCCAACTTGATGTCGAGACCTACGTCCTGGGCGCCTTCAATCCTGCACTGACCCGCCTGCCGAACGGCAATTTGTTGATGGTCGTCAGGATTGCGGAAGCGCTCCGCAACCCGATCGAGAATGGCCGCGTCCATGCCATCCGTTGGGAAGCCGGACGTTATGTGCGTGATGCCTGGCCGCTGAACATGACCGATACGGCGGATCCGCGGAAGTTCATGATCCACGGAGACGGCTGGAAGGTCATGGCGCTGACGTCGCTATCGTGGTTGCTCCCCGTGGAACTGACGCCCGACGGCCTCAGCGTGGTGAACTTTCATTATGACAAGGCAATTGCCCCTCTGCACAGCTTCCAGTGCTATGGGGTGGAGGACGCGCGAATCAGTCATGTTGGGGACCGTTGGTTGATGACCACATGCTCGGTCAGTCCCGAACGACATTCCACCACGCTATACTCCTCGACCAATGCACTCGACTGGGTGTTCGAGGACATTGTGCTCGATCATCAGAACAAGGACATGTTGATCTTTGAGGGCCTGATCGGCGGTCAGTACTGGGCGCAGACCCGTCCGCTGGGCGATCTCTATTTCGCCTATCCTCCTGGCAGCGAGTGGCGAGCCGGACCATCAATAAACCTAGCGACCTCGCACGACGCCTTGCACTGGAAGCCCCATCGCAAGCCGGGCCTGCGCCCATGCGCCGGCGCGGCGGCTACGGCCCGCGTGGGGGGAGGTGCGCCGCCAGTTCTCACCGAAAGCGGTTGGCTGTCGCTATGGCACGGTGTTGAACGCAGGGACATTGTCGGCATCTACCGGACATACTGGTCGCTTCTCGACAAGAACGATCCGGCTAGGCTGATCCGATCAGGTAGCGCCCCCCTTCTCGAAGCCAATGCAGATCTGACCCGACCGATCGAGCATCAGATGTATCTGCGAGACGTCGTCTTCACCACGGGGATTGTCACGCACGGCGATTACTTCGTAGTGGCGTCCGGCGAAGCCGATCTTGCTTGCCGCATCACTCACATCTCGAAGTCTGTGTTCTCCTGACGCCGGGCGCTTAGCGTGCGTTCGACCCGGCAGAACGATGCGCCACGCCTCGACTTCATCGCCGTAGGCGCTCATCTAGTGAGCCCACACAATGACCAATCCTGCCGATGCAAATGACACCGGCCGAAAAGCAGGTCAGCAGCAAGTCAGCAAAAAGGAGATGGGCGCGCTACATCGCGAAGAGGAAAACAGGGGCGACAAGGCCGATCGCCGCCAAGTCCACCTCGCTGCAAAAGCCCTATTTGCCCTTCCCAAAGAACGTGAACGAAAGCCATGTTCAATGCTTCAAGGTGCCGGATACCGCCCTGGAGCAGCCATGTCCTTCAATCTCCTCAATCCGCCGACCCCTGTCTCGATCATTGGAAACAGTGACGGTTTTGCGGTCGCCATGATCGACCAGGGGCTGGGACCAATTCTGATCTGTGTCACGGCCATCAACACGACCGCCGAGATCTGGTGCGCGTCCAATCTACGTGGGCGCATGCAGGGGAACTGGAGCTTGGGCCGCGACCGCCCCCGCATCCGTTGCGCTTCAGGGACCACGGCCACAAAAGGTGAAACCGCAACCGCTCCAGATTTCCCAAAGACAGAAAGCCCTACAATTAGCGCGCCCAAGCAATCACGAGCTGACGAGGCTATTTGGCCGTCGTGGGAGAAGGATCGCTTCGCGACTGTGCTGGCCAGCAGCGTAACCGAAATGCCGAAGGCGCGCGTGAGTTAGTCGCGGCGCAAAGCTTGACTCGGCGCTCGCTCGGTATGACCAAACGGCCCCACAACCGGCATTCGCTACGTGGGAATGACCCGTAGTTCGTCCGGAGTGGCTTCATGACGCTGTCCATCGGCCTCGATTTCGGCACGACGAACACCGTTGCCACAATGGTCAACGCCGAGGGTCAGGTCGAAGCGGTGCATTTCGCGCATGGCGGCGAAGCTTTTGACGCATTCCGTTCGGTGCTGTGCTTCTCGGAAATGGATGACGACAGGGGCCGACGCACACGTGTCGACGCGGGGCCATGGGCGATCGATCAGTTCGTGGAATCCGGCGGAGATTGCCGGTTCATCCAGTCATTCAAGACGTTCGCCGCCAGCGCGCATTTTACAGATACGCTGATCTACAACCGTCGCCTGAAGTTCGAGGACCTGCTCGCGAACTTTCTCAAACAGGTTCGCGCGCATGCCGGTGTCGATTTTCCCAAACGCGTGGTGATCGGCCGCCCCGTGAGCTTTGCCGGCGCCTCGCCAGACGACGTGCTGGCGCGCGCGCGATATGAAGCGGCGCTGCGGATAGTCGGCTTCGAGGAAATACACCACGTCTATGAGCCGGTCGCTGCCGCCTACTTCTTTGCGCAGCGACTTCAGGCCGATGCAACGATCCTTGTCGCCGATTTCGGCGGCGGCACGAGCGACTTCTCGGTCGTCAGGTTTTCCGTTGGCAGTTCCGGGCTCGACTACAAGCCGTTGGCGCACACGGGCGTCGGTGTCGCGGGGGACGCATTCGATTTTCGAATAATCGACCGGGTCGTGGCGCGCGCATTCGGAAAAGGCACGGAATTCATGAGTTGGGGCAAGATTCTTCCTGTACCCAACGCCTACTTCCAGAAATTCAGCCGCTGGAATGAACTCTCTATGATGCGCCAGTCGCGCGACTATCGCGAGTTGCAGGAATTGGTGCGCGACAGCTTAGATCCCGACCGCATCCGCGCCTTTCTGGCATTCCTCGACGCAGACGCCGGTTACGCGATGTACCGCGCCGTGTCCGCCACCAAGATGCAGTTGTCTGAGGCAGACGAAGGCGCGTTTTCGTTCCACGTCGCAGGCGTCGATATCGAGCGCACGATCAAGCGCGCCGAGTTCGAGAAATGGATTGCGCCCGAACTTGACGAGATCAATACCTGCGTTGAACGCGCCCTCCACATGGCCGGTCTGACCGAAACGCAGATCGATCGGGTCTTTCTGACGGGCGGCTCTTCGTTCGTCCCGGCTGTGCGCGCGCAATTCGAGGATCGATTTGGGAGCGAGAAAATCGAGACCGGCGATCAGCTCGTTTCGATTGCCTATGGGCTTTCGCTGATTGGGCGTGAACAGGACATGAGCCGCTGGGCTGTGTGATTGGCTGGATCGCGAATTTCGCGATGCACGCGCGTTCAATCCTGCCGCAATAGCCGAAGATGCGCGCCAGCAAAGCGCGGCCGGGTGCAGACGGTCCCGGTTGCATCAGCGATGGAGCAGCCAGAGCTCCTCTCCGATCGATCCCGCAGGAGGGCTGTCGCGACCTGTTCAACGGCGCGGGTTTATGCAGGTGAGCGTGAAAGGCCGTGGAGAAACCGTGAAGGATAGTCTCCGCAGCACGCGAGGACCGCGGCGGTGCGAGCCCCGCTGCGGCAGGTCCGGACCCAGTGTCTGGCCAAAACTCCCGTTTCCGGGGACCGGATGTGAACAGCCCGACCCGCCCGCCGGAGGCAAATCAGCTCAGGCGGGGGGAGGGGGCAATACCTCTGCTCGAGGCCACCCAGCCAACACCTGCCGGGGACGCGGGATCCGCGCTTTCCTTTTCCTTCCGGTAGATCCGATCAAATTGGAGACGCCAACTCAGGCGGGCTTCCCGCGTCCCCGGGGCTCTACACCTGTTTCGTAGACCCAGGATCCCAGCCTCTCAGGCGGATCATCCCGGCCTGAAAGCGGGGCTTTACGGTTCGCGCCCACATGTCTGTATTGCAGCAGCCAAGTCGGCGGCGCAGGATTGCGACTCCGCAAGCGCAACGAGGCCAGCCCATGTCGCACATTCAATCACTGCTCGGCCTTATCGACGCCTGGAAGGCCAAGGACATCGACGGCGTGCTGGCGTTCATGCACGACGATATCGTCTGGCACTACGCGGCCGTGATCGCGCCGCCGCTCAAGGGCAAGGTGAAGGCGCGCAAGCTTCTCGAAGGCCTCGCGCCACAACTTCGCGACGTAACCTGGCGGATATTCGACTACGCAGAGAAAGGCGACCGCCTGTTCGTCGAGGGCGTCGATGAATACGTCTCAGCGGACGGTCGGCTCGTTTCCGCGCCCTATGCGGGCGTCGTCGAGTTTCGTGAGGACAAGATCATCGGTTTGCGCGAATATTTCGACATCAGCGCCGTTAACGCGCTCAAGGCCGGTGAAGATATGAAAGAGCACGTGCGCGTTCTGATTGCGCGGGAGGCGGTGAGCTAGAGTTCGGCCGACGACACAGGAACCCCCAGCAACGCGCGGCCGGTGAGTTCATACGTCGCCGGCGCCGTCATGATGTGCGCCGTCATCGTCTGAGCGTCGGCAAGGCGACGGTGCAGCGGATCCGCCACGAATACGCTGACACCGCCTGCGAGATCCTGAACCGTCCTGACAACGTCCGCCGCCGTGCGTGTCATGTGCGTCGCCGCAAGTCTGAGGCTGGCGCGCTGCTCCAGCGTGATGGAGGGATTTGTCTTCGCCTGTATCCACGCAGCGTCGATCTCCGCAAACAGGAAAGCACGTGCCGCCCCCAACCGCGCGTAAGCTTCGGCGTAGGCGGACTGGATTGTGCCACGATCGTTCAGCGTGCGACCGGTGGGCGTGCGTTTGGTGGAGGCAAGTGCAGCAAACTCCTTCAGCGCGGCGCGCGCATTGCCGCTGGCGACGGCCGCGATGCCGATCGCCAGAAGACCGAAAATCGGAAAAGCATAGAGCGGCGCCTTGATCCTCGGTTTGTCTGCGATAAGCGACACCGAGTGCGACCGCGGCACGAACAGGTCGCGCACGATCATGTCGCCGCTGCCGGTGCCGCGCAGGCCAGACGTATGCCACGTGTCGATGAAGGTCACATCGCTCGCCGGGAACAACATCATGCGGTGATCGGGAATTTTGTCGGTCAGCATCAGCGGCGCGCCATTGTCGTAGATTACGCACCCGCCGCAGAGCCACGTCGCATTCTGCCCGCCGCTGTTCCACTTCCATTGCCCGGTCACGCGATAGCCATCGCCCTCGACAACGGCCTTGCCCATAGGCGCGTAGACACCCGCAAAGATCAGCGCCGGGTCAGTGAAGATTGCGCTTGTAGTGGTCGGTTCGAGATAAGCTCCAAACGCGCCCGTGGTCGCACTGACCGTCACGCACCAGGCGGCGGACGCGTCCGCCTCCGCCAGTGCCTCGATGGTCTCTACAACTACGCGCGGCTCTGCCTCCAGCCCGCCATGAACCCTTGGCATGCACAGGCGATAGAACTCCGCATCCCTGAACAGCGCGGCCAGCCCATCCGGCAGGCGGCGCAAACGGTCCATCTCCGGGCGGGCTGCGACGATCTCGGCCTCAAGGACGCGTGCGCGGCTGACGACGTCGCTCATCCCTTCAGTCTCCATAAACCCGCGAGATTGTTGCGCTGCATGTCCGAGGAGCCGCCGACAATCGGCATGCCGAGCAGGTCGCGCACATTGCGGTCGATGTCGTAGGCGTCGGAAAGCGCATACGCGCCCATGACCTGTTGGCAGGCCAGCGCGATCTCGACGCCCGTGTCGGCGATGAACAGCTTCGCCATCGACGTCTCGATGCCGCACGGCTTCCCGTCATTCGCCAGATGCGCAGCATGATAGAGCATATGCCTGCAGGCCTCGAGCTTCGTGCGCGCAGTTACCAACCGATGCGCAACGGCCTGATGCCCCGCGATAGCCTTGCCGAACTGCACCCGCTCCTGCGCGTAGGTCCACGCCTCATCGAGCGCCGCCTGTGCAAAGCCGAATGTGCACGCAGCGACTTCGAGCTTTTCGACATCCAGCGCTCGCCCGGCCAGCATCCCCCACGCCCTGTTGAGCTTGGCAGGGCCGCCGACAATCGCGTCGAGCGGTACGCGCACATCGTCGAAATGCACATCGCTGGACGCGGTGTAGCGGAGGTTCACATGCTCGATTGGCGTGGTCGAAACGCCCGTCGCCTTGCCAGGGATCAGCACGAACGTCAGCGCCTCGCGGCGTGGCGCATCCGGCGCGGTGTTGATGAGGCAGTAAATGTAGTCCGCCCAATCCGCGCCCGTGCACCAGCGCTTGGCGCCATTGATCACCAGCGTGTCGCCTTCGATACTGCCGCGCGTCTTGACGCTCGAGAGGTCTCCTCCCACATCGGGTTCAGAGAGACCGTAGGCGAAGAGCAACTCGCCGCGCGCCAGTTTCGGCAGAAGCTCGGCCTTCTGCGCAGACGAGCCATTCTCTGACATGTTCATGCCGCCATAGAAGGCGCAATGAATGAAGGGGCCTGCGAGGAAGGGGCCAGCCCGCGCCAGCTCTTCAATGACGGCCACGGCTGCCACGATATCCTGCCCAAGCCCGCCATGCTCTTCGGCAATCGTGAGGCCACAAACGCCCATCTCGCCGAGTTCCCGGAACAGATCGCGAGGCCAATCGTGCGCCTTGTCCCACGCGCGGCGTTTTTCGCGCGGCGCCTTCTCCGCCAGAAATCGGCGCAACTGGTTGCGAAGTACCGTAACGTGTTCAGGCTCAGGCAGCGTATTCTCTATCATTACTCACCCGTCAGCTTCGGCGCCCGCTTCTCCACGAAGGCTGCCACGGCTTCGCGGCGATCGGAAAGCGTGTTGGACAGAAGCTCGTAAGCCATTGCCGCGTCCAGCAATTGCGCGGCCAGCGCGCGAAGCGGAATGTTAGCGGTCGTC
>CANJXY010000170.1 GCA_947478925.1 Hyphomonadaceae bacterium | reverse complement strand
CTGGGCGGCGCGCCAGTCGTCCACCGTTTTAGCCATGTTCATCGCGAGATACTGGTCGAGGTGGCCGAAATCACCCTTGCCGACATAGGACAACGCGAAGACGCCCTTGTCGGTGACGTAGACAGGGCCGTGCTCGGATGTGAGGCCGGTGCGCTCAACGGCTACGAGCGCGCCATTGCGCAGGACGTTGTACTTGATCTGTTTGCGCTCGAGGGTCTTCCAGACGCCGTCCATGCGGTATTTGGTCGGGTTCTTCTCATCGTCGACGACAAGTTTGAATGTGTCGTAGAGGTCCGGCTTGTTGACGGTGGAGGCCCAGCCGAAATTGGGTCCGACGCCGGTCAGAATGATCGGCGTGCCAGGGAAGAGGCCGCCGATGAGGTCGATGCCCTCTTCGGATTTGAGACGCGCCTCGTACCAGGCGACGCGGCCTTCATAGGGCTGGTGCGAGTTGGCGACGAGACGCGTGTGGCCGTCTGCTGAGCGGCTGGGTCCGACGGCAAGACCGTTGGAGCCAAGCTCCACATCATCCGGCGTATCTATGAAGGCCTGGCGGGTCGACCTGGTCGACATTTCCATGTTGGCGCGGCCGGACAAGAGCGAGTCCACCTCGCCCTCAAAGCCGTAGAACGACATCGGGCGATTGACAAAGCCGGCCATGATGTCCCTGCCGGTGATCGGCATGGAACGGGCGCAACCGGTTGCGAGGTGCTCGGCACACCAGAGGTTGAGGCCGGCGGCGTAGCCTTCGACCACCGCCTTGGACTTGGGCGAGGCCTTCGCATCATAGTCGCGATTGACGATCTCGGTGTTGCCGAGTGCGAGGATCAGATCATCCGATTTGGCGCCGCTGTCGCCGACGATCTCTGAGAGCGTGCCGCGGCTGGAGCGAATGACTTCCTCGATGGTCTTCCAGTCATCCTCGGCGTGGGCGTAGGCGAGGCCATAGGCGACGTCGGCATTGCGCTTGCCATAGATGTGCGGAACGCCAAAGTGATCGCGAATGACGCGAGCATCGTAGTTCTGCGCGATGTTGTGCGCGACGGCGCCGTCGAAGGGGGCGCCGGACACGTAGGTTGGCGCAGTGGCGCAAGATGCAAGTGCAAATGCGCTGACGCTCAGCGCTAGCACGCGAATGGCCATGGCGGATCTCCCGATTGATAGGCGAGCGTAGCGTCTCGATTCTGGCAATGCTAGTCAGCGCGCGCGTCCTTCGGGGGATAGCGCCCAGCAGTGATCGTCTCAAAGGATTGGGTCGGCTCTTTGACTCTAAAAAAGCTTCTCTCCCACGCGCCGAAGGATGTCGGCGGCGAACTCGGAGAGCGTGTCATCCCTTGCGCCCATCACCACAATGAGGTCGCCGGGTTGTGCGATTTCCACCAGCTTGTCGCCGCACGCGGCGCGGTCGGGCAGGGCGGCAGCGTTTTTGCCGTGTGCTGTCACACCCTGTGCGATGACATTGGAACCGATGGACTTGTCGACTGTGCCGCCGAAATAAGCGGGCTCTGGCATCAGCAGAATGTCTTTTGCGGCAAGGTCCCGGGCGAACATTTCGATCAGCTGATCTTTCATCTGGCGGATCGGGCCATACCCGTGCGGCTGCCACATCACCAGCAGGCGGCCGGGGAAGGCGTGAAGCGTTGCCAGCGTTGCGGCGATCTTGTCGGGGTTGTGCCCGAAGTCGTCGATGACGGTGATGTCCTTCGTCGTGCCGACAACTTCGAGGCGGCGGCGGATGCCGACGAAGTTCATCAGCGCCATTGTGGCCTCGCGCAGGCTTAGCCCGCATGCGCGAGCAGCGGCTATGGCGGCAAGCCCGTTGGAGAGGTTATGGCGTCCGGGTGTCTGCAGGCAGATGCGCTGACGCTCGCCGGTGGATTTTTCCGTCACGATGCATGACTGGCCGTCGGGTTGGGTGACGAGATCCGAGATGCAGAAGTCGGCCGACATATCCGTCAGTGAATAGGTGAGAGCGCCTGGCAGGTTGAGCTCCGACGCGAGGCGGCGGGTCTCGTCATTGTCGAGGTTGAAGACGGCGACCTCAGCTTGTCTGACGAAGTCAGTGAACAAGCCGCGCAGCTCGTCCATAGACTTGTGATCGAGCGCGATATTGTTGAGGACGGCTATCGTCGGTTGGTAGAGCGCAATGGAGCCGTCGCTTTCATCGACCTCGGAGACGAAGATATCGCCTTCGCCGACGATGGCGGACGCAAACGGGAAATCGCCGGCCACGAAGTTTTTCATTACGGCGCCGTTCATCACGGTGGGATCACGGCGCGTCGCGTAAAGGATCCAGGCGATCATGCCGGTCGTGGTCGATTTGCCTGACGTGCCGCCGACGGCGATCGAGACCTTTGCTGAATTGACCAGTTGCGCCAGCAGCTGCGGGCGCGTCACCTGCGGACAGCCCAGCGTCCTTGCGGCGACAACGTCGGGGACGGTGTCTTCTACAGCGGCCGAGGTCACAAGCAGCTGGTGGCTGTCGGTGACGCCTGATCCGTCCTGCGGGTGGAGCCCAA
This sequence comes from Hyphomonadaceae bacterium, assembly GCA_947478925.1. Lineage (GTDB taxonomy): Bacteria > Pseudomonadota > Alphaproteobacteria > Caulobacterales > Hyphomonadaceae > UBA7672. The sequence continues at coordinate 5,109 of CANJXY010000170.1, read as the reverse complement.
TACCGCGCGCTTTGAGGAAATCGAACTTCGCGGCGGTGCGGCCGGCGTCGAGCGAACGGTCCGAGCCCTCGACGTCATAGCCGCGCGCCTTGACGATCAGGGCCAGCGGCAACATTCCGCTGCCGCCGATGCCGCAGAAGAAGTAAGGTCCCTGATGGGCCATCTCGGTCTTTGAGTCGGACATATCGGCATGTCTCAGCGAGGCGAGCATGGGGTCAAGTGAAAAGGTGTTCCGCATCGGCCTGGTCGCGCCAGGGACGCGGATGTCGCGGGATCTGGCCCGAAAGGCCGAGGAACTGGCCTCACGGGTCTATGGCGAGCGCGTGACGCTGCACTTCCATCCCCAGTGCTTTCTGCAGGCAGGTCATTTCGCTGGCGAGGATCATCAGCGGATCGACGCGCTGGTTGAGGTGGCCAACGATCCTGATGTGGACGCGGTCTGGTTTGCCCGGGGGGGATACGGCGCGTGCCGGGTGGCTGAGCACGCCATTCCCCGCCTGACCGAAGTCGCCCGGCGCAAGGCCTGGCTGGGCTATTCCGATGCCGGGTTTCTGCTCGCCGGGTTGCATCGCGCCGGGTTCAAGCGTGTCGCTCACGGGCCGATGCCGGTCGACCTCGTTCGCGAGGACGGAGACAAGGCGTTTCTGCGGGGGCTGGCCTGGCTGGTGGACGGCGCCTCGTCTTCGCTTGAGCACGGTGTGACGCCTGGCCATCCGAACATGGCGTTCAATCTGACTATCCTGTCGCAATTGCTTGGGACGCCGCTGGAACCCGATTTCACGGGGCAGATGCTGCTGCTCGAGGACGTCGGCGAGTACATGTACCGGATCGACCGGTACTTCTTCCATGTCACCTCGAACGCGGCCATCAGGCGTTGCGCAGGTATCCGGCTCGGACGGTGCTCTGCCGTGCCGAAGAACGATCCGGATTTCGAACTAAACGAGGAGCAAGTCGCGCGGTTCTGGTGCGAACGGTCCGGCATTCCCTATCTGGGGCGCGCCGACATCGGCCACGACAGCGACAATTGCGTGGTTCCATTCGGCTGATTGGGTTGACAGCTCATCTATTGCGCGACCCAGCCGCCGTCGATGGAGAGCGCTGCGCCGTTGATCTGGTTGGCGGCCTCGCTGGTCAGGAAGACTGCCAGCGCGGCGATATCCGTCACCTTCACGAATTCTTTGGTCGGCTGAGCTGCGAGGATCACATTGTTGATCACCTGTTCGGGCGTCATGCCGCGCGCTTTCGCCGTGTCATTGATCTGGCCATCGACCAGCGGCGTGTGGACATAGCCAGGGCAGATTGCGTTGCAGCGAATGCCGAACGTGGCGCCCTCGAGCGCGACGGTCTTGGTCATGCCCAAGAGCCCGTGTTTGGCCGACACGTAGGCCGATTTGAAGGGCGATGCGACCAGCGCATGCGCCGATGCGATGTTGATGATGCGCCCCCACTTCTGCTTCTTCATGTCGGGGAAGGCGAGCCGCGTCGTGTGAAAGGCCGAGTTGAGGTTGAGGTTGATGATGAGGTTCCACTTGTCGACCGGGAAGTCCTCGATCGGCGAGACGTGCTGCACGCCGGCATTGTTCACGACGATATCGACCGGCCCCATCGCTTCACGCGCTGCGAGGAACATCGCCTCTATCTGCTCCGGTCTGGTCATGTCCGCGCCGGAGTAGATGCACTTCACCTTGTGCTCTGACTCGATCGAGCTGCGGATCCCCTCGATCACGGCCGCATCGCCAAAGCCGTTCAGGACGACATTGTTCCCGGCCGCCGCGAGCGCGCGGGCAATGCCTTCGCCGATGCCGGATGTTGAGCCCGTGACGATGGCTGTACGTGGCATGCGTTGCTCCAATGCTGACCCCGACTTGTCGCGCCTGCGGCGCGGTCAGGCAAGCGGGTTTGATATGGCGACAGATGAATGACGCGCGGTGTTCCGCCAACAGGCGCCGCTGAACTGGGAGCAATCAGGGCGGCAGTTCGCCATCCAGCTTCATCACCAACGCCGCGATGAAGTCCGCTGCCTGGGCCAGCGTGGCTGGCTGTACGTTCGCCAACGTGTCATTCGGCGTGTGGATCATCATCAGCACCTTGGGCACGCTCGCCATATCCGGCTGCGTCGTTGGCGGGTTCAGCATGAAGGCGCGCAGCTTTTCGGCTTCAACCCGGGGCTGGTGGCCAAGCGAAACCGCCGGTGCGCCGGCAGCGATGAAGGCAAGCTCATCACTCGGCGGATATTCCGGAAAATCGAGACAGGACATGGCGCGCGCCACGCACAACTCACTGACCGCCCTGTTCAGAAACTCCGATTGCGCGCCGTTGTTGAGGCCGTACATCAGTGTCTCACCATCGGCATTCACGTCACCATTGATGACGGCCGCAAGATTGCCGACGCCGTGCGCGGCGACCCATGCCTTCGCGCCAAGGAGGCCCAGCTCCTCCTCATCCGTCACCACCAGGCGAACCGGATGCCGCGTGCGCCCGGCGACGCGCTTCGTCGCTTCGATCATCGCAACCACGGAGCCGGCATTGTCGACCAGCCCGTCCACGAGCTTGCCGCCTGGAAGCTCGACCGCATCGTAGTGCGCGGTAAGCAGTATTTCACGGGCGCCCGCAGGGCCCGTGCTGACGACCACATTGTAACCCCTGGCCGCCCGGCGCTTGCCGTCGAAGCTTTCGACCATGTAGGGCAGGGCCGCCGCCTCGAGTTGCGCCTTGAGCGCGGCAAGGCGGCCATCCTGCGTTGGCTGCGCGAAAGCGCCCACGCGGTCGAGCAGTTGCTGCGGCGTCGCAGTAGGGGGCGCCACTTGCTTTGGCGGCGTCGCGCAGCCAGCAAACGCCAGCATGACAAGTGGGCCAAGCAGTGTTCGCGTCAGGCGCATCATGGCGTCTCCCGGAGTTGCCGCGATGGTTAGGCGCGGCGCGATGCAAGTGCAAACGATATCGATTATCGGAAAATTTCTTCCGCTGGCATCTTGCACGCGCGCGTGAAGGGGGCACGTATTGCACTGGTGCGCCCCTCCCCGGGTGCGCAGGCCCAAACGCATGGGTAAGGGAGAACAAAAAAATGGCGGGCAGCCCCACAGCGCTTCAATACCTCGACAAGGCAGTTGGAAGCCTTCGCAAGCTCGGCTTGTTCCCTGACAGCAAGAGCGATCCAGCCCCCGTCGTGGCGCTGCTCAATCAGATCACCGAGCTGTCGCCCGACAAGGTGACGGCGATTGCGCGCACGCTTGATCAGGCGTCGACGTTCAATGAGGTGGTGCGCGAGCACATCGAGGCCATAAAGGTCGGCGAGCGCTACGAGGTCATCACGACCTCGTTCAACTCCATTCGGGACGATGCGAAATCGCTCGTGGACCAGTACGCCGACGGCAAGATTTCCACCATGGAGCGCGTCTCCAACATGTGGATGAAGTTTTCGCGCGGCGACATCGCCGATCGCTTCGACAAGATCAAGGACACCTATCTCGACGTGCAGAAGGACACCAAGGTCCAGATCGAGAAGGAACACCTGATCCTCGAAGCGTACATGGATTTCCGCGGCGCAATGAAGCAGTCCGAAGTGCTGGCGCTGGAAGTGCTGAAAGCAGCCGAGGGAAAGCTCGAGGAAGCCAAGGCAAAAATGAAGGCAGCCTCGGACGCCGTCGCGGCGTTCACGGGGGACAATCCTGCCGAGCGCTCGAAACTGGAGCTGGCGCGCGACGAGGAACTGCGCGCCCTGCAGGGCGAAGAGAAGCGCTATCAGATCGCCAAGGATCTCTCGGATAACCTTACGGTTGGCTACAACACTTCTGAAGTCATCATGGCGCGGCTGGTGCAGATCACCAACGCGAAGGAGCGTATCTACGCGCAATCCGTGTCCTTCTTCGGCACCAATGAGGTCGTGTTGACGGCTCTGTCAGCGACCTTCACCGGCATGTTCGGCCTGCATGAATCGACGCAGACGCTGGAGAGCATGAAAAAGGGGATCAACGCGTCGCTCGAGACATTGAGCGAGATTGGCGGGCAGGTTCAGGAAGCGGCGCTGAAAGCGGGTTATGGGCCGACGATTTCTGCTGCGGCTGTGAAGAAGCTGGTCGACTCGGTGGTGAGCTATCAGGAGCGTTCGATCGGTATCATTGCCGAGATGCGCAAGCTGTCGACACAGAATTCGGCCGAGATCCGCGATGCGGTCGAGGACGGCAAGCGGCGCATGGCTCACCTGATCGAACAAGGCGCGGCTGCGGCGCTGACCGTCACCACCTCTTGATTGTGGCTCCTGGCATGATCGATCTTCCGGCATGAGCGAGACAACCGTTCCGGTGCGGGCAGGCGCCACGGCGCTTGCTGTTCCGGAAGAGCCCCGCAAGCTCGACGACGTGATGATGGCGATGGACGTGGTGGATACGCTTCGCCATCGTACGCGCGTCGTCGACATGGAGCTGAACGAGGACGCGCGCGAGGAACAGCTCATCGCGCGCCTCAAGGAAATCTATGGCGCGCAGGGGATCGAGGTTCCTGATCGTATCCTGAAGGACGGCGTGAAGGCGCTGGCCGAACAGCGCTTTGCCTACAAGCCGCCAGCCGATACGTTTTCGGTAAAACTCGCCAAGGTCTATGTCAGCCGCAGGAAATGGTTGCCGCAGACATTGACCGGGCTTGGCGCGCTGGCGGCCATTGTTGTGGGTTTCCAGCTGTTCGTGTTCGGACCGATGAATGCCGAATGGCAGCGTATGCCGACGGAGATATCACAGGCGCTGGCAGAGGGGCAAAAGCTGGCGGTTGATCCGGCGGTCGATATGCAGCTCGCCAGCATCGCCGCAGAGGGGCAGCGCGCGATCGCGAATGGCGATCGCGGAGCGGCGCGTACGCAGCTCACGACACTGAACGATATGACCGACCAGCTCGGGCAGGAGTATGACGTCCGCATTGTATCGCGGCCCGGAGAGGACACCGGTTTTTTCCGCAAGCGCCAGGATGTGCCGAACGGTATGAGTTACTATCTGGTCGTGGAGCCTGTCGCGCCGGGTGGCCGGGTGCTGAAGGTGCCAATCTACAATATCGAAACGGAAAAGACCGACCGCGTCAGTATCTGGGCGCAGCGCGTCAACAAGGACACGCTCGACAGGG
>CANJXY010000169.1 GCA_947478925.1 Hyphomonadaceae bacterium | reverse complement strand
GATCTGCTGGATGGGCTGCGGGCGAAGTTCGGCGTGGACGCAATTCACCCGGAACAGGCGCTTTGCCATGATGGGCGTTGCTTCGCGTATGATCAGACGTCGGGTCCGCTCTATTTCAACCGCGATCATATGAGTCTCGCCGGAGCCCGGCTACTTCTTCATCACGCTGAGATGCCCGCAGCTGGCGCGCTTGCGCAGACAATGCGTTAGCTTGCCGGTGCGAGTGCCTTCAGGGCCGCGCGGATAAGCGTTGATTCTGTCGCCTGCTCGCCCACATCACGGGCAGCCGTCGCAACAGCGCGCGACGCATCGCCGGGCGTATAGCCGAGATTGACGAGCGCCGAGATGGCTGCGGCGCGCGCGCCCGTGGCGGCGGGCGTCGCAGGGGTCGTGAGGGCGGCGCCAATACCGGAGGCAAACAGGCCCATTGGCGGCGGCTTGCCCTTGAACTCCGTCACGATGCGCTCGGCGAGTTTCTTGCCGACGCCGTTGGCACGCGAGATCGCGGCCGTGTCGGCCAGCGCGATGGCGTCCATCAGCTGCGCAGTGGTGAGCGCATCAAGAATGGAAAGCGCGACCTTGGCGCCGACGCCCGGGGCGTCCTGCAGCCTGGAGAACCAGGCGCGGTCCTCGCCACTGACAAAGGCAAACAGGCGGATGGCGCTTTCAGACATCTGGGTTTCGATGTGCAGTTCTGCAGCCTCGCCCACTGTCAGTTTCGCGAGCGAGCGTGAGCCGGCATGGACGAGGTAGCCGACACCATTTACGTCGATCAACGCCTGGCCTTCGCCGATCGCCGCGATCATGCCGCGCAATCTACCGATCATGCTTTCAGCCTTTGCGTCGGAAGCGGCCGATGGTGGGCGCCGCAGATGGCGACAGCGAGCGCATCGGCCGCGTCGGCAGAAACATTGCCTGCCTTCGGCAGCAGGCGGCGTACCATGAAGGCGACCTGATCCTTGTCCGCCCCGCCGGCTCCGACGACGGAGAGCTTCACCTTCCGGGTGGCGTATTCGTGCACCTTGAGTCCCGCGCCAGCGAGCGTGGCCATCGCAGCGCCGCGCGCCTGTCCCAACAGCAGCGTCGATTTCGGGTTGATGTTGACGAAGGTTTCCTCGACCGCTGCCTCGTCGGGTTGGTGCGCGTCGCACACGAGGCGGAGCTGGGTGGCGAGTTCGGCGAGGCGGTCAGCCAGGTCAGCCTTGGTGTCGGGATGGATCACGCCGTGGGCAACCCAGGCGAGCCGGGGCCCTTCCATGGTGATCACGCCCCACCCTGTGTGGCGGAGGCCGGGATCGACGCCGAGGATTCGGATCATCTGATTCATTCCAGCAGTCTGGCAGACATCGAACGTATTGAGAACACGCCAGAAGTTAATGGGGCGGAAACCAACACTGCCGAGCCTGTGCATATGACACGTCCAGTATTCCCGATGACACGCCGGTCGGCCCTGAAGCTGGGTCTCGGCGGACTTGCTGTCGCTGCTCTGGCGCAACCGGCGTTTGCCATGCCGGTGAGTTTTCCACTGCGAATTGCCTATGCACGTGTGTCGCCCGCCGGGTTCGTGCAGATCCGCTTCGACGAGCAGGAGAGCTGGACCCGCATGGCGACGCGCCTGGGCGGGCTGATCTCGGCACTGACGCCGCTGCAGCCAGCGGGCATGCTTGGCGGGGGACTGCCGAAAATCGAGGGCGGAGCAAATTGCTCGCTGGTGGCGCGACAGATGGCGGATGAGGCCGGATGCAATCAGGTGATCCTGTACGCCACGATGGACGGGCAGCCGCCGCGCGCCACGTCCGACAACTGGTTCATGCAGACATTCAACGACCTGATGGCCGATGTTGCGAAGGATGGCCGCGCTGTGGGCGAGGCCCAGCTGTTGTCGACCAGCGGGGGCATGCCCATGGCGACGGCCACGGCCGATGCGGCGCCGCGCGACCTGCTCAACCTGTTCGACGGCGGACGCAATCCCGAGCGCGAAGTGTTGGGCCGGCTGGTTGGCGCAATGGAACGCCAGCTGCAGGACATGGCGCGCAGCGCTTACGAAGGCAGCCGCTCGATCAGTGATTGATCTCTCTTCGTCCACATGACTTTTGGGTGAGTTGGTCTAGTCAGACCGTCTCTGGCGGCTAGTGTCTGCCCTCAAATTCGTGGAGGGCTGGATGCGGCGCTTACTGATGACATCACTTTGCGCTGTGGCGCTGCTGGCGGCGTGCGGACCCGCCGCAGACCTCACGAGCGTGCCGGCCGCCGTGTTTGATGCGGCGACAACGGGCCAGCTTCAGACCAACCCCTTGCTTGCCAAATGGACTGGGCCGAACGGCGGCGTGCCAGCTTTCGACAAGATGGATCTCTTGCAACTGAAGCCGGCCATCGAAGCTGGGATCGCAGCGCATCTCGCGGAGATCGACGCGATTGCAAGTAATCCCGCGAAAGCTTCCTTCGCCAATACGATCGAGGCGATGGAGCGCGCAGGCGAGCCGCTCGACAACGCGATGACGTATTACAGTATCTGGGGATCGAATCTTTCGACGCCAGAGTTCAGGCCGCTGCAGAAAGAGCTCTCCCCGGTGCTGGCCGAGTACCAGTCGAAGATCACGCAAAATGGGAGGCTGTTCGCGCGGATCAAGGCGCTGCATGAAGATCAGGCGAACCTGAAACTGACGCCACATCAGGCGCGGCTCTTGAAGCTGGTCTATGATCGCTTCCAGCTGAATGGCGCCGAGCTGACCGGCGAGAAGCGCGATCGGTACGCGGCAATCAACAAGCAGCTTGCGGAGCTTCAGACAAAGTTCTCGAACAATCTTCTGGCGGATGAGGAAGGTTGGGTCACTTATCTCACGCCGAAGCAGATTGGCGGATTGCCGACGTCCTATGTTGCATCAGCCAAGGCTGCAGCCGATGAGCTCGGCAAGCCGGGCATGTACGCCGTGACCAATACGCGGTCGTCGATGGATCCGTTCCTCACCTATTCCACCGAGCGGAAACTGCGTGAGCAAGTGTGGCGCAATTACTATTCCCGCGGCGACAATGGCGATGCGCACGACAACAACACAGTGATCACTCAGATCCTGAAGCTGCGCAACGAGCGTGTGCACCTGCTGGGCTACGACACGTATGCGGACTGGCAGCTGCAGGACAACATGGCGCCCTCGCCTGCCGAGGCGACCAAATTGATGGAAGCGGTCTGGCGACCAGCTGTCGCGCGCGCAAAGGAAGAAGTCGCGGACATGCAGGCGCTGGCCAATTCGGAGAAAGCCAATCTCACCATCGAACCGTGGGACTATCGGTTCTACGCGGAGAAAGTCCGCAAGGCGAAATACGATCTCGATGGCGAACAGGTGAAACCGTACCTGCAGCTGGATAAGCTGCGCGAGGCGATGTTCTTCGTCGCCGGAGACCTGTTCGGCTTCAACTTCACAGCCGTGCCCGCAGGCACGATCTCCGTCTTTCATCCCGATGTGGGCGTGTGGGAGGTGACCGACAAGGTGTCGGGCAAACATGTCGGTTACTGGTATCTCGATCCCTATGCGCGGCAGGGCAAGCGTTCGGGCGCGTGGGCTTCAGGATATCGCTCGCACGCGACATTCGACGGGCCGGTGACGGCGCTGGTGTCGAACAATTCCAACTTCGTGAAGCCGGCGCCGGGCGAACCGCTGCTGATTTCGTTCGATGATGCGACGACATTCTTCCACGAGTTCGGCCATGCGCTGCACGGGCTGTCATCGAGCGTGGAGTATCCGGGGCTGAATGGCGGTGTGCGCGACTATACCGAGTTCCATTCGCAGCTGCTGGAGCACTGGCTGCTCACGGACAAGGTGGTCGACCAGTATTTCCGTCACTACAAGACGGGCGAACCGATGCCGAAGGCGTTGATCGAAAAGATCAAGAAAGCGGCGACGTTCAACCAGGGCTTCGAGACGGTTGAGTTCCTCGGCTCGGCGATCATGGACATGCGGTATCACACGGTTGATCCGACAAACCTTGATCCGCGCGTGTTCGAGAAGGAGGAGCTGGCCAAGCTCGGCATGCCGAAGGAGATCCCGATGCGCCATCGCTCGACGCAGTTCGGGCACATCTTCTCGAACGAGGGATATGCGGCCGGGTATTACGGCTATCTCTGGGCCGACGTGCTGACGTCGGATGCGGCCGAAGCGTTCGCAGAGGCGCCGGGGGGGTATTACGACAAGGAGCTCGCAGCCAAGATGGTCGCGAACCTGTTCACCGTGCGCAATGCGGTCGATCCGGGCGAGGCGTACCGCGCGTTCCGGGGTCGCGATGCGACTATGGACGCGCTGCTGCGGGATCGGGGCTTTCCGATACCCGTAAAAGACGCGCAGTAGTGCGCTGCTATTTACGACCGATCGTCAGCCTCCGCTTTGGCTTCTGACGCGGGCCGTGGAACCAGTCGATGACGTAGTCAAATGCGTCTTCGTCATCGACGCCCTCTTCCGTGCGCGTCTTGTTGCGGACCGAGTAGCCTTCTCGGTGCACCAGCTCAGGATCGCCGCTGACGAGGTGATGCCAGGCGTGCAGGTCCTTGCCTTCATGTACCATGCGGTAGGCGCATGACTCCGGCAGCCAGTCGACCGTGGCGACAATCTCCGGCGTGAGCTTCACGCAGACGGGCACATACTGCTTGCGATTGGGATAGTCCTTGCACTGGCAGGTCTTGCCATCGAGCAGCTTGCAATGGAGCTTCGTGAAATAGAGCTTGCCCGTGTCCTCGTCCTCGAGCTTCACGAGGCAGCACTTGCCGCAGCCATCGCAGAGCGATTCCCACTCGGCGCCGGTCATCTCGGGCAGCGTCTTGTTTTTCCAGAAGGGCAGTTCGTCGGTCATGGGCGAGTTATAGAGGGGATTGCGGGTCGGCGCACGTACCCGGTTTGCCGCGCTTTTTGGGCGCCCAAGTGGTTGAGTTTGTTGAAGTCGCGTCAAAACGCGCCCGCGCCGAACTGACCGATTCTGGCCGCGTCCTACTTCGTGCCGAACATGCGGTCGCCGGCGTCACCGAGGCCGGGGACGATGTAGCCGATGTCGTTGAGGTGGCTATCGATGGCGGCGGTGAAAATGGGCACGTCGGGGTGGGCGGCCGTGAATTTCCGCAGACCTTCAGGCGCGGAGAGAAGGCAGAGGAAGCGAACCTTGTTGGCGCCGCGCTCCTTGAGGCGTTCGACGGCGGCGATGGCCGAGTTGCCGGTGGCAAGCATCGGATCGACGACAATGACGAGGCGGTTTTCGAGGTCAGCTGGCGCTTTGAAATAGTATTCGACGGGTTCGAGCGTTTCGTGGTCGCGGTAGAGGCCGATATGGGCCACGCGGGCAGCGGGCACAAGATCGAGCATGCCATCAAGCAGGCCGTTGCCGGCGCGCAGGATGGAAGCGAAGACCAGCTTCTTCCCCTTGATGATCGGTGCGGTCATCGGGCCCATGGGGGTTTCGATGTCGATGGTTTCGAGTTCGATGTCGCGCGTGACCTCATAGCAGAGGAGCGTCGCGATCTCGCGCAACAGCGTGCGGAAACCGGCGGTGGACGTGGTCTTGTCGCGCATCAGCGTGAGCTTGTGCTGGACCAGCGGATGATCGACGACGGTTACGCCTTGCATGGTCAGGCCCTTCCCTGTTCGGCGCATCTCTAGCGCAAGGCGCGGCAGGACGGCCAGATGGCCGGGACGCTTTCGCAGGATGGCGAGGCGCTGTATACGGCAAACGATAGCGCTGCCGGAGCTGTTTCATGCGCCGATTGATGTTGACCGCCGTGACGGTACTCACCGCGTGCGCATTGCCTGCTAGCGCGCAGGAGACGCGACACCCCACGGAAATATGTACGGCAATGGACGCGGCCCTGCCGGCTGGGTTTGGCGCTTGGAATGGCAAGGCGGCGATCGGGACCGCGCCGTCGCCGGAGCATGCGGTGCATGCGCCTTTGGTGCTTGGCAAAGGTTATGAGGCCCAGCTGGCGAAGAAGGCCGAGGTGACGTTTTCGGTTGAACCGGAGAAGCCGGGCGGATCGGCGTCCTATTCGGGGCTGTTCTCGTTCACGGCTGAGATAGCAGGTAATTACACGGTTGCGCTGGGCTCAGCGGCGTGGATCGATGTACTGGAAGATGGCAAGACACTGGCGCCATCAAAATTCGATCATGAGCCGGAATGTACGACGATCCGCAAGATGTTGGTGTTCGGACTAAAGCCCGGCGTGCATGTGCTGCAGGTCGCGGGCAATGGCGCAGACAAACTGCGCGTGATGGTGGCGAAGGCCTCCTGAGCATGCCCCGCGGGCTGGGTCTGGTAGCGCTGGGTGGGGCGGCGTTTCTCGGTTTGGTCGCATGCATGAGCGTGACTGTGCCCGTTGGCGAGCCGTGGATTGCGGCGAATGCGGCGGCGCCCTTCCCCGTGAATAATCCACCAACGCCGATGAAGGTCGAGCTGGGGCGTCGGCTGTTCTATGATGGTGACTTGTCGTGGGATGGCACGATGAGTTGCGCGACATGTCATGAGCAGAAGCGGGGCTTCACCGATCCCAACAAGACGCGGGCCGGTTTCGACGGGCAACCGGGCGAGCGAAACATCCAGACGCTGGCGAATGTCGGGTGGTTCAAGTCGCTGACCTGGGGCGGTCCGCAAGTGGACACGCTGGAACATCAGGCGCTCATTCCGATCGAGGGGCTTGTGCCAGTGGAGATGGGATTTGCGGGGCGGCCAGAAGGGACGCTGGCGCAGCGGTTGAAGGATCAGGCGTGTTATCCAGAACTTTTTGCGGCGGCGTTTCCCGAGCGTGGCGGCAAGATCGACATGGACACGGTTACGCTAGCGCTTTCGGCGTTCGAACGTGAGCTGGTGTCGCTCGATGCGCCGTATGATCGGTATCGACGTGGCGATACGCGAGCGATTTCCGAGCAGGCAAAGCGGGGCGAGGCTCTGTTCGCCGAGAAACTATGCGCGACTTGCCACGCTGGTCCGCACTTCACCGATGCGGCCCTTCCGGGCGTGAAGACAAAGGAGACTTTCCATCGGTTGGCATCGCCGAAGGATGGCGCGGATGCGGGGCTCGCTCGGATCACACAGAGCACGGACGATGCGGGAAAATTCCGCACGCCTGGACTGCGCAATGTGGCGCTCTCAGCGCCGTACATGCACAATGGCGAAGTGGCGACTCTGCCCGAGGCGATACGGCATCACTATGCCGATGTGACTGTGAGCGATGTACGTCTGAAGCTGTCGGTAAGCGATCGAGAGGTGGTGGATCTGGTCGCGTTTCTTGGGACGCTGACAGATCAGGGGTTTGTAACGAATCCGAAATTCGCGCGTCCGAAGGCCGAGTGTCCAGTGAGCGCGGATCCCGTACGGGCGACGGAAGCGGAGAATGCGCGGCGGCAGCACAACAGCCCGGCGGGGCCTTGATTAACCTTTTCAAAATGACCCTGCCCTGCATCTGGATTGGGCTCGCGGAACGTCTTATCTTTTCTTCGATGGGTTCTTGCCCGCTCACGGTTCCTGCCGGCCTCGCCATGGAGAACCACGATGCAGACGTCGTTTCACGTACATAGCCCGACATGCGGCTGTTCTCCTGAAAATCGGAGAGCCGGAGAAGCAGATCCGCGACCGCGCGTTGTGATCATCGGCGCGGGGTTTGGCGGGTTGTCGGCCGCAAAAGCGCTGCACATGGCAGATGTGCGGGTGACGCTGGTAGACCGGCGCAATCATCACCTGTTCCAACCGCTACTCTATCAGGTTGCGACG
>CANJXY010000168.1 GCA_947478925.1 Hyphomonadaceae bacterium | reverse complement strand
GCTGACGCGTGCGCTGCGACTCGGCGCAGACCATCTCTCCCTCTATGAACTTACGATCGAGCCGGGTGCGGCATTTGCCTATGCCGTGCAGCGCCAGGACTGGGCGCCACTGACGGATGAGGTCGCGGCCGAGCTCTACGAGATCACGCAGGAGCTCACCCTGACGGCCGGCTATGATGGCTACGAGATTTCAAATCATGCACGCGGGGCGGAGCATCAGTCCGTTCACAACCGCATCTACTGGTCGTCGGGTGACTGGGTGGCCGTAGGTCCAGGCGCGCACGGGCGGCTGACGGCGGACGGTGAGCGGCTCGCAATCGAAGCGGCGGACAATCCCGGCGCATACCTGCGTCAGGTGAAAGCCAACGGGCTCGGCTGGGCGTCGGCCGACAGGCTCGATGCTCTCTCCCACGCGCGCGAGCGCGTCGCGATGGGCCTGCGCGTTGTCGAAGGACTGGCGCTCAATGATCTGCTCGGGCTTGGGCAGACGCTCAACACGGCGCGCGTCGCCGACCTTGCGCGGGACGGATTGCTGGCTGTGTCACCCGATCGCGTCGCCCTGACAGCAGCGGGACGATTGCTCGCCGACAGGATTGGCGCAGAGATTGCGCCTTAGGCTTGGCGTTTAGCTTCCCGGACCAAACGTCTGCAGCGCCGGCGAGACCGTCTTCACGCCACCCTGTGTCTGCAGCTGCATGACCGAAAGCGCACGTTCGGCGCTGCCATCCGGCAGGAAGCGGAACAGGCCGTTGACGCCGCCCCAGCCCTGTTCACGCTGGACCATCGCGGCATCGAGGCGGTTTGCGCTAGCGAGCGTGGCGGCAAGTGCGCCGGCGTCATAGCCGAAGCTCGCAAGCTTCGGCGGAGCTTCCCCGAAGATCGCCTGATAGCGCTTCTCGAAGTCGGCGATGGCGGCCGCATCCGGCGCCGGGAAGGCGCCGCCATAAAGGCCGGGTTCGCGCCACACGTCGGCATCGTTCCACTGGCCCGTGCCGAGGAAGCGCACCTGCTTCGGTGTGACGTTGGCGACGGCGCGGAGCAGGGCGCCGACCGAGCGCAGCTGGACGCCGGATTCCGGGATCAACACCGCGACCTTGTTCGGATAGGCGCGGTTCTCCGCTTCAACCAGCGAGGCGACGCGACGCGCTTCCGCCTGCGGAGAGGAGTTACCCGGCTGGTAGTATTCGGCGCCGACGACGGTGGCGCCCCGTTCGGCGGCGGCCTGTCGCAGCGCGCTTTCGATAGCGCGGGTGTTGGTGTTGTTCGGTCCCAGCATCGCGAAGCGCGTGACGCCGTCCTTGGTTGCCCAGTCAACGATGCGTTCAACTTCGCTGTAGGGCGTGAGCGACACCAGATAGGCGCCCTGGCCGATGGCGGAGACGTCGGTCGAGAAGGCAAAGACAGGCGCGTGGACTTCCGATGCCCTGGCGGCGACCGGGGCGACCTGCTGGGCGAACACGGGCCCGATGACGGCGATGGCGCCGTCGCGGATCGCATCCTGGGCGATATTGGCGATCGCGCCAGGGTCAGCGCTGGTCGCGTCGCGGCGCATCAGCACGATGTCCGGCGCGCCGACCTGGAAGAGGGCCATCTGGATGGCGTTGTAGATGCCGTCGCTCTGCTTCTTCACTTCCGCGTTGGTGGAGGAGAAGGGGAGCAGTACGGCGAGGCGGCGCAATTGCTGCGCCTGGACGCCGGGAAGGTGACGCGGCATGTAAGCGTTGCTGCTGTTGGCGTAATTTTCGCTGGGCGCCGTCGACGGCGTTGGATTGTCCATAACTTCGCCGGGGCGCGACGGGCGGCTTGGATCAGGGCGCAGGTCGTTGCTAGATAGCGGTGTCGTCGGTCTGACCGGGCCGCTGGTGCAGGCGCCGAGCCCGACAAGCATGGCGGCGGAAGCGGTCGCAAGAAAACGGACCCGAGTTCTCGATGACATGCGCGACCCCTCCTGAGGATGCGGCGTTGGACCCGCCCCCCAAACCTGGGGAGTCTGGGGCTGTGGACCCTAGGACTGCGGACGATTCCCGACAAGCCGATGGCCCATCCGAAGAGAAGGCCGCTTCAAAGCTGTTCAGGATCGATCCGGACCTGGCGCCCGGGCTCTACGTTGTTTCGACTCCAATCGGCAACCTGAGAGACATCACGCTGCGGGCCCTCGACATACTGGCGTCATGTGACGTCGTTTGCGCCGAGGATACGCGTGTTGCCGGCAAGCTGCTTTCCGCCTTCGGAGTTTCCGCGCGAGTGCGGCCATATCATGACCATAACGGCGCGCATGCGCGGCCGGGTCTGCTTGACGAATTGCAGGGCGGGGCCCGGATCGCCCTGATTTCCGATGCCGGCACACCGCTGGTCTCCGATCCCGGGTTCAAGTTCGTGCGCGAGGCAGCGCAACGGGGCATAGATGTCATCGCGATTCCCGGGGCGTCCGCGCCACTGGCGGCGCTGGCAAGTTCCGGTCTGCCGACGGACCGTTTCACTTTCGCAGGCTTTCCGCCTCCCAGATCAGCGGCACGGCGTCGTTTCCTGACAGACCTGAAATCCATTTCGGGGACGCTGATCTTCTTCGAGGGGCCGTCCAGGCTGGTGGCCAGCCTCAAGGATATGTCCGAGACGCTTGGCGCGCGCGATGCTGTGGTGGCGCGTGAGCTGACCAAGAAGTTCGAGGAATTGCGGCGCGGGACGATCGCCGAACTGGCGGCGCACTATGCCGAGGCCGGGCCGCCACGCGGGGAGATCGTCGTGCTGGTGGGGCCCGGTGAGAGCCTGGAGGCGCCCGATGCCGATGCGCTGGATGCTGCAATCCTTGCAGCTGGCGAGGAGCGCCACATCAAGGAGATTGCCGCCGAGATTGCCGAGCGCTTCGGGATGAAGCGGCGCGACGTCTATGAGCGTGCGCTGGCGCTGCGACGTGACGAACAGGGCGTGTCCTCCGACGATGACGAAGGCTGATGGCGGCAGGCAGACGCGGCTGCGCGAGCAGGCCGGGCGACGCGCCGAGACGGCCGCTGCGCTGTGGCTGCAGTTGAAGGGCTATCGCATTCTCGACCGCCGTGTGCGCATGCCGGCGTGCGAAATCGACCTGGTGGCGCGCAAAGGCCGCTTCGTGGTCTTCGTGGAGGTCATATCTCGCCGCACACGCGCCCTGGCGCTGGAAGCTGTGAGGCCGCACGTGCGCAGCCAGCTGGAAGCCGCCGCGAAACAGTGGCTGTCGCAGCGGCGGGAGAGACAGGACCTGCTCTGGCGGTTCGACGCCATGCTGCTGGCGCCGGGGCGGCTGCCGCGTCACATGCGGGATGCGTGGCGGGTCCAGACCTGAGGCGGCTCCCAGAGGGAGCGGGAACATGTAGAAGACTTCATCTATGCCTGAAATTCGCCGCATGCGGCGGGTAGCGACCTCACCTATTGAATGCGACGGATCGACTTAGACGACGGAGCCACCATGACTGCGCGCGTGCTCGCCTGCCTGCTTCTTGCGGCGCCCCTTCTGGGCGGCTGTCTGTCTGATCGCACGCTGGGCGAGGCGCTGGACGATTCGAGCGCGGCAACCGAGATCAAGACGCGCCTGCTCGGCGCGGCGGGGTTCAGCGGCCGGTTCATGGAAGTGGATGTCGCGGTGGTCGATCGCTTCGTCCTCTTGTCGGGGCGGGTCGCGAGCGAACAGGATCGCAAGGAAGCCGAGCGTATCGCGTGGACGACGACCACGATCGACGAGGTCGCGAACGAGCTGCAGATCGAATACTGGGACATGGCGCGCGATCTCAATGATGCCTGGATCACCGAACAGATCCGCACGCGCCTGATCGCCGACAACGACATCAAGGGCACCAATTTCAACATTCAGGTTCACTCGGGCGTGGTCTACCTTCTGGGCCTTGCGCGCTCGGAGGACGAGCTGCGCCGCGCCGCCGAGCACGCCAGCGTTGTGACCGGCGTCAAGCGTGTCGTCTCGTATGTGAAAATGCGTGAGCGCGGATCGCCTCCGCCTGATATCAGCGTCGCCGCCGCCCCCACGGTGAACCAACAGGGCCAACCCGTCGCGCTGGATGCGACGCAGGGCGCCATCAGCATCGCGCCAGGCGCCACCAAGCCCGCGCCGATCGTGCCACCGCAGAGCCAACCTGCGACACGCAGCCAGTATCGCGACCCCTATGCGCCGGGCGCCCTGCCGCCGCCGGGGTCGAACGGCAACACGTCCGGGCTGCAGAGTTCGCCCCTGCCGCCGCTTTCGAACTGAACAGACGCCATTCATTCGGCGGGCCTCATTGCTAGAGGCCGCAGCGCCACCTAGTTAGGGATGACTTCGCCGGAGTCTTCCCCAATGCCGTTGTCCAAGCCGCTGCGCATCGCCGTCCAGATGGACCCGCTTGAGGCCGTTAACCCGGCCGGTGACACGACCTTCATGATGATCGAGGAGGCCCAACGCCGGGGCCATGCCGTGTGGGTCTATGGCGTTGGCGATCTCGCCTATGACAGCGGCGATGTGTTTGCGTGGGCGCGGCCGGCGAAGGTGTTTCCCGGCAGGACACCTCATGCGGATATCGGCGAGGCGGGGCGCCTCGACCTGCGCCGCGACGCGGATGTTGTCCTGATGCGTCAGGACCCGCCGTTTCACATGGGTTACATCACGGCAGCGCATTTGCTTGAGCTGGTGACGCCAGCGACGCTGGTGGTGAACGACCCGGCGGGCGTGCGCGCGTCGCCGGAAAAAGTGCTGCCGCTGATGTTTCCCGACCTGCAGCCGCCGACCTTGATAACGCGCGACGTCAAGCGCGTGCAGGAGTTCCGTGCGCGCCATGGCGACATCGTCCTGAAGCCTTTGCACGGACATGGCGGCTCAGGCGTGCTGAAGCTGGGTCGTGATGATGGCAATCTCGAAGCGGTGGTGGATCTGTTCAACAAGATGGTCCCCGAGCCGTTTATCGCGCAGGCCTTCCTTCCGGCGGTGAGCGATGGGGACAAGCGCATCCTCATTGTGGACGGCGAGCCGGTCGGTGCGATCAACCGCCGCCCTCCCGCTGGCGCCATCCGCTCGAATCTTGTCGTTGGCGGCACAGCGGAAGCGACCGAGCTCAGCCCGCGTGAGCGCGAAATCTGCGCGCGTATCGGGCCCGAGCTGAAGAAGCGCGGACTCATCTTTGTCGGCATCGACGTGATCGGCGGCATGATGACGGAGATCAACGTGACGTCGCCGACAGGCGCGCGGGCGCTGAAAAGGCTCTCTGGCGTCGATGCGGTCGCCGGGATGTGGGATGTGATCGAGAAGAAGCGCAGCTGATCGCTGGCTTGGAGACGGCTCAGGCGACCATTCCGGACGCGCCTGTCCGCGCAGGGATCGCAGGATGAAATCGGTAGGTCAGGGCTTCAGCCGCCGAACGCAAATTGTGTGAAGCGTCTGCTCACACCCCGTTCCCCGCTCCGTTCTCTAGCGGGTCGTCCGGAGCGCTTGTCAGTTTACTTACCAGTCCTAAGGAACATTACTGGAACAGGTTTGAGCGTGGCGTTCATTGTTTGCGCGTAAGGCCAAACTCCCGGAGACTTTGACGTGTCTTGGAGGTCGTCGTGTCGAGGCAGATTTTCAGCCCTGCGTTCAGCTTCGCCCTGGTTGCCTGCGCGAGCGCGCCGGCGCATGCGACGGAATTCCTGCGCGCCATCGACGATGTGCCTCTGGTCGCGGGCCTTGCGGAAAAGCCCGAGCCTGTTGTCTTCGAAAGCGAGCAGGGCCGGGTCGTGCAGACGGTCGCCGAGGGGGAGGTCGGCGCCAGTGCCATTTCGAGTTTCTACATCGCGACATTGCCAGCGTTGGGCTGGAAGCAGACCTCCGGCCAGTCCGTGCTGACGTTTGAACGTGATAACGAGCGCCTGACCATCACCTTGCGCGAACCCCGCTCCGGCGATCCGATGCGCGTGCAGTTCGAGCTTGTCGTGAAGCTCGCCTCTTCGCGTTTGCCAGAGTAATCCTCCCGACCAACTCCATTCCACGGATGCGCGCTTGAGCGACCTTGTTGAGCTGTTGACCGCGATCCGTTCGCACTATCTGGGGATTTTCGGGGAGGCGCTCGACGCTTTGCGCGCGGAAAGCCGCCAATTCATCGTCGAGCCCGCGCTTCTCGATGCGCAGGGCGATGTCGTGCGCGAGGGCTTGCTGGATACGGGCGCGCGTTGCGACGTGCTGGTGATGGTGGATGACAGGTTCACGCCAACCACGCTTTCCGCCGACCGGATGCTGCAATTTGAGCCGGCCTCGTTCACGGGCGCGGGGCTGACCGTCGTCATCTCGCCCTTCACCTGGGACAATGCCCGGATCGCGATTGACTGCGAGGCGCAGGCCGCAGCCAAGGTGCTGGCCGACTGGTTCGAGGACGCCTTCAGCGAGCGCGGCGGCGCGGACAATCAAAGCCTGCTTGGCGTTGCCCACGAAATTTCCGATCCGGTTGTCGAGGGGGCGACGACGATCGCCCAGATCGATTTCGGTTCGCTGGATATCGCGCTTGTGATCGACCTGTTCGATCGATTGGGCGCGGCTGGCGCAAGCCGGGTGGAACTCAGCCTGCCCGAGGTCTAGTAAGGTCCGGAAGAGGAGACGCCCATGGCTTACGAGACCCTGCTGGTGGAAACGGATGGGCCGGTCGGCATCATCACACTCAACCGGCCGGAGGCGCTGAATGCGCTGTCCTCCAAGCTGTGCAGCGAGGTCTGCGACCAGCTGCATGCATGGTCCAGCGACGCCAGCATCCGGTGCGTGATCATCACCGGCGCCGGCAGGGCGTTTGCAGCGGGCGCCGACATCAAGGAGATGGCGCCGCAGAGTTATATGGACGTTTACCTCAACGACATGTTCGCGGCATTCGAGACAACGATCTCCGCTTTCCGCAAACCCATCATCGCGGCCGTGAATGGGTTTGCGCTGGGAGGCGGGTGCGAGTTGGCGATGCTCTGCGACTTTATCCTCGCGTCCGAGACTGCAAAATTCGGTCAGCCGGAGATCAATCTGGGCGTGATGCCGGGTATTGGCGGCACGCAGCGTCTTACCCGGCTGGTGGGCAAATCGAAGTCGATGGAGATGTGTCTGACCGGCCGCATGATGGACGCAGCGGAAGCCGAGCGGGCGGGGCTCGTCTCGCGCGTGTTGCCGGCCGACAAGCTGATGGAAGACGCCAGAAAGGTCGCGCAGAAGATCGCCGCCGCCTCCTTGCCGATCGCCATGATGACCAAGGAAACGGTCAATGCGGCTTACGAAACCACGCTGAGCCAGGGCCTGAGGTTCGAAAGGCGGCTTTTCCACGCGATGTTCGGGACCGAGGACCAGAAAGAAGGCATGGCCGCCTTCGTCGACAAGCGTCCGGCCCAGTTCAAGAACCGGTGATGAGAGCAATTGAGAAAGGCCGGATTCACGGGGTCTTTCGGGTATTGCGTGAAATCGTGCGCACCCCGAATTGACCGCCTCTGGCGACGCTGATAAGAGGCCGCTCCCCAAAATCCCGGCGGTAGCGACCGGGGCAAGGGTAAACGGAGCTTGGAAGACCGATGGCCAATACGAAATCCGCCAAGAAAATGGTGCGCAAGATCGCCCGGCGGACCGAGGTCAACAAGTCGCGCAAGTCGCGCATCCGTACCTTCGTCCGGAAGGTCGAGGAAGCCGTCGCGTCAGGCGACCAGAAGATCGCGATCACGGCCCTCAAGGCCGCCGAACCTGAGATCATGCGCGGCGTGACCGTCGGCGTGTTGCACAAGAATACGGCCTCGCGCAAAGTCTCGCGTCTTGCTGCCCGCGTTAAAGGCATGGCCGCCTGATAGGCCTCCGCATTCCCG
>CANJXY010000167.1 GCA_947478925.1 Hyphomonadaceae bacterium | reverse complement strand
TATCGACGTCGCCGAGAAGATCGATCAGCGACTTGGCGCTGGTCTCGCGCTCGATGCGCACGCGCACGAGGCGATCACCGCCCAGGAGGGAGCGGGCGACGAGTTCGTCGGCCAGCAATTGCGGATCGCGCTTGAGATCGTCGTCAGCCATCTTGATGAGGTTGAACGGGTCGACGCCGGGAACCCAGCGAGCGGCCAACGTGTCGGCTGCGGTGGAGACGAGGCCAGAGTCCGCACCGAAGATCAGGGCGATGCGCGACTTGCCCTGCGGATTTTCGCAGAAGGCCAACGCGCGTTGGCCAGTCAGTTTCATGGCTTCGGGACGGCCGAATCGGCCGGCTTGCCGGTCTTGGGATCAACCTTCTTGCCGCCGGCCATGATCAGGTCAGCGCGGATGGAGCGCGCAAGAAGCGTGGCGAGGCGTTCCTGCGCGCCGGTCTGCGCGGCCATGTCGGCATAGGCCGCGTCAGCGAAGTTGAAGCTGGCGCGTTCCTCGACAGTGCCCGTGCCGAGAATGTCGCCGCTGGCGGCACGAAGCGTCCATGTTGCGTTGCCGACATAATCGGAACGCGAGGCAGCCTGGTCAGGCGCGAAGGCGAGGCGTTCGATCGTCTGGCGCAGATTGACGTCGAGCGTGCCGGCGGAGAAGCCGGGAACGCCCTGGCCGATCGTGCGCACGAGTTCCTGACGCAGAAAGTGGCCGGTGCGGCCGGGCGCCGAACCCATGGTCGCCGTTGCGCGGATCTCAGATACCTGGATCGGGCCCGCGTTCGCATAGGAAGCGCCCTGTCCGCCGCCATAGACGGGGGTGAACCCGCAGGCGGTAAGCGGCAGGAGGGCAAGACCAAGGAGTGCAGCTCTGATCATGACGCCACGATATTCACGATACGGCCGGGGACCACAATCACCTTTTGCACGGTGAGGCCCGACAGATGTTGTTTCACGCTCTCATCGTCTCGCGCAATCATTTCAACCGCGGCCTTGTCGGCGCTGGCGGAAACGGTGATTTCCGCGCGCTTCTTGCCGTTGATCTGCACGGGCAGGGTGACGGTGTCGGATACAAGCAGTGCGGGGTCCGGCACAGGCCATTTCGCGGTCGCGACCATTCCGGCGCCGCCGAGCAGCGCCCAGCACTCCTCGGACAGGTGAGGAGCGAAGGGGGCAGCGATCTGTGCGAACAGACGCAGCGCCTCGCGGCGGGCCGTGGCCATGCCGGGGGCGGAGGAGGCTTCGGCCTTGCGCAGGGCGTTGCCCAGCTCGTTCATGCGGGCGATGCCGACATTGAAGTGGAATTTTTCGATGCCGCTTGTGACGTCGCGCACGGTACGGTGAGCGAGGCGGCGCAGGTCGAGTGCATCACCGGTGTCAGCCGGGCCATCGTCAGCAGCAGGAGCAGCTTCGACCAGGCCCCAGAGTTTCTGGATTGAGCTCCACGCGCCGCGCACGCCGGCTTCGGACCATTCGAAATCGCGCTCAGGCGGACTATCGGACAGCACGAACCAGCGCGCGACATCGGCGCCGTAGTCCGCGATGATCTGGATCGGATCGACGACATTCTTCTTCGACTTCGACATCTTCTCGACGCCGCCGATAGTGACCGGTGCGCCGGTCGAGATTTCGAAGAGACCGCCGTCACGCTTCTCGATGTCTTCCGGCAGCAGCCACAGGCCGGCGGAAGACTTATAAGTCTCGTGCGTGACCATGCCTTGTGTGAACAGGCCGGCGAAGGGCTCCCCGCTCTTCAGGTCAAGCAGGCCGCAATCACGAAGCGCGCGCGTGAAGAAGCGGGAGTAGAGCAGGTGAAGCACCGCGTGCTCGACGCCGCCGATATACTGGTCGACCGGCAGCCAGTAGCTGGCCTCTTCCCTGTTGATCGGCTCTTTCGATTTTGGGTCGCAGAAGCGTGCGAAGTACCAGGAACTGTCGACGAACGTATCCATCGTGTCCGTTTCGCGTTCTGCCTTGCCCGCGCATTTCGGACAGGTGACGTGCTTCCACGTCGGATGGCGCGCGAGCGGATTGCCGGGCTCGGAGAAGTCGGCGTTGTCAGGTAGCCTGACGGGTAGCTGGTCGTCGGGCACGGGTACGCTTCCGCACGTGCCGCACTTGATGACCGGGATCGGGCAGCCCCAGTAGCGTTGGCGCGAGACGCCCCAGTCACGCAGGCGGTATTGCGTGGTGGCTTCGCCGGCATCACGCTTCACCAATTCCTTGATGGCGGCGGTGATGGCCTCCTTCGTGGTGAGGCCGTTCAGGAAATCCGAATTGTAGATCACGCCATCACCGGCATAGGCGGTCTTCGAAACGGAATAGGTCGCAGGATCCTCGCCCGGCGGCAGCACGACCGGCTTGAAGGGCAGACCATACTTCTCGGCGAACTCGATGTCGCGCTGGTCGCCCGCGGGCGAACCGAAGATCGCGCCTGAGCCGTAGGTCGACAGCACGAAGTTCGCCGCCCAGACGGGCAGCTCCCAGCTGGGATCGAACGGATGCTTCACGCGGATGCCGAGATCGATGCCGACTTTCTCGGCCTTCTCGATGTCGGCTTCCGACGTCCCGCGTGCGGCGCAATCGGCCATGAACTTCGCGACGTCGGGGCGCGACTTCGCGATCTGCTTCGTCAGCGGATGATCGGGCGCGAGCGCGAGGAAGCTGGCGCCGAACAGCGTGTCGGGGCGCGTTGTGAAGACTTCGATCGGATCGGTCGCGTGGTTGCGGCCTTGTCCGTCCTTGTCGCGCGACAGGGCGTCGGGCGCGTGCGCGATTTCCCACCAGATCTTCGCGCCCTGCGATTTTCCGATCCAGTTGCCTTGCATGGTGCGGACCTTGTCCGGCCAGCGGTCCAGCCCATCAAGAGCGGCCAGCAGATCGTCGCCATAGCGCGTGATACGGAAGAACCATTGCTCCAGCTCGCGCTGTTCGACGACGGCGCCGGAACGCCAGCCGCGTCCATCGACGACCTGCTCGTTGGCCAGCACGGTGTTCTCGACCGGATCCCAGTTCACTTTCGCGGAGCGGCGATAGACAAGATCGTTGGCCAGCATCCTCAGGAAGATGCGCTGCTGCTGTTCGTAATAGTCCGGCTCGCAGGTGGTGACCTCCTTGGACCAGTCGAAGGAGAGACCCAGTGGCGCGAACTGGTCCTTCATCGCCTCGATGTTCTGCAGCGTCCACGTGCGCGGCTGCGCCTTCTTTTCGATGGCGGCGTTCTCGGCGGGCAGGCCGAATGCATCCCAGCCCATTGGATGGAGAACGTTGTAACCGTTGGCGATGCGATAGCGCGCGACCACGTCGCCCATGGCGTAGTTGCGCACATGGCCCATGTGCAGCCGGCCCGACGGGTAGGGGAACATCTCGAGGACATAGGCCTTCGGCATGTCGCCCGCTTCCCTGGCGGACTTTGCACGGAAGACCTGCGCGCGGTCCCACGCGGCGCGCCATTTCGGCTCAGTCTCTTTGGGATTGTAGCGGGTGGCCATCTCGTCGCTCTCGTCCGGTCAGTAGCGGGGGGTTCTCATATCCCGCCGCCGAACGAAAGACGACGGGGGTGTTATTGTGAGCCGCCAAGTCGAAGCTGGCGGGCCTTCGTAAGGATGGCGTTCTCAAGCGCGACGTTGGTGTCGGGGCTGACAGCCGCCGGCACCCAGGCGCCGTTGACCAGGGTTTCGCGGAATACGGCGGCCGAGATGCCGTCGGCGCGAAGGCGTGTGTCGAGGATATAGACGGTCGCCTTGAGACGCTCACCGGCCTTGGCCGGGTTGGCGTACCAGTCGGTGATCACCACGCCGCCATACGGGTCGGCCGAGGCCAGCGGCAGGAATGAAAGCGTGTCGAGCGTGGCGCGCCAGAGATAGGCATTGACGCCCAGAGAGCCCGTTTCTTCCGGCCCGACATCGGCGCTGGAGGTGCTGGACGTGTTGGCGGTGGATGAGCCGAAAACGGCGCAGCCCCCCATGCCCACGGTTGCGGAAATCATCAGGGCGGCGATCGCCACGCGAGAAACCATCACAACGTCACTCCGTCAGCCGGCGCGTGTTGCGCCCCCGGGTAAGCCTTGAGGAGACGTTCCTTAGCTGCAGCGCTATCCTGCAGGCAAGGGCCGGGCGCCGTTAGCCCTGCCGCAACACCGCCTCATATACGTAACGGAGTGGACGGAGATTGCGGAGGAATTCTGGCATGCGAGGCACGATTACGCTGGCGGCTGTCGTTGTTGGCGCGTCCGGACCGGCTTTTGCGCAGGCAAATGACGGGGCGTGGGCCGTCAAGGCGGAGGCCACTGTCGTTGTCTCGGGCGTAGGCTCGGACAGCCCGCTGGACCCTGCGGCGGATGAGCCGCTGGGCTCTGCGCTGCTGGAGATTTCCCGCTCGGACACGTTCGACAACGGGCTGTCGCTGGGATGGCTGGGGTCATTCAGGTACGAACGGGACAACCCGAACCGGCCGGCCTTTGTCGGCGCGCTTGGCGGTTGCCCGGCGATGAATCCGGCCTGTCCGACCCTTACCAGCGGCGCATTGTCGCCCATCTCCCCAGCGACCGGCCTGGCGGCGGGAGGCGCTCCGCTGGATGAAGATGGCTTCCTGGCGCTCGAGGCGGCGGCGGTCTCCCTCGCCGGACCGTGGGGCGAGGGTGTTTTTGGCTATGACGTCGGTGCGGCGAGCCGGCTGGATGCGCGGGCGCCGACGGTGCTGAACCGGGTGTCGGCCGTCTCGCCCGGGCTTGATCCGACGGGGCTTGGCGTGACGCGGGCCCGCAACGACGTGACGGCGAGTTCACCCAAGGCAACTTACCTCAGCCCGCGCTGGCTGGGCTTGCGGCTGGGGTTTTCATACACGCCCGATGCCGACACGCGCTCGGCCGACTTCGACCCGGCTTTCAAGGCGCCAGGCCTTGCCAGCGCACAGCTGGAAAATGTCTGGGAAGGCGCGGTTTCGTTCGCCCGGCAATTTGCCGAACAGGATCTGCGCGTGCGCGCGGCGGTGACGTATTCAAGCGCCGATTCGGGCGCGGGCCAGCCGGAATTTGGCGGCTACGAAGCCTGGGGCGCTGGCCTCGAGCTGGAACATGATGGCTGGACCGGCGGGGTTCGCTGGCTCGCGAGCAACAATGCCTGGCTGGCGCGCAATGGCGACTATGAAGCCTGGGAAGCCGGGCTGGTCAAAGAAGTCGATGGCTGGCGCTTTGGCGTCGAGGCCGGCTGGTCCAAGGACAGCCTGAGCGGGCTGGAAGGGAAATCCTGGCTGGCGGCCGTCCGTCACGATATTTCCCATAATGTGACGCTTGGGGTCGGCTGGACGGCTGCAGACGCGGATGTTCCGATACCGGTCGGACTCAGTCTTGGCCACAGAAATGCCAGTAATGACGGGCTTTTGCTTGAACTCACTGTGCGTAATTAGTGACACCCGTCGGATAATACTCCCGTGAGCCCGCCTAACCCGTCGTCATTAACTTTTGTGCCTTGAGTCGTGCGTACTATGTCGTCAGAGAGGGTGGACATGCGCATCTCGGCGTCTCTTTTCTGTCTTGCCGCCAGCCTGGCTGCTGCCCCCGCGTTCGCGCAGGGTAACGCTGTCAACGCGTCCGCCCAGCCCCTGTCCGCGCCGGCCCGTACCGGCCAGACCGTGACCAAGGATCAGACTGCCTCGCAGTTCAGCTTTGGCCTCGGCATCAGCCGCGGCGAAACCGAGCGTTCCTTGCTGCCGGTCGGACCTATTGCCAGGGACCAGCTCGAGCTGAAATGGAAGCCGGCCGGCAACTGGGACGTCACCCTCGACCTGACCAGCCGCGCGCAGAACGATCTGTTTCCGCGTGAGGAAGTCACGGCTGGCGTTGGCTATCAGGTCACCCCGCGCTTCCGTCTCGGCGGCGGCGTTACCGTGAAAGGCGACTCGCTGGCAGCCTCGCTGTCCAACCCGGCGCAGAATTTCGGCCGCGAAGGCACGGAAGCCTCGGTTCGCATCGAGTCGGCCTTCTCCTTCTAGATTCTAGGGCGTTCCCGTCGCGGCCCCTGGCGCTTTGTCCACCCCTCCACCACGCCTTCGATCGCCGCCCAACCGGCTGCGTTGTGCATGGCCCTTGCGGCATTGTCCGCACTGACGCCACCCAGCGCATAGACAGGCAGCTGCACAGAGCGGGTCAACAGGCGAAAGCGCAGCGCGCCGAGGGCGGGGCCGGCCGTCGGGCTCTGGCTCGGGAAAACGGCTGAGACAAGCACAGCATCCACGCCAAGCCCCGCCGCACGGGCGATAGCGGCACGCGAATGCGCGGCGGCTGTTTCGATCCATCCCGCTTTTCGCGCCCGGACGCCCTTCAGCTGGCGCTCGGGCCAGTGAACCCCGGAGGCGCCGATGCGCGTCGCGAGGGCGGGATCATTGGCGACGAGCAGTATGAGGCCGCGCTTCCGGCACACGCGAGCGAGGGCGAGACCTGTGGCGAGGCGGCTCGGGCTGCCGAAATGTCGCCAGATCACCCCGAAGCCGCGGGGCAGGCGTTTCAGGATTGCCAAGGGATCCGGCGTGCGCACCGGATCGGTGACGAAGAAGGCGCGCGGCAGGGCGCGGCGATTGCGCGCGCGGGCAGGTTTGGCAAGACGCGACGCCGCCACGAGCTTGCGGCGGATCGCGGCTTGGGGTGAAGAGGTGGCCATGAGCGAAACACTTCTGCACGAGATTGTATCGGCGCGCACCGAGGTTGTTACGCGCATCGCCGCCGCCGCCAAGGGCGCGGGGCGAGATCAAGCATCCGTGGCGCTGGTCGCCGTCTCGAAGGTGCAACCCGATGAGCGGATCGACGCCATGCTGGCGACCGGTCAGCGCATCTATGGCGAGAACCGCGTGCAGGAAGCCGAAGCTCGCTGGACGCTACGCCGCGCCGCATATCCGGATCTGGAGCTGCGCCTGATCGGGCCGTTACAAAGCAACAAGGCGCGGGAAGCAGTCGCCCTGTTCGACGTGATCGAGACGCTGGACCGGACGAAGCTCGCCATAGCCCTGGCCGACGCCTCTGCGAAGGAAGGGCGCACGCCGCGTCTATACGTGCAGGTCAACACCGGCGAGGAAGAGCAGAAGGCGGGCGTTGCGCCTCAGGACGCAGATGCGTTCATCGCTGCGATGCGCCGTGACTATGGCTTTGCGATCGAAGGCCTGATGTGCATTCCGCCAGCGGAGGAGCCCGCCGGGCCCCACTTTGCGCTGCTGGCGAAGATCGCAGCGCGCAATGGCGTCGCGAAACTGTCGATGGGAATGAGCGCAGATTACGAGATCGCGGTGATGTTCGGAGCGACGAGCGTGCGTGTCGGCTCGGCCTTGTTCGGGGCGCGGTCTACGGCGCCGTAGCAACCTGCCGTTCCTTGCGATCCTTGTAGGGCGAGATACGCGACAATCCCCACGCGATCATGATCTGTGCGCCGGCATAGGTGATCCAGACCGAGCCCGGAGGCACGCCCGTGTTCGTGAATTTTCCGATGGCGATCAGCGTGTCACTCAGCATGAAAACGACGGCCCCGAGCCGCGCCAGCATAGGCGCCTTCACGACCATGGCGGTGGCGACCATGACAGTGATGATGGCCTGATAGATCAGGGCGGGGATCAGCAGGTCGCCCATGCCCGGGACCATCCAGCCGAGCATCGCCAGCGAGACCACAACCACGAGGCCAGCGACGGGACGGTCACGTTTGTTGGGTCCAAGCACGCGGCCCCATTCGAGGAAGCAGAAGATGTAGGCGATGTGGCCGAGCGCGAAGGCCGCCATGCCGGCGACAAAGAAGAGTTCGAGCAACACGTCGCCAGCGGCGCAGAGGAAGAGAGCGAGCGCGGCAAGCCAGGCGCGCTGCGACAGGGCGTAG
>CANJXY010000166.1 GCA_947478925.1 Hyphomonadaceae bacterium | reverse complement strand
CATCTGGCAGCATCCGGACAGCTGCTGTTGTCGCGCCGCGCGGGGCCAGCGGCAGGCGTCGGGCCGGAAACCGCCAGCAAACTTCGCCTCGATCTTGTTTCCGGGCATCGCGGTCGTCTGCGCCAAACCCACAGCGCAAAGGCCCGCCGCGCCGGCTGTAGCGGCGACAAGGAGGCCTGCGAGCGCGTGGATCAGGCGTATGGCCTTTTCTCCCTGAGTACTGGCTTCCCGACGATGTCAGAGGCTATGCCGCTCCGTGACGGATTGGCAATTGAGGGTGTGTGCCAGGATGGCGATCAGCCTGCTTTCGGTGCTCGACTATGCAGGCGTGGCGACTTTCGCTGCGTCAGGCGCCCTCATGGCCGCGCAGAAGCGTCAGGACGTGGTGACCTTCATCTTCTTCGCCGCCATCACCGGCGTTGGCGGCGGCACACTGCGCGACCTGCTGATCGGCGCGCCGGTCTTCTGGGTTCAGGATGCGGGCTACATTGTGGTCTGCACGGTGGTGGCCGTGCTGGTCTACCTGACACGCGGGCGCGGGGTTCACGCACAGACGCTGCTCTGGCTCGATGCGATAGGTCTGTGCGTCTATGCGTGCGTGGGCGCAGCCAAGGCTCTTTCGCTCGGTGTCGATCCGGTGATCTGCGTGGTGATGGGGGCGCTGACTGCAACGTTTGGCGGCATCATTCGCGACGTACTTGCGGGCGTGCCCTCGATCCTGCTCAGCCGCGAGCTCTACATTACGCCGGCGATCCTCAGCGCGGCGGTTTTTGTCGCTTTGCGGATGCTTGGCGCCGACTGGACGCTGGCGAGCGCGATAGGGGTCGCACTCGGCTTCGCTGTCCGCGGAGGCGCGATCATCTGGAAGTGGAGCCTGCGGGAGTTCAGGCCACCGACGGGGACATGAGTCCGCCGATCAGTCGTCCCGGATCGTCTTTTCCTTGCGCTCGTGGCGTTCCTGAGCCTCGAGGCAGAGGGTGGCGATCGGGCGGGCTTCGAGACGCTTGATGCCGATCGGCTCGCCAGTCTCGTCACAGTAGCCGTACTCGCCAAGTTCGATCCGGCGGATGGCCGCGTCGATCTTTGCGACAAGTTTGCGCTCGCGATCGCGGGTCCGCAGCTCAAGGGCGCGATCGGCCTCTGAGGATGCGCGGTCGACGAGGTCCGGGATCGGCGCCACGTTTTCCTGCATGCCATTGATCGTCTCGCGATTGCCCTGAAGGATTTCGTCCTTCCAGGCCTGCAGCTTTTCCTTGAAATACTTGAGCTGCTTCTTGCCCATGTAGGGCTCGTTCTCGGTCGGGCGGTAGGTCGCCGTCTTGGAACTCATTCTGCCAACTCCCTGGCATGCCCACACGTCTGGCTGCCTGCGATGGGCGGGCTGTATAACCTGCTCGCCCCACCCCGTAAACGCCCGACCGCACGTATCGGACAATTGTATTTGTTGCAATTTTTTGACCATACCCCTGCCACGTGCTTTCGGGTGAGCATTCGCTCACGCAAAAAGCGCTATGCCGCATTGCGGCATTCTGCAGCTGGGGAAAATCAGGCCGGCTCGCTCGCGCGTTCGAGCTTGGCGGCTTCGACGGCGGCGCGGACTTCGGCCCAGTTCAGGGTTTCGTCGAGCCCGAAATCCCCGGATGGGTCACGCTGGTCGGCCAGTGCGGTGTTGAGCAGGTTGAGATGCCGTTTGGTCGGCCCGTCGCCCAGCATGGCAAGCTGCAAGCGGTCGAGCGCGTCAAGCAGGCGGCGGCCCTTGCGCAGGGCGCGGGCGCGGGCCTCGGGCCCGCCAATGCCCTGGAGGGCCATCAGCGTCGAGATACCGGAAACGCCCGCGGCGCCCGACACGGCGGAGGCAGCCGCGCGCGGGGCCGCCCCGGAAATGTTCAGCAGTTCGCCAAACCCTTCGGCAGCCGGCTTGGTGCCGCTGGGCGGCGCGGACGCCGAGGTGGATGAGGTGGAAATGACCTTCATTGAAGGGGGCTCCTCACCCGGCAGATTTAGCCCAGTTGGTTAATGGCGGCTTAAGGATCGTTTCCAGCCGCGAAATGAGGCTTAAGGCTTTGTTGCGATTTCCCGGGCGATCCTCTGGTTGAAACGCTGCGGCCAGAACGGTCGGATATTTCCGTCACCCGTATCCTGGGATGCCATGCGCGCGCTCGCCTCAGCCTTTGCCTGCCTGCTTCTCGCCGTGTCCATCGGCGGGGCCGCCCATGCGGGTACGCGCCTGAAGGACATCATCGACGTCGAGGGCGTGCGCGAGAACCAGCTGATTGGCTATGGCGTCGTGTTCGGCCTCAAGGGCACGGGCGACAGCCTGCGCAACTGCGCCATGCTGCGCCAGAGCATCGAATCCATGATGGAAAGGCTTGGCGTCAACACGCGCAACGCCACGCTGAACACCAAGAACGCTGCCGCTGTGATGGTGACTGCCAACCTGCCCCCCTTTGCCGCCAACGGCACCCGCATCGACGTGACCGTCTCGGCCGTCTGCGACTCAGGCAGCCTCGAGGGCGGCACGCTGCTGGCGACGCCCCTTCTGGGCGCCGATGGCCAGGCCTATGCCTCTGCGCAAGGCTCCGTCGCCGTTGGCGCCTTCACGGCCGGCGGCGCGTCAGGCACCTCGCTGACCCGCAATATTCCGACCAATGGCCGCGTGCCTAACGGCGCCACGATCGAGAAGGAGCTGCGCTTCGACTTCGCCGGCGCGCCTGAACTGCGCCTGTCCCTGCGCAATCCCGATTTCACCACAGCGAGCCGCATTGCGGGCGCCATCAATGCGTTCGTTGGGATCGATGCCGCCTCGGCGCTGGATCCTGCAACCGTGCGCCTGCGCCGGCCGGCGAGCTTCCGCGACATGTCGAGCCTGATCGCGCAGATCGAGAGCCTCGAGATCGAGCCAGAGCAACGCGCCCGTGTCATCATCAACGAGACCACGGGCGTCATCGTGATGGGCGAGAATGTCCGCGTCTCGACCGTCGCAATCGCGCAGGGCAACCTCACCATCCATGTGCAGGAGACGCCCGGCGTCGCCATGCCGAATTCGTTCACCAACGCGCCGCCGGTGGTGGTGCCGCAAAGCGATATCGCGGTGTCGGAAGATGCCGCGAGATTGGCGCTCGTCGGGGGCAATGGCGTGCCGCTGCGCGAACTGGTGACCGGGCTCAATGCGCTGGGCGTCAGTCCACGCGATCTGATCGTGATCCTGCAGGCGCTGAAGGCTTCGGGCGCGCTGCAGGCCGACATCGAAGTGATGTAATCGGGAGGCAATGCAATGGCTGATCTCTCCCTGCCCTCTGCGCCCGTCGATGTGATGGCGCAACGCAAACCCGGCCTGTCGTCGGAAGTCGCAGGCGTGAAGACGCGCGAGCAGGCCCGCCATGTCGCCCAACAGTTCGAGCGCATGTTCATTTCGGAGATGCTCGGCCCGATGTTCGCCGGGATTGAAACAGACGGACCGTTCGGCGGCGGCAGTGCGGAATCGACATTTCGGCCGATGCTGATCGACCAGTATGCGGACGCGATCGCCAAGCAGGGCGGCGTTGGCATTGCCGACAAGGTCATGAAGGAAATTCTGAAAATGCAGGGGCTGGAATGAGCGCGATCGAAGTCGAAGAGCGCGCCGAGCAGCTGGAAGCGATGACACGCCGCCTGATCGGCCTGGTGTCTGCGGAAGCCGCTGCGGTAAGGGCGCACCGCCTGTCAGCCGCCAATGCAGACTGGGACGAAAAAGAGCGGCTGGTTCACACCTGGCGCATTGAAGTGTCGCGCATCAAGGCGGACCCAAGCCTGCTGGCCGGATTGTCCCAGGCGCGAAAGGACCAGCTGCGGACCTTGTCGCGTGAGCTGGAGATGACGCTGGAAGCTCATGCCATGGCGCTCGCCGCGTCAAAATCCGTAACGGAAGGTCTGGTCCGGTCCATCGCAAGCGAGATTGCTTCGGTGCGGGCGGCGCCTGCGGGTTACGGTCGTTCCGGCGCCAGCGCGGAACCCAATCGGCAGGCCTCAGGTCTCGCCGTCAACGCAAAGGCCTGAAACACAAGCGCTCGGAGCCGCTGCGCGGACGTCAGCCTGTGATCAGTATGCTCTATCAGCACGCGACTATCGCGCAGCGCGCTGCCCGCCTTGCATGCAGTTCATGTGTTTTTTTCAGCTTGAGACGTCTTGCCCCCTTGATCTGAGGGGCCTGTCGGCGAACAAGGGTAAGGCAGGGGTGCGTGAGCGAGTGTTTGAGCGAAAGCTCTGATGGTCGCCGGTTTTTAGACGGAAGCGGGCTTGATGAATCGCCGTCGCAAGCGTCGACTTCCCTTTGCGGCCTATGCCGCCCTGATTTTCAACGCCGCACTGGTCGCAACGCCCTTCATGGCGGCGCATATGATCTCGCAGGCCTATGGCGGTCGGCCGCAGGGTTTCCAGACCACGCCGGACGCGATTGCCGCCACGCGCGAGGCAATGGATCAACGATTCCAGCAGATCTCCGTCAAGGACGAGGCGACCCCGCGTCAGGTCTGGTCTGACCTTGTCCGTAACGCCCTTGAAGAGCGTGAGATGCCGCGCGTCCGCGGCCTTCTGCTCGGCGCACCGGCCATGCTCGACGGCGCTGACGGCGCAGCCCTTCGTGCCCGGATCGCAGTTGCCGATGGCGCGGGCGATGAAGCCATGCTCCAGGCTGCCCTCTCCTACCTGCCGGACGACGTGCAGGATGAATATGAGCGCCGCACCCAGTCACTCGTGTCGATGTTCTCCGCTTCGGCGCCTGCCTCCGCCTTGCCGGGCGCTACAACGGCTGTCGTGGCCTCGGCCCCTGCGCCTGCAATCGATGGCGACGAGCCCCGCGTGGCGACCAACCGCCTGGGCGATCTGCGCCAGCACACGATGGCGGCTGTTGGTTGGGCCAATGACGACAATACGGATGTGCCGGCCTTCCTGCTGTCGGGCATCGGCCTGATCCTGGCTGACCCGGAAGCCCGCGAGGGCGCATCGGTTGCGATGTCCACGCTGCGCATGCGCACGGAGGCGCCGGTCCCGTTCAAGAGCTATCTTGCCAAGCGGATCGAGGACGTCGTCCCGGTCGAAGAGATGAAGAAGGTGCTGAGCGCCGAACTGCGCAACGAACTGCGCTACACGCCGGAAGGCGAAGCGGCGGTCGAGCGCGTATTCAAGACCACGATCGACCGGCAGAAGCTGGAGCCGCTGCTGGCCGAGTTCCGCATCCTGCGCGAGATCGCGCATGACACCTCGGTTGAATCCGCCATCGCCATCGTCGCGCGCGTCAAGGACTCGGCTGACCTGCGTGCGGCCGGTCTTGTGGCGGCTGCCGGCGGCGACCGCGCCGTGGCGCTGGAACATTTGGACGGCGACAACCTTTTGGCGACAGCCCGCACGGTTGTGCCGTGGACAACGGCGCTGAAGATCCAGCTGGCGGGTGTTGCGGCCTGCCTTCTGCTGCTGGCCTTCGTGGCGATGACGACTTTCTGGAAGTCGTTCCGCCGCAACAAGCCGCGCAAGAAGAGCGCCGTCTACCTGATGGACGAGCATCCGGCCTGAGGGGAAGCTAAGGGTTAGGTCAGGCGTCAGCTCAACCGGCTGGAACCACGATCCCGAATGCGCCCGTGATACCGACGATCATCATCTGCACGGCGAGCGCGGACAGGATGACGCCAAAGATACGCGTGATCGCGCCCGCGACCTGATCGCCCATGAGCTTCATCAGCGGACCGGCGGCAAGGAAGATCAGGCCAGCGAGCAGGAGGTTGGCGAGGATGGCGCCGCTGACGATCGCGATGTCGACCAGATCGCCGCCCGCATTCCGCATGTAGATCATCGCCGTGGCGATCGAGCCCGGCCCCGCGATCATCGGAATCGCGATCGGGAAGACAGAAATGTCGTCGATCCGGCCGGCGGCTTCTTCTTCCGCCAGGACCTGATCGGCACGGCTTTTCTGACGCGCCTGACGTTTCTCGAACACCATCTCCAGCGCGATCAGGAAAAGCAGCGCGCCGCCAGCGACCCGGAAGGCATCCAGCGAGATACCGAGATGGCCGAGGAGCCACGGGCCGCCGAAGGCAAAGAAGAACATGATCAGTGTGGCGACGAAGGTCGCCTTGAAAGCCATCTTGCGCGCGTAGACCCGGCCGCCCGGCGCGGTGAGCGAGGCAAAGATGGGCGCGACGCCGACGGCATCGATAACGACAAAAAACGTCACGAAGGCGGCGATGGCCTGCTCGAACTGGATGTCGCTGAGCATGGTCGCCTAGACCGGACGGAACAGCTGCAGAAGGGCCTGCGGCGCCGAGTTCGCGATGCTGACCGCCGAGGACGCCAGTTCCTGCTTGACCTGCAGGGCCTGGATCAGCGCACTTTCGGCGGAGACGTCCGTGTCGACCATACGGCCGACGCCAGCGGCGAGCGCGTCGGCGAGCTTGCCGACAAAACCCTTCTGCGCCTCAATCCGCTTGCGCTCGGCCGTCATGGAAGCGAGCTCGTCGCTGATGTTGGCGATCGATTCGTCCAGCAGCTTCTGGGTGTCGGCGGCGGATTGCGTGGTGTTGAGCGCGCTGGTGGACGGCGTGACCGTGATGACGCCGCCGCCTGGCATGAAGTTGCGGCCTGCCAGCGTCAGCGTCTGGGTCGCATCGGCATCGGCGATGAACGAGACGCCGTTGGGCTGCTGCGAGCCATCGAGGATATTGGTCTGGTCGAATGAGGCGCCACGCACGAACGATTGCAGCGAGGACATCTGGTCCTGGTACTGCTTCTGGAACGCGGCGCGCTGATCGTCGGTGAGGCCGCCGGTCATCGCCTGCGTGGCGGTCGCCTTCATGGCGCCGAGCTGCTTCATCACCTGTTCGCTAGCGGCGATGGCGGTGTCGGAAATGGATTCGGCGCGGCTGAGGCTGAGTGTGACGACACTGAGCGAGGCGCCCTGCCCGCGCATGAGTGCAGCGGAATTGTAGGCTGTGGCGTCGTCGCGGGCCCGCGCCACGCGCAGGCCTGAGGACACGCGCGTATCGGCGCCCGTGAGATCCCTGTTGGCGGCCTGAAGTTGTTTCAGCGCCCCGAGAACGCCTGAGGCGTTATTGATCCTGTCGACCATTTTGGCCGTCTCCGTGGACGAATCGTGGTGAACGAATCGTCAATTCGGGATCACTCTTCGTTAGCAATCGTTAACGAGGCGTTTCCACCGCCGCCGAATGGCGAAAGGCCGCCCCCGCAGACATCGCGGAGGCGGCCTTTTTCGTTGGTTTCAAAAGGCTTTGGGAAGCCCCGGACGACCTTACCTGAACAGCGACAGGATGACCTGCGGCGCCTGGTTGGCGATCGACAGGGCCTGGGCGCCGAGCTGCTGCTTGATCTGCAGCGATTGCAGCTTGGCCGATTCCTTGGCGAGGTCGGCGTCGACGAGGTTGCCGATGCCGTTCTCGATCTCGTCCGACAGTTTGGCGAGGAAGTCCTGCTGGGTGTCGAGCGCGGTCGCTTGCGAGCCGAGCGAGGCCAGGCCGACATTGAGATCGGTGATCGCCTGTTCCAGGGCGTTGGCGGCGGTCGTGGCGGAGGCGGCCGTCGTCGAGATGTCGACGCTGGCGAAGGACGAGAACATCGCGCTCGACATCGTCATATCCATGCCGTTGACGACGAACATGTTCGAACCGGCGCTGGAGACCGTCGCCGTAGCGACGCCGGCGCCGAGGTTGGTGGCGTCCACGCCATCCGACGAAACCGCGAGGTCGTCGAAGTTGGGATCGTTGATCAGGTAGGTGAACTGGCCAGCCACGTCGTCATAGGAGGCAGAAATCTTGCCGCCGGACGCTGCGTTCACGGCTGCGACATAGTCATCGACCGT